>DASVJU010000095.1:0-1888 GCA_036385755.1 Thermoanaerobaculia bacterium
GCCGCGGAGGATCGCGATCGTGTCTTCGACGGAAGGCTCGCCCACGAACACGGGCTGGAAGCGCCGTTCGAGCGCGGGGTCTTTCTCGATGTGCTTGCGGTATTCGCCGATGGTCGTGGCGCCGATCGCGCGGAGCTCGCCTCGGGCCAGAGCGGGCTTGAGCATGTTCCCCGCGTCCATGGCGCCCTCGGCCGCGCCCGCACCGATGAGCGTGTGCAGCTCGTCGATGAAGAGGATGACCTTTCCGTCGGACTCCTCGACTTCCTTGAGAACCGCCTTCAGGCGCTCCTCGAAGTCGCCGCGGAACTTCGCGCCGGCGAGCATCGCGCCGAGGTCGAGCGACACGACGCGCTTGCCCTTGAGCGTCTCGGGCACGTCGCCCGCGACGATGCGGCGGGCAAGCCCCTCCACGATGGCGGTCTTCCCGACCCCGGGGTCGCCGATGAGGACGGGATTGTTCTTCGTACGGCGCGTCAGCACCTGCATGACGCGGCGGATTTCCTCGTCGCGTCCGATGACGGGGTCGAGCTTGCCCTTCTTCGCGAGGTCGGTCAGGTCCTTCGCATAGCGCTTCAAGGCCTGGTACTTGTCCTCGGCGTCGGGGTCCGCGACGCGGCTCGAGCCGCGCACGTCCTTGAGGGCGGCGAGAAGGGACGCTTCGGAAAGGCCGCGGGCGAGGAGGGCCTTCGCGGCCTTCGACTTGCCGTCGCGCAGCAGTGCGAGGAAGAGATGTTCGCTCGCGATGTAGTCGTCCTTGAATGCTGCGGCGATCTTCTCGGCGAGGTCGATGAGCTTCACGAGCGCGGGGGAGAAGCGCGGCTCCGCCCCTTCGCCCCGGACGGTGGGGAGCTGGCTGAGCTCCTTCTGGACGTCCTTGAGCGCGAGGCCCGGCGCGACGCCGACGCGCTCGAGGAGCGCTGGCACCACTCCCTCTTCCTGCGTCAGGAGGGCCTCGGTGAGATGTTCGGGAGTGACCTCGGGATGTCCCTCCGTGCGCGCGGCTTGAGCCGTCTTCTGGAGGGCGTCTTGTGCTTTGTGGGTAAAACGCTCGAGATTCATCAACCTAAAGATAGAATCTGACTGCGCCGTTGTCAAGTAAAATCTAACGTAATACTGTCAGATTGTGGATTTCGCCTTGGCGTCGGTTGCTCCTGCTTCCGCGAAACCCTTCGCGCGGAGCAGGCAGGCGTCGCACTTTCCACAGGCCCTGCCCTTTCGCCCCGGGTCGTAGCAGGACGTCGTGAGACCCGGGTCGAGACCGAGGGCGAGGGCGAGCCGCACGATGTCGGCCTTCGTCATGGCGAGGAGGGGCGCGCGGATCCTGAAGCCTCGGCCCTCGCTCCCGGCCTTCGTCCCGAGCCGCGCGACCCGTTCGAAGGCGGCGAGGAACTCCGGGCGGCAGTCGGGGTAGCCGGAGTAGTCCAGCGCGTTCGCTCCGATGACGATCTCCGTCGCACCCCGCGTCTCGGCGAAGGCGACGGCGAACGCGAGGAAGAGCGTGTTTCGTGCCGGCACGTACGTGACGGGGATCTTCTCGCTCCGGAGCGCGGACTTCGGGACGCGGATCCGGCGATCCGTCAGCGCCGAACCGCCAAGCGCCCCGAGGGACGGGATTGCGATCACGTGGTGCGAGGCGGCGCGGTACCGCCGCGCGAGGACCCGCGCGGCCGAGAGCTCGACGCGATGCCGCTGCCCGTAGTCGAAGGACAGCGCGTGAACGGTCCAGCCCCAGCGTGAGACGAGCGCAAGGCACGTCGCGGAATCGAGACCCCCGGAGAGCAGCACGACTGCGGTTCGAGGGCCCCGCGCGGGTGGTTTCGGAACATGGCGGCTCATCGTCCTGGGACGTCTCCCCAGAGCAACTTGTGCAGCTGCAGGTTTAGCCGCA
>DASVJU010000096.1:0-4298 GCA_036385755.1 Thermoanaerobaculia bacterium
GCGGTCCTGGACGGGCTCGTAGGCGCGCCACCGACGGGAGTCTAGAGCGACGCCACGCCCTCGGGATTGTTCCTGAGCAGGACCGTCAGACCCACGAGAACGAGGAGCGTCCCGTTCCCGACGAGCACCCACGGGACCGGCATCAGCGTGACGAGGAAGCCCGCGGCGATGTTGCCGAGCGGCATGGCGCCGCGAAATGCGAGCGAATAGACGCTCACGACGCGGCCGCGCATCGCATCGTCGACGTTCTGCTGCACGAGTGTCATGAACATCGCGAAGACGATCATGAGCGCCGCGCCCGCGAAGAAGAGGAGGGCAAAGGACACCCACTTCGCGCGCGAGAGGGCGAACCCGATCATGAGCGCGCCAAACGTCATCTGCATGACGATCGCCACGACGCCGCGGCGCTTCACGTGGCCGAAGCCGGCCGTGCCGATCGCGCCGCACACGGCCCCGAGGCCGAAAACGGCGAGGAACGTCGCGAAAACCTTCACGTCGCCCTTGAAGACGTCCTTCGCGAAGACGGGCAGGAACGTCAGGAGGGGGAAGGCGCAGAGGCTTCCGACGAACGAGAGGCCGATGAGCCCGCGCAGGGCGCGGTCACCGTACGCGGCCCTGAGCCCCGCCTTGAGGTTCTCGAGGACGCCGCCGCTCGCGAGTCCCGTCGGCGCTCCGCGCTTCAGGAGGAGGAGTGCGACGATGACGGCGAAGAACGAAAGACCATTGAGGCCGAAGCACGCTGCGGCTCCAAGCGTCGCGAACGCGGCGCCCGCGAGGACCGGTCCGATCACGCGCGCGAGGTTGAACTGGATCGAATTCAGGGCGACAGCGTTCGGAACGTCCTCCTTGTCGACGAGCGTCGGGACGAGAGCCTGATAGGCGGGCCCGCCAAACGACTGGGCAACGCCGACGACCAAGGCCAGAACGAGGATGATCCAGATCTCGACTCGACTCGTGAAGACGAGACCCGCGAGGAGGAACGCGGAGGTGAGCTGGACGACCTGCGAGAGGAGGAGAATCCGCCGCCGGTCCATCCGGTCTGCGAGGACGCCACCCACGAGCGAGAGTACGAGAAAAGGCGCCTGCTGGAGACCCTCCGCCCACGCGAGGTACTGCGGGTTTCCCGAAATCGTCAGCAGGAGCCAGCTCTGGGCGACCGTCTGCATCCACGTGCCGACGCTCGACGTGAAGGCGCCGGCCCAGAGCAGGCGGAAATCCGGGTACGTGAACGCCTTGAAGACCCGCGTCAGCCGCTCGCGCACGGCGGGCAGTCTCGCACGAACCGCCCGGGCGGAGGCCGAGTGCTACATTGGCCCGGAATCCGGACCCTCGGAGGTCTCCATGGACGACGACCGCACGAAACCTCTCCTCCCCGTGAAGCCGGACGAAGCGTCCCGAGCCTCGCACGAAGAGCGCGTGAAAGCCGCCTTCGACGACCTCGGCGCGAAGCTGGGCGACCGGGCCACGCCCGAGGCGCGCGCCTCCGTCGAGAACCTGCGAGCGGCGACGCTCGACAAGGATGCCGCCCGCCTGCGCGCGCAACTCGACGACGTCAAAGAGAAGCACGGCTGGCTCTGGGAAGAGCTCACGACCCACCCGCGCGTCACGGCCCTCGTGAACGAACTCGCCTTGATGGGCCTCTGAAGACACCCCGGTCCTCCTCGATCCTCCTGCACGGGGAGCGGTACGGATACCAGAGGGCGGGCCGCGGCCCTCTCATCGTGCTCCTTCACGGGATCGCGGGCACCTCCTCCACGTGGGACGCGGTGCTGCCGCGCCTCGCCGAGCGCTACGACGTTCTCGCCCCGGATCTCCTCGGACATGGCGAATCCGCGAAGCCGCCCGGCGACTATTCCCTCGGGGCTTACGCGAACGCGTTGCGCGACCTCCTCGAGGCGCTTGGGCTGAACCGGGCGACCCTCGTCGGCCATTCGCTGGGCGGCGGCATCGCGATGCAGTTCGCGTATCAGTTCCTCGAGCGCTGCGAGCGCCTCGTCCTCGTCGACAGCGGGGGCCTCGGCCGCGAGGTGCATCCGATGCTCCGGGCAGCCGCGCTGCCGGGGGCCGGGTTCGTCCTCCCCTGGCTCAGCACGGCGACGAGCCGCGGAGTGGGGGCGCTCGTCCGGGGCATGAGTCGGCTGGGGATCCGCGCGGGCCCCGACCTCGACGAGACCTGGCGCAGCTTCGTCTCCCTCGGGGACCCCGCGGCCCGCAGGGCGTTCATCCAGACCGTCCGCGGCGTCATGGACCTCGCGGGTCAGCGCGTGAGCGCGAACGAGCGCCTTTATCTCGCCGAGGGTCTCCCGACGCTGATCGTGTGGGGCGAACACGACCCGCTCCTTCCCGTGCGGCACGCCCGCGCCGCGCACGCGCGCATCGCGGGGAGCCGGCTCGAGATCTTCCCGGACGGCGGCCACTTTCCCCACCGTGACGATCCCGAGCGCTTCGCGAGCGTGCTCGACGACTTCATCCGGACGACGAAGCCACTGCCCGCGAGCGCGAAACGCCTCGGCGACCGCCTCCGGGCCGGCCCGGGCGCGCCGGCCCAGCCTACGACGCCTTCTTCGGCTCCCGCTTCTTGAACACCCACGCCATGAGGACCCCCAGCAGGTAAAGCGCGCACATGGGCAGCGCAAACGCGCATTGGGTCGGGATGTCCGGCGTGGGCGTGATGAGCGCCGCGATGATGAAGATGATGAGGACGGCGTAGCGGAATTTCGCGAGGAGCCATCTTTCCGTGACGACCCCCATCCGCGCGAGGAAGAAGATGATGATCGGCGTTTCGAACACGAGCCCCATGCCGAGCAGCAACTTCGACGTGATGTCGAGATAGTCGTCGATCTTGAGGACAGGCATGAAGTCCTCGCCCGTCGCGACGAGGAACTTCGCCACCATCGGAAAACCCACGGCGTAGCCGAAGTACCCGCCGCCCACGAAAAAGAGCACCGACAGGACGACGAACGGCCACACCCACTTCCGCTCGTGGCGGTAGAGGCCGGGCGCAATGAAGAGCCAGACCTGGTACAGGATCACCGGGCTCGCCACGAACACGCCCGCGAGGAGCGCGATGTTGATGTAGAGCATGAAAGGCTCGGTGAGCTGCGTGTACGCGAGCTTCGTCCCCGGCGGCAGCGCCGAGAGAACGGGCGCTTCGAGCCACTGGAAGATCTCCTTCGCCTTCCACCAGCACAGGAGGAAGCCGACCGCGATGGCGAGCGCCGAAACGAAGAGCCGCTTGCGAAGGTCCTCGAGGTGCTCGAGGAACGACATCCGCGGAAGCTCGTCCTCCGGGCTTCCTTTCTGTTCGTCGTCCGTCACGACGGTCTGGTCGCCTCGACCGGCTTCTCCGCGGCGCTCTTCTCCTGCGAGACCGCGCCCTCGGCAATCGCGGGAACGGGCGCAGCGGGGCTGGCATCCGTCTTCGGGGGATCCATGATTCCCTTGAGGTCCGTGCTGATGTTCGCCTTCTCCATCTCGTCCTCGATCGAGCGCTTCAGGTCGTTGGACGCCCGCTTGAATTCTCCGAGCGCCTTCCCGACCTGCTTCCCGATTTCGGGAAGCTTCTTCGGACCGAAGAGGAGAAGGGCCAGAAACATGATCATCATGAGTTCCGGCATTCCGAGGTTGCCCATCCAGGCGCCTCCTGAGCGCACCCGATGCTCCGACGCGCTCCCGTCGAAGTCAAGGAACGCTTCCCGTGCGTGCTACGCTTGAAGCGTTCTGGGAGGGCCCCAAGCGTGACTGATTCCCCCGTTCCGAGCCGCCGTTCCGGGCGACGCTTCCTCGTCGCCGCCATCTTTCTTCTCGCGGTCACCGTGGCAGGCGGCCTCGCGGGCGGGCGCCTCGGCGCCGTCTCCGACGCGACGAACCCGGGCTTCAAGGAATACTCCGACATCCTCGCCACGGCGCGCGCCTGGTACGCCGACGACGTGCCCGCGAACAAGCTCGTCTACGCGTCGATCCACGGGATGCTCGGCACGCTCGACCCGCACACGAACTTCCTCGAGCCCGAGGAGTACTCCTCGATGGTCGAGAAGCAGCGCGGCTCGTTCTACGGGCTCGGCATCATCATCAGCAAACGCAACGGCAAGGTCACGGTCATCACGCCCGTCGAGGGCTCGCCCGCCGCCCGCCTCGGCATCCGCGCGGGCGACATTATCGACCGCGTCGAGGGGCAGAGCATCGACGACCTCCCGGTCGACGCCGTCGTGAAGAAGCTCAAGGGCCCGAAGGGCACGAAGGTCGCGATCACGATCCTGCGCCCCGGCCTCGACGAGCCGCTCCAGATGACGATCACG
>DASVJU010000097.1:0-8263 GCA_036385755.1 Thermoanaerobaculia bacterium
GTCCGAAGCAAAATCTTCCTCTCCCTCTTCCTCCTCTCCTGCCGACCTCGTGAAGCGCTTCCCGCCCCACAACAAGCCGTTCGTGGAGATTTCCGGCAACGACGCCGCGTGGCTCTTCACGCGTGGCGTGCTGATTCTGGACGCCCGCCGCACGAAGGACTACGAGCAAGGACACATCGCTCTCGCGCGCAGTTTCCCCGTCTGGGAGAGCGACATCGACGCGCGCGTGACGGCGCTCGTCGGCGAGGGTCGCGACGGGTCCATTCCCGTCGTGCTGTACTGCTCCGGCGGCGACTGCGAGGACTCGCACATGCTCGCCCAGAAGCTTTTCGGAGCGGGCTTCAACAACCTTCTCGTGTACTCGGGCGGATGGCCGGACTGGCAGAAACGAGGCGGCAAGAGCGCGACCGGGCCCGAGCCGTGACGGCGAAAGAGGGGCTCGCCTCGCCCTGGCTGACCGTCCGCGTGCAGATCGCGCTCGGAATCTTCTTCATCGTCGCGGCGCTGCCGAAACTCGTCGACCCGCCGTCGTTCGCCCACATGATCTACAACTACCGGATCGTGCCGGGCGCCTTCGTCAACCTCCTGGCGCTCGTGATGCCCTGGTTCGAGCTCCTGGCCGGCCTCGCTCTGGTCCTCGGAATCTGGACCCGCACGTCGGCTGCTCTCGTCGGCGCCCTCCTCCTCGTTTTCATCGTCGCGATCTCGCTGAACCTCGCGCGCGGCAACGCCATCGACTGCGGCTGCTTCGACGTGTCGGCGGCGAACAAGACCGCCGAGGAGCGCCTCACCGACATGCGCCTCGTCGTCCTGCGCGACGTCGGGATGCTCATCATGGTCGCCCAGATCCTGTGGGCGAGGGGACGGAGCGCCCCCGGGACTCCCGCCGCTTAGGAGCGGCGCGCTTGCGGCGCCTTATTTCCCGGCGGGCTTCTCCACGTGCCCGCCGAACTCGAACCGCATCGCCGACATGAGCTTGTTCGCGAAGTCGGCCTGCCCCTGCGAAGCGAAGCGCTCGTAGAGAGCCGCCGTGAGGACCGCGGCGGGCGTTCCCTCGTCGATGGCGGCCAGGATCGTCCAGCGCCCCTCTCCCGAGTCGGAAACACGCCCCGAGAACTTCTCGAGCTGGGGCGACTTGAGAAGCGCGATCGCCGTGAGATCCAGGAGCCAGGACGCGACGACGCTTCCACGGCGCCAGACCTCGGCGATGTCGGGGAGGTTCATGTCGTACTGGTAGTTCTCCGGGTTGCGCAGCGGCGAGGTCTCGGCGTCGACCGCGCGCCCTTTCTTGCCCACGCCCGCGTGCTTGAGGATGTTCAGGCCTTCCGCGTAAGCCGCCATCATTCCGTACTCGATGCCGTTGTGGACCATCTTGACGAAGTGCCCCGCTCCGGTCGGTCCGCAGTAGAGATAGCCCAGTTCGGCGGTGCCGGAGACCGTCTCGCGCCCGGGGGTGCGCGGAATGTCGCCGATCCCCGGCGCGATCGCCCGGAAGATCGGGTCCAGGCGCTGAACGGCATCCGCGTCGCCCCCGATCATCATGCAGTAGCCGCGCTCGAGGCCCCAGACGCCGCCGCTCGTCCCGACATCGAGGTAATGGACGCCCTTCGGGCGCAGATCCTTCTGCCGTCTTATGTCGTCGACGTAACAGGAGTTCCCGCCGTCGATGAGAATGTCGCCCGCCTCCATCCTCGGAGCCAGATCGGCGAGCACTCCGTCCACCGCCGCGGCCGGAATCATGAGCCACGCGGCGCGCGGGGGCGTGAGCTTCGCCACGAGCTCGTCCAGCGAGGACGCTCCGACGGCGCCTTCCGCCACCAGCTGCTTCACGGCTTCGGGGTTGCGGTTGTACACCACGCACGTGTGCCCGTTCTTCATCAGGCGCCGCACGATGTTCGCGCCCATCCGGCCGAGTCCGATCATCCCGAGCTGCATCACTTCTCCTTACGTGAGTCGTGCTTTCAGGGACCGCATTCTTTCATGGGGCCCCCATCTCCTTCGCCACCGCGAGCACCTCGTCCACCGTCGCGTCCGCGTCCGCGAGCGTCGTCCGGGGGTTGATGAAGCACGGGCGGATCGCGAAGCGGCCGTTCACGCGCGTGTGCGACGGGATCGCCCGGCCCCGCGCGCGCACACGGAGGAGCACTTTTTCGTTCAGCGCGTCGAGCGCGGCTTCGTCGGTCACGCCCTTCGGCTTCACCCGGAAGCAGCAGATCGAGAGGACAGGCTCGGCGAGGAGCTCCAGCCCCGGATCCGCGCGCACGCGTTCCGCCACGCGGCGCGCGCAATCGTGGTGGCGCACGACCCGTTCGCGCATGCCCGAGGCGCCGATCTCCTTGAGCGCGGCCCAGACGGTGAGGCCGCGCGGCGGCGCGGAATGGTCGAGGGAGAAGTCGGGATTGCCCTCGCCGCGCTCGTCGAAGGGCGAGCCGAGATCGCCGGTGCCGGTGGGCGCCATCTCGACGTAGGCCGCCGGCTCGAGCGTGAGCGCGCGCGCCAGGAACCCGCCGTCGTGGACGAAGGCCGCGCCGCAGCCCACGGGCGCCGCCATCCACTTGTGCGGGTCGACCGCGAACGAATCGACCTTCGAGAGGTCGCCGTAGAGCGGGGCGACGCGCGGGTCGAGGACGCCGAAGCCGCCGTAGGCGCCGTCCACGTGCAGCCACACGCCGCGCGCGTGCGCGATCTCGCGCATCGCATCGATCGGGTCGACGGCCCCGGTGTTCACGTCGCCCGCGGACGCGATGATGGCGACTGGCGTTCGCCCGGCCGCGAGGTCCTCGTCGAGGGCGCGTTCGAGCGCGCGAAGGTCGGGTCTCCGGTCCGCGTCGATCGCGACGAGGCGCAGGGCCCGCCGCCCGAGACCGAGGACCCCGCAGGCGCGGTGGACGACGTGATGCACCTCGCTCGAGGCGTAGACGCGCGGCTCGACGAGCTTCCCGAGGCCATCCAGAGAGGGGTCGAATCCGCGGCTTTCGCCCGCGTGCTGGCGGGCGGCCGCGAGTCCGAGAAGATTCGCGGTCGCGCCCCCGCTCGTAAACGAGCCCTCGAATCCGTCGGACAGCCCGACGAGGCGCCCGACCCAGCGCAGCGCGAGGACCTCGAGAAAGTTGCCCGGCGTCGCCCACCAGCGTTGGGCCGCCGTGATCGCACCCGCAAGCTGCGCGACGGCGGGCACCGTCGTCGGCGACGTCGTGACCCAGCCCGTGAAGCCCGGCGCTCCGATCCTCAGGCCGTTCGGAATCACGACCGTGCGGAGCATCTCGAGGACGGCCTCGCGGCCGGCCCCTGTCTCAGGCAGCGGCTCGTCGAGCGCGGCCCGCCAGAGCGTCCTTCGCGCGGCGGGATCGGGGCCTTCGAAGTGCCCAAACGCTTCGAGCGCGGGCAGGAGCCGCGCAAGAGAATCACCAAGAGCATCCGTTGCCGCAGCGTCCGGGCGCATCGGGGCACCTCCTCGGGAGCGCTATTATGGGGATTGATCCATGGCTTCCTTTACGCGTTTTCCCGGCCTGCCGCTTCTCAAGGCGTTCGACGGCGCCCTCAAGGAAGGTCTCCTCCTCGACGAGGCGCTCGGCGGCATCCTGACGGCGGCCCTCCATTTCTTCGATGCGCCGGTCGTTTCCCTGCTTCCCGGCGCCGGTGTTCCGCCCATGACCCGCTCGGGCCGATCCAGCGTCGCCGCCGCCGCCGAGACCAGGCTCAACCAGCACCTCTCCGAAGTCCTCGCGCAGGGGCGCCCGAAAAAGGTCAGTGAAGGCGGCCTCTCTTTCTTCGGGGCGCCCGTGAAAGTGAAGGATCAGGTGCAGGCCGTTCTCGGCGTCGTCATGGAGACGATGGCCGCCGGCGAGGCCGAAGCCGAGGAAGGCATCCGCCTCTTCGCGCGCTCCGTGGGCCACGTCCTCGAGCGCGAGCGCACGCTTGGAACGCTCATGAAACGGCGCGAGGAGGCCGTCGCGCTCTTCGAGCTCGCCTCCGGGGCTTTCCTCTCCCTGAATCCGGACGAAGTCATCCGCCTCACGGTCGCCTCGCTGTCGCGCGAGCTCGAATTCGACCGCGTGACGGCCTATCGATTCCATCCGGAGGCGCGCGAGGTCACGGAGATCCTCAACCAGGGCGGATCGACGAGCGGCGAACGTTCGTTGTCCGGCCGTCGGCCTCTCGACGCGGACGAATTGCTCGGCCGCGCCCTCTCGGCGCACGGCCCCGCCTTCGAGGACGAGCCCGGCTCGAATCCCCCGCGCCGCCGCCGCATGTGCCTGCCCCTCCACGCGGGCGATCTCGTGTTCGGCTTTCTCACGATGTCGCGGCGAGGCGGATTCGCCCTCACGCCGCAGGAGCTGCGGCTCGCGCAGGAGCTCGCGAAGCTCGCGGCGGGCGCCCTCGACAAGGCGCGGCTGCTCGACGCCGAGCGCCGGCACAGCGAGCGCAACGCGTTCGTGGGCCGTCTCCACACGGCGCTGTCGGGTCAGACGGACGTCGCCTCGATCGCGGCGCGCACCGTCGACGAGCTGGGCCCGCAGTTCGACTTCGACGTCTGCGTCCTCAGGCTCCTCCCCGCGGGCGAGCTGCCGGGCACCCAGGCCGCCTTCGTCAAGGGCGGCGGAAACACCGCGGCGGTGGAGATCTCGAACGCGCTCGTCGGCCACCTCGCGACGGAGACCTCTCATCTCCTGCTTCCCGACGTCGGAAAGGACCCGCACGGTGCCGCGCTCCTGCCGTCGGGCGCGGCCATCACGAGACTCACGCCTCCCGTGGGCCTTCTCGCGGTGCCGCTCGTGTACCGTGGCGCACCCGCGGGCGTCCTTTGCGCGGTGACGGGCGCGCGCGAGCAGGCTCTCTCCTCGGAGGAACTGCATTCCTTCGAGGCACTCGGCGTCGAGGTCTCCCTGGCCATCACCTCGGCCCGCCTTCTTCAGCAGGAGCGCGAGTCGTACCGCTTCCTCGACCGGCTCCGCGAGGTCGGCCGCTCGCTGGCGACCACGTTCGACGTGGACCGCATCAAGCAGACGCTGTGCGAACAGGCCGTCACGCTGCTCAAAGCGGACGCGGCGCAGTTCTGGGACGCCGACCCCGCCTCGAAGTCCGCGAAGATCTCGACGCGCTGGGGCGCCGACGTGGGCGACGAGGTGGGACGCGCCGTCGCTTTCGAGCATACGGGGCACCCGATCGTCCGCACGTTCCTCGACAAGACGCTCACGGTCGCCGGCCCCGGCGAGGGCGCGACGTTCTTCCCGGGCAACGCCGGAGGCGCCGCCGCGCCGCTCATCCGCGCCGCCGCCGTGCCGCTCGCGTACCACGACGAGCTCATCGGCGTCCTCTCGGTCGGCGCGCGCCGGGGAAGCGAAGACTGGCCGGTGGACCTCAAGGAACGGCTCGACCTCCTCGCGGATGCCGCCGCCGTGGCGCTCCACAACGCGCGCCTCATGAAGCTCATCGAGCAGCAGACCGAACGCGACAGCCAGTCGGGACTCTACAACCGGTCCTCGCTCGGCAAGAGGCTCGAGTCCGAGCTCCGGCGGGCCGAGCGCAACGGCCAGTCGATCGCCGTCGCGCACCTGCGCATGGACGGCCTGAAGGAAGCCGTCGCGAAGCTCGGCCCGGACTCGGGCGATTCCCTCATGCCGAAGCTCGCCGCGAAACTCGTGCGCTCGACGCGCGCGGTCAATTTCGTCGCGCGCGACGAGGACGACCGCTTCTACATCCTCATCTTCGAGGCGGGGAAAGTTCAGGCGCATCGAGCCCTCCACTCGGTCCAGAAGAACTTCCAGCAGGGAATGGACGAGCGGCTCGTCGCCGCCGGCATCCGGCTCGGACTGAGCGCGGGCGTGGCGGTCTATCCCGACGACGCCTTCGACACGGCGACGCTCGTCCTCCGCGCGAACGAAGCTCTCGAGCAGGCGATCCGCACGGGGCCGTCGTCCGTGGTCCTGTACCACCCGCCCGCGGACTCCGACTCGGCCGCGGCCGGCTGAGCGCGACCATGCCCGTCACGACCGGAACCGTCCTCGGACGCTACCGCCTCCTCGAGAAGGCGGGCGTCGGAGGGATGTCCGAGGTCTGGAAGGCCGAGGACGAGACGCTCAAGCGCATCGTGGCCGTCAAGGTCATCCTCGGGCCGGTCGCCGCCGACTCCACGTTTCGCGAGCGTTTCCTCCGGGAGGCTCGTCTCGTCGCCGGCCTGGAGCATCCGAACGTCCTCCCCGTCTTCGATTACGGGACCGCTGTCGTCGACGCCGACGACGTTTCCTATCTCGTCATGCCGCTCGTGGCCGGCGGCTCCCTCAAGGGCCGCGTCGCGGGGCCCGTTCCCCCCGCCCTCGCGATCACCTGGCTCTCGGCGATCGCCTCGGCCCTGGACCACGCGCATTCCAAGGGCATCCTCCATCGCGACGTCAAGCCGGGAAACGTCCTGATGGACACGCAAGGCCGGCCGCTGCTCGCGGATTTCGGCCTCGCGCGAAGCGCCGAGATCTCGTCGGGACTGACCGCCACGGGGACGGTGCTCGGCACGCCCCTCTACATGGCGCCCGAGCAGGCGACGGGTCTGGCGCTGAACGCCCGCGCGGACCAGTACGCCCTCGCCGTGATCGCGTTCGAGCTCCTGGCGGGCCGCGTGCCCTTCTCGGCGGATTCGCCCCTCGCCGTTCTTCACCAGCATGTCGCGGCACCTCCGCCCCCGCTCTCGACGATTCTGCCCGGCACGGCCCCCTCGGTCGACGCGGTGCTCTCGCGCGGCCTCGCGAAAAAGCCCGAGGACCGGTTCGGGTCGTGCAGCGCGTTCGTCGCAGCGCTCGGGACGGCGCTCGCCGTTCCGGGCGCCGCGGCCACGGTGCCGCAGGCCGTGCACGACGAGTCGCAGACGGCGACGATCGTCTCTTCTCCCGCGCTCTCATCCGCGGCGCTCGCCGCGCCCGCGTCCCTCGCGAAGGACGCGCCGAAGGGCGCCCCGGCGGACGCCAACCGCGGCGCGAAGGTGCTGGTAGCGGCCCTGCTCCTCCTCAGCGCGGGCGGCGGGGTGTTCCTGCTCCTGCGGGGGACGGGACGCCCGTCCGCGTCGACGAGCGCCCCGGCGATCGCGACGCCGGAGATTTCCTCGAGTGTGAAAGAAACCCCGGCTCTTGCGGCGGCGAGCGCTTCGACAGGCGCGCCCGCAGCCGCCACTTCCGAGATTTCTTCGAAGGTGATCGAAGCTTCGGCTGCGGGCACCGCTTCGGCGACAGGTGAGCCCCGGCCCCACTCACCCCTCGAAGAAAATTCCGGCGCGATGGGGCGCTCCACCGTCCCCTCGTCGCGCTCCGCGTCCGCCCCCTTGCGTCCGAAGCAAACCTCTTTCCCTCCCCTCCTTTCCGGCGCCGCGTTCTCGGGCGACACACAGCTCGCCGCCGCATGGGAGTCGCTCGACACACGCGGTCGCGCGCGTCTCACGCGAGAGGACTTCGTGTCCGCGATGGGGACGGCGCGTGAGGTTCTCGGGCGGCGGCCGACGGCCGAGGTGCGCTTCCTCGATGCGTACGCGCGCGCGGGCGTCGCCTACGCGGACGGCCGCAACGCCGAGGCGTGGCAACTCCTGACGCTCGCGCTCCGTAGCGGCGGCCCCGCGATCGACACGCCGGTTCTGAACTTCGTCGCGGACGAGGTCAACGCGATGGGCCCGAACCCGGGACCGGACGCGGAATGGGTCATGGGCCTCGCCTTCGGTGACGCGCGCGGCGCGCTCAGGTCCGAGCTCGACAAGGCGCAGGCCCGGGCTCCCCGCTCGCCCCGCGTGCAGGAAGCCCGGGCCCTGTCGAATCGTTAGTTCCTGAGCGTGTCGCCCGCCCGATAACCCGAGCCCGAGACGGAAACGGCGGTCGAAAGGCGCGGGCCCATGACGTTCGTGATCCTCACGCGTCCGACCTTGATTTCGTTCGCGCCGAGGACTTCGCCCGTGTCGGGGTCCTTGATCTGCTCGCCGACGCGGTAGACGCTGAACTCGTCGCCTTCCTTGACGCCCGCCTCCGAGCCGGCGTTGATGTACAGCGTGCCGCCGTCGGCCTTCGCGATCTTGCCGACGACGCCCGACGCGTCCGACGTCCCGCCCATCCCGCTCGTGTCGAGCTTCTTGGCCGAGACGGACGCCGCGAGCTTCTGGACGACGGGGCGCAGGATCTTGTCCAGTTTCTGGCCGTCGTTGCTTCCGCCGCCCGCGCTGAGGAGGAGCAGGGCCGCTACCAGCACCTTCGCGCCGCGGTTGGCGTCCGCCGGGGCGCCCTTCGGCGCGTCC
>DASVJU010000098.1:0-10434 GCA_036385755.1 Thermoanaerobaculia bacterium
CCGTGGAATCTGATCGAAGCCGGACCCGGCACGGGCGCGCTCGCGCGGACGGTGTGGGGCGCGCTGCCGCTTCTCGCGAGGCGGACCCTGACGCTGCGCCTCGTCGAGACCTCGCCCGTTCTGCGCGACGCGCAGCGCGCGCTCCTCGGGAACCTGGCCACATGGCACGCGTCGATGGAAGAGGCGTTTGCCGCGTGCGGCGGGAAAGCGATCGTCTATGCGTCGGAACTGCTGGACGCCTTCCCCGTGCAGGTCCTGCGAGCGACGAGCTCCGGGTGGCAGGAGCTTTGGATTTCCTTGAAAGGGGAGGAGGAAGAGAAAGAAGAAGGACCGGGAATTCCTTCGAATGGGGAAGAGGGGCGGGAGGAATGGCGAAACGCGTCGAGTGAGCTCTCTGGGGGCGTCGCGGCGGCCTCGACCTTCAGCGCGCTTTCCCGGTCGTGGCCCGAAGGCCAGCGCGTGGAGATCGCTCCTGCCGTCCGCTCTTTCCTCCTTTCAAAGAAATCTCTCTTTCTCCGTGGTTCTTTTCTTCTTCTCGACTATGGCGACACGATCGATCGTCTCTACGACCGCCGTCCGAACGGTACCGTGCGCGGTTATGCGCACCATCAGCGGCTCGAAGGCGCGGACCTCTACGCGAATGCGGGACTCGTCGACCTCACGGCGGACGTCAACTTCACGGACGTGGCGGCGTGGGCGCGCGATGCCGGGTTCGACCCGGGTCCCCTCGAGACTCAAGGGGCGTTTCTCGCACGGCACGTGAAGGGCGCGCGTGCCCGCGCGGCCCGCGAGCCGGCGCTGGCATTCCTCCTCGACCCGCGCGGCGCAGGCGCCGGGTTCAAGGCGCTGGAGCTCAAGAAGGCCTAACGGAGGTATGCCGCGGGGACCGTCACCGTCTCTTACTCAGGCCGTCCGGGCCGCGCGAACCGCATCGGGACCGCGCCGGCCCGCGCCGCGAACGCAACGAGTGCGGCGTTCACCTCGGCCGGCTTCTCCATCATGACGAAGTGGCCGGCGTCCGGGATCTCGACGATCTCGGCCGAGGGGTTCAGCGTCCTGACGTATGCAAAGTAGTCGGCGTTCCACACCGGGCTCTTCGCCACGACGAGCAGGAGCGGAACCTGGATGGGGTCGTCCTTCCAGATCGCGGGGTCGAACTGGCCCCGCATCGCGCTCACGGCGACGGACTGCGTCGCACCGGCGGCCATCCTGCGAACGTCGGCCTTCACGCTCTCGGGAGTCGACGGGACGAACGCCGCGCCGAGGAACCCGTCGAGCGCCTTCGCGAAGTCCGGCCCCGAGAACATCGCGGCGAACTTTTCGACTTGCGCCGGATCCTTGAAATACGTGCGGAGCGCGCCGTCCACGGAAACGAGGCCGAGCGTCTTCTTCGGAAACATGCGCCAGAACTGCCGGATGACCGGCGTTCCCATGCTGTGCCCGACCAGGAGCGCCCGCTCGACGCCCGCATCGCGCATCACGGCCTCGACCGCGTTCGCGAATCGCTCCATCGTGTAGTCGACGGCGGGCCGGTCGCTCTTTCCGTGGCCCGGCAGGTCGATGAGCAGCATCCGCGCCTTCCCCTCGAAGACCGGCACCTGCGAGCGCCAGGACGTGAGGTCGCAGGACCAGCCGTGGACGAAGACGACCGCCGCCTTCGCCGCCGGGTCCCCGAGGCTCTTGTAGTGCACCTTCGCCCCATCGGAGGTCGCGAATCGGGACGGCGCGGTGTCGAGTGGGTCCGGGGGAGTCGCAAAGAGTTTCTGCGAAAGGAAGAGGGCAGGCAGCGCTCGCGAGACAAGCCGTCGCAGGTCTGTTGGCATATTCACCTTCTAAGAAGAACGAATCGAGGCGTCCCCATTGTCTCGCGGCGTGAGCGAACCGAGGCGTTCTGCGTAGAATCTTCCCATGAGAAACAAACTCGTTCTCGCCGCCGCTCTCGCCTTCTGCGCGTCTCTCCCCGCCTCGGCGCAGCAGGACTTCAGCAAGGTGGAGGTCAAACCGGAAAAGCTCGCCGACGGCGTCTACATGCTCACCGGCGCCGGCGGGAACATCGGGGTCTCGGCCGGCGCGGACGGACGTTCTCCTGCGCCACGATCAAGGCGTTCCGCGACATGCTCGCGGCCTCGCGCGACGAGGTGGCGCCGCTCGTGAAGGCGGGCAAGACTCTCGACGAGGTGAAAGCCGCGAAGCCGACGGCCGCGCTCGACGACAAATGGGGCAAGGGCTTCCTGAAGCCGGAGCTCTGAGTGTCGATCGTGTACGCGGATCTGTCCGGGAGCAAGTAGACGCGCCAGGCCCGCTCAGTGCGCCTCGCTTCCTCCGGCCTCGTAACGCCATGCGACCTGCTCTTTCGCGCCTTCGGCGAAGCGCGTGTCGACGTACTCTTCGAACTCGATCTTTCGGTCGAGGACGCCCGTCTCGATCATGAGATCGCGCACGAGGTCGAAGTCCGCCTTCCGCGGCGAGAGCGGCGTGTACATGACCCGATCGAGCGGATTCGTGAGGGCCCAGCGCAGGATCTTCGGGTTCTGGTTGTAGTAGAAGCGGCCGACGAAATCCGCCGCCTGGTCGCGGTGGGGCTTGCCTTCCTCCAGCCAGAGGCCGGACCGTGCGACGCCGTCGACGAGCGTCTGCACGGCTCGCGGGCGGGACGCGATGACGTCCTCGCGGACGACGAGCACGCACGACATGTAGTCGGGCCAGTACTCGCGCGCGTGGAAAAGGACGCGGCCGTAGCCGCCGATCTCGGCCTGAGAGGGAAACGGTTCCCCCATCGAGAAGGCGTCGATCGCCCCGGCCGCGAGCGCGCCCGTCACGTCGGGGGGCGCCATTTCGACGATCCTGAGGTCCGAGGGTTTCATTCCGTACTTCTTGAGGACGCGGAAGACGATGAGCCGTTCGTCGGAAAAGCGGCTCGGGACGGCGATGGTCCGCCCCTTGAGGTCGGGGAACGTCCTGACGGGGCCGTCCTTCCTCACGACGACCGCGCTGCCGTAGCGGTGTCCGAGGTACACGATGCGGATCCCGACGCCCTGCGCCTTCAGCGCGATGGCCATGGGGGCGACGATGAACGCGGCCTGCATCTTGTTCGCGATGAGCGCTTCCTTGATCTCGGGAAAGCCCTGGAACATCCGCGGAATGAAGAGCTCGCCCGCCTCCGAGAACTTCGAGATGTAATCGGTCACCGGGCAGGCGAGGTGGCAGGTCACCGGGATGTAGGCGACGTTGAGCTTCCGCTTTCCGGGCGTGATGAAGTCGTTCGCGAGAACGGCCCAGTTCACGTTGAGGAAAGAGTGGAGCGCGGTGACGACGAGGAGCCACGCCGCGACGCCGAAGCCAATCCGCCTCGCCATGCGTCTCGGCATGTGCTTCGGCCCGGTCATGCGGACTCCCCCTGGAAGCCCCAGCGCACGGTCCGAAGCTTCTCGAACCGGCGGGCGACCATGTCGAGCGCGAGGCCGATGACGCCGATGAGGAGCATGCCGGCCACGACGAGGTCGTAACGCTTGCCAGCGTTTCTCGAGTCGATGATGAGATAGCCCAGCCCGGAGTCGACCGCGATCATCTCGGCGGCCACGACGACGATCCACGCGATGCCGAGGGCGATCCGGAGGCCCACGAGGATCTGCGGCAGCGCGGCCGGGAAGACGACGCGTGCGAGCAGCCGGGGCGTCGAAAGGCCGAAGTTCCGTCCCGCCTGTAGATACATCGCCGGGACGCTCTTCACCCCGTTCATCGCCGACACGACGATGGGAAAGAACGCGCCGAGGAAGATGAGGAAACCCGGAGCGGCCTCCGAGACCCCGAACCACAGGATCGCGAGCGGCATCCACGCGAGCGGGCTGATCGGGCGCGCCATCTGGATGACGGGGTTGAAAGCCGAGGCGAGAGCCGGATGCCAGCCGAGCGCGAGGCCCGCCGGGATGCCGATGACGAGCGCGAGAAAGTACCCCGTCGCGACGCGCCGAAGCGAGTCGCCGACGTAGTGCCCGAGAACGCCCTTGCCGAGAAGCTCCTTCAGGCCGAGCAGGACCCGGAGCGGCGAAGGGAAAACGTTCGTGTGGCTGAACCGCACGGCGAGCGCCCAGACGAGGACGGCGAGGGCGGCCGTGCCGACGGGCAGCAGGACGCGCTCGACGTCAGATCTTGTGGGCAAGGCCGATCTCCCCGAGCAGAAGGTCGCGCAGCTCGTTGTACCGCGGCGCGCTGAGGTCTCGCGGATGGGTCATGTCGATGTCCACGATCCGCCTGATCGTGGCGGGGCGCGTCGACATCACGACGACGCGGTCCGCGAGCTGGACGGATTCGTCGATGTCGTGCGTCACGAAGAGGATCGTCTTCTTCTCGGCGCGGCGGATACGGAGGAGCTCGCTGCGCATCACGAGGCGCGTGATCGAGTCCAGAGCGCCGAAAGGCTCGTCGAGAAACAGGACGTCGGGGTTCACGGCGAGCGCGCGCGCGACTTCGAGCCGCTGCTTCATGCCGCCGGACAATTCCTGGGGATAGGCGTTTTCGAAGCCGGAGAGCCCGACGAGCTTGACGTAGTGGGCGATGCGTTCCGCCTTCTCCGTGGGTCTCAGGCGGAAGAGGCCGAAGGCGACGTTCCCCTCCACGGTGAGCCACGGGAAGACGCCCCGTTCCTGGAACACGAAGATGCGGCGCGGATCGGGGCCCGTGACGGGCTGGCCGTCGATGAGGACCTGCCCGGACGTCGCCTTCAGGAAACCGCCCAAGATGTTCAGGAGCGTAGACTTCCCGCAGCCCGACGGCCCGAGGATGCAGACGAATTCACCGTCCGCGACGTCCAGGTCGATGGACGTCAGGACCTCGATCGGGGAACCGTCCGTCTGGAAGCGCATCGAGACGCCCTGGACGCTCACCTTGGAAGGCGCCGGCGCGGTCACGAACCGTACCCCCACTTCAGCGCCTTCATCTTCTCGAGCTGGCGGATCGAAACGTCGAGGACGAGCCCGATGAGACCGATCATCACCATCCCCGCGACGACGAGGTCGTACCGGTTGCCGGCGTTGCGCGCGTCGACGATGAGGAAGCCGAGTCCCGAGTTGACCGCGATCATTTCCGCGGCCACGACGACGAGCCACGCCACGCCGAGGGAGATCCGGAGCGCGACGATGAGCTGGGGCAGCGAGGCGGGCAGGATCACGCCCGTGAGGATGCGCCGGTTCGAGAGGCCGAAATTGCGGCCCGCGCGAAGCAGGTTGGGCGGCACGTTGCGGACGGCGTTCATCGAGGCGACCGCGAGCGGAAGGAAGGAGGCGAGGAAGATCAGGAAGATCGCCGCCACGTCGCCGACGCCGAACCAGAGGATCGAGATCGGGATCCACGCGAGCGGCGAGATCGGACGCAGGAGCTGCAGCAGGGGATTCAGCGCCTGCTCTCCCCGCCGATACCAGCCGAGAAGGAGCCCGATCGGGATCGCGGTGACGACGGCGAGAAGGTAGCCCCAGCTGACCCGGAAGAGGGACGCCACGACGTACTTCAAGAGGAGGCCGCGCCGGAGCAGCTCGACGAGGCCGAGGAGGACCTGCAGCGGGTCGGGGAAGAGCCCCGAGGTCTGATGGTGGGCGGCCCAGAACCAGACGGCGACGAGCGCCGCGATTGCGGAGAAAGGCAGGAGACGCTTCACGTTTGCCCTAGGCGCTGTTCGCGGGAGCCGTGACGGGCAGCGGGCGCGCGGGGGCTGCCGTGCGCGTCTCGCTCGGCGGAAGGTCCGGGACCGGTCCTCCGATCGGCGTCGGTTTGACCAGGTAGGTCCAGGCGTTCGCGATCTCGGCCTTTGCCCAGCGTACGAGGCCGTGCCCGAGCATCACCCAGCTGGCTCCCCGGAGTGAGAAGCCCACCAACCCGGGGCGCCGCCCCGCGTTGTGGTTTCCGTAGATCCCGAGTTCCTTCTTCCGCTTCGCGATCGCGACAAGACGCCGGTTGTAGAAACGCATCGGGTAGAACGCGATCTCCGAGCCGTCCTGGTAGTAGGGCGGGATACCGAGGCGCTCCGATGACCAGCGGTACACCGGAATGATGGCGGCGAGGTAGTAGAGCGACGTGTCCATCAGGAAGACCGTCGTCATCGTGTCGTAGTCGCCCATGACGTGGTACTTGTCGCGGAAAATCGCCTCGTAGAAGAACGTCATGAAGCGGGTGTAGCGCTTGTTGTGAAGCTCGTACTCTTTGGCCATCTCCGCGGTCCTCTCGTCCGTCGGAGCGCCCGAGAGCGCCTTCTGGATGAGGCCGACGCGCGAGTAGACCGAGAACGCCATCTGGTCGAGGCCCGGCGAGTAGAAGGGATCGAGGAAGCCGCCGGCATCGCCCACGCACGTCCAGCCCGGGCCGATGAAGGAGTCCACGAAGTAAGGAAGGTTCCCGTACATCCGGCAGTCGCCCGGGGCGGGCGTCGCGTGGGTCAGGAGCTCCTTCGTGAGGGGGTTCGCGTCGAGAAAGCGCGTGAGCTTCTCGAGCGGCGTCGCCCCTTCCGGCTGCACGAGGCGCGTGTCCCAGACGAGGCCGACGCTCGTCTCGCCGCCCTGAAGCGGGATGAACCAGATCCAGTAGCCCCAGCCGGTGAAGTGATTCGTGGCCAGCCGGCGCGATGCGATGACCGGCCGGTGGAAAGGATCTGCGGAGTCCGTGCCGACGACCTCGGGGCCGTCCATGTCCTTGACGCCGTCGTAGCGCACCCAGATCGCGGCCGTGGGATGCGTCTCGATCGGTTTCACGCCGCCGCGCTTCCGCGCGAGCATCGCCTGCCGGCCCGTCGCGTCCACGACCCACTTGCATTTCACCGCGAGACGCGAGCCGTCGGCCTTCTCGACCGTGAGCGTATTCCCCGCCTCGCCGCCGAGCGCGACGTCCAGGACCTTCGCCGGACGCCAGACGTCCGACCCTTCCGCCGCCGCGAGATTGAGCACGTGCTCATCGAGCTTCGAGCGGTCGATCTGGAAAGAGGGCGTGCGGGCGAGCTGCGTCGGCCCCGTCTCCGACGCCTCGCGCAGGCACGAGACCTTCTCGTTGTTGAACCAGTAGCGGAATGCCTGCTTGGGAAGCTGCTCGCGCGAGAGGTGATCGTAGATCTTCAGCTCGCGTGTCAGGAAATAGGACGAGATCTCGACCGTCGACTCTCCGACCTTCCAGTCGAAGGCCGGGGCCTTCTCGACGACGAGAATCTTCAGCTCCGGCATGCGTCGGTGGAGGAGAACAGCGGTCGAGGCGCCCGAGATCGCGCCGCCGATGACGACGACGTCGTAGGAGAGTGGCTCTGTGGACGGAGTCTCGTTCACGAGCGCGAAGTTACCGGAAACCCCGCGCTTCGTCCACGGTCGCCGTCCGGTCGATCGAGGTGACGGGCCCGAGGTCCTGCACGAGGCCGGAGGGCCAGCGCACGACGAGCTTCTCGATTCGCGCGGCTCCACCGAGGCCGAGATGGACGATGGGACTGCCGGTCGCAAGATAGCCGCTCGCGTAGCCGCTCTCCCGGACGAGGACACGCCCTCCGGGCAGCGTCGCCGTGACCCGCGCGCCGAGGCCGTCGGCATTGTCCTTCCCGGGCGCCCCCTTGAGACGGAGCCTGAGGAAATGCTCGGCGTCCGGGTTTCTGCGGCTTCCGAGGAAAAGAGCCTCGGGCGCCTGGACGGAGCGCACGTAGAGGTCGAGCGCGCCGTCGCCGTTTGCGTCGAAGGCCACGACGGCGCGTCCGTTCGTCTGAAGGTCGAGGCCGTCGAGAAAGGCCCGTTCCTCGAAGAGCGGACGGCTTCCCGGACCGCGGTTCCGGAAATACGCGTCGCGCTCGATGCCTTGAACGCCCGCTCGTTTCCGGTCGAACGTCTTTTTCATCTCGATGTAGTCGTCCCAGTACGCGAGGGTCTCCCACCAGAACTCCAGCTCGCGGTCGTGTGTGCGGCCGTCATCCCACATGCCGTTCGTGGCGTAGAGGTCGAGGCTGCCGTCGTTGTCGAGATCGGCCGCGGCGACGCTCCAGTTCCAGCCCGCGCGGCCCGCGCCGGAGCGGTCGGTCGCGTCCTCGAAGGAGCCCTTCGCCGTCTGGAGGAGGAGCGAGTTGCCGCGGCACATCTTCTCCATCCAGGAGATCGCGATGGGCCGAAAGATCCGCCCGGGAAGCGGCACGGGGAGGCCCGGGTACTCGTGCAGGAACCCCCACTGCGTGTACGTGCCCGTCGTGTAGAGGTCCATCCGGCCGCCGCCGTCGAAGTCGCCCCACGCGGCCGACATCCCGTAGCCGCGGTCTTCGGCGCCGAGCTTCCTCGTCACGTCCTCGAACCTCTTCCCGTCCACGTTGCGGTAGAGGTTCTTCAGGCCGAAGTCGTTCGTCACGATGAGGTCCGGCCGGCCGTCCCCGTCGAAATCCGCGAAGAGGCACGAGAGAGACCAGCGCGTGGGTTTCTCGACGCCCCATTCCGCCGAGGCGTCGCGAAAATGGCCCTTTCCGTCGCCGAGGAACAGGTAGTTCCGGCGTCCGTCGTTCGCGTCGAACGGAGGATCGGGCATCTGCCCGTAGTAGTCGCCCGTGCCGCAGACGAAGAGATCGAGGTTGCCGTCGCCATTCACGTCCGCGAACGCGAGAGAGCGCGTCGGGCCCGACGTGACGACGCCGGAGGTCCCGGTGATCTCCTCGAACGTGCCGTCCCCGCGGTTCCGGAACAGCCGCGTCGGGCCGAAGGCGTCCGTCACGGCGAGATCCGGATAGCCGTCCCCGTCGATGTCTCCTGCCGCCACCCCTGTTGCAGCGACTCCGGTGTTGTCCGCGTTCGCGAGGCCGGCGCGCACGGTCACGTCGGTGAAGTGCCCCTGGCCGTCGTTCTCGTAGAGGATCGACCGCACGCCGTCGCCCACGAAAAGGTCCTCGTCGCCGTCTCGGTCGAAGTCCAGCACCGCCACGCCCGACCCCGGCCAGATGCCGTCGATGAGGCGGTTCGTGAGTTTCTGCGGCGGATCGCGGCGCGGAGCGCCGAGGCCGGCCTCGAGTGTCGCGTCGTGAAAGCGGGGATGGGGTTCGATCCGGTCTGCTTCGGGGGAGAGGAGAGAGATGGAGAACGAGGACGACGAAGAGGGAGATAGAAGATTTTCTTTGAATGGAAGAGAGGCCGGGAGCGGCGCGTCGGTATCCGGAAGCCGCAGCAAGACGAGTGCGCGGCGTTCGACACGCGCGCCGTCGGCACGAAAGCCATCGACAACAAAGTCAGCCTTCCCCTGCAGGGCCCATCTTCCCCTTTCTAAGAGATCTTTCTTGATCTCCGGTCTTCCCTCGACATCGAACGACACGAGGGCGACACGGTCAAGGTCCTTCCACGCCCAGGCGCGCAACCCCGCGATGCCTTCGGGCTCGCCAGCCGCGCCGGCGTCTCGCCGGCGCAATGCGGCGCGCGTCGTCTCCAGCGCGTTGCGATACCGCTCGAGCCGATGCATCCACGGGATGAACTCCGCGCGCAGTCGGGAGAGAGAGGCGTTCTCGAAAAACCAGACGCCCAGAACGGCGGTCGCCGCGACCGCTACCGCCGTCGCGGCCCAGCGCTTCCGGAAGGACATTTACGCCGTGGCTTTCGCGCGCCCGGGCTGGACGGCGGCGATGAAGCGGAGTTTCGGGTTCTCGCGTTCGGCGCGCTCGAGGTGCCACTTGCTCTGGAAGAGGACGAGCGGCCGGCCCTCGAGGTCCACGAGACACGCGACGCTCGGCGGGTCGTCGAACGTCCTGCGATCGAAGTCCTCGCCTTCGACCCACCGCGCGAGCGTGAACGGGAGGCGCGCGTAGGAGATTTCCGCTCCGTACTCCGACCGGAGGCGGTGCTGGATGACCTCGAACTGCAGGACGCCGACGGCGCCGAGGACGGGATCGCGCTCCATGCGGTCGGCATCGTGGAAGACCTGGACGGCCCCTTCCTCCGAAAGCTGGTCGAGGCCCTTCTTGAGCTGTTTCCTCTTCGCCGGGTCGAGCATGACGACGCGGTTGAAGAACTCGGGGGAGAAGCGCGGGATGCCCTCGAACTCGATGCCCGGTCCCTCGGCGAGCGAGTCGCCGATGCGCAGGTTGCCCGCGTCCCAGAGTCCGAGGATGTCGCCGGCCCAGGCCTCGTCGACGAGCGTCCGTTCCTGCGCGAGGAACTGCAGCGGCTTCGCGAGCTTCAGTTTTCGGCCCGAGCGCGGGTTCAGGACCTCCATGCCGCGCGTGAACTTTCCGGACACGATGCGCAGGAACGCGACGCGGTCGCGGTGCGCGGGGTCCATGTTCGCCTGGATCTTGAAGACGAAGCCCGAGAACGCAGGTGAGAGCGGGTCCACCTGGCCGGTCGTCGTCTTGCGGGGCAGCGGCGCGGGTGCCAGCTCGAGAAAGCGCTTCAGGAAGGGCTCGACGCCGAAATCGTTGATCGCGCTGCCGAAGAAGACGGGCGTGATGCGGCCCGC
>DASVJU010000099.1:0-3228 GCA_036385755.1 Thermoanaerobaculia bacterium
GGGCCTGATGGCGTTCCTCGTCGTCATCACCTGGCACATCTACAACGCCCACCTGGCGCCCGGCATCTTCCCGTTCGACCCGGCCATCTTCACGGGCAAGATCAGCAAGGAGCGGCTCAGGCACGAGCACCGACTCGAGTACGCGCGCCTCTATGGCGAACCGGCCCACGGCGAACCGGCCCACGGCGAACCGGCGCATCCCGAGCCGGCTCAGGTCGAACCGGCGCCCGCCCCGCCCCCGCTCTCGGCCCCCGAAAAACCGCCGAAGCCGTGAATCCCGAAGAGCACCAACGCCTCGGGGTTCAGAATGCCCTGCAGGCGCGGGCGCTCCTTCTCGTCGGGTTCGGCATCCTCGCGCCTCTCGTCGTCCTCGGGTTCCTGATTTCGAGCGCCCTCGACGACCTCTCCGAGCGCGTCGTGCGCGACCAGCAGATCCTCGCCCGTGGCGCCGTCGCGCACGCCGAAGAGATGCTCCGGGACGACCTCGAAGGCCTCTATGGAGGCGGCGTCGAACCCGACAGCCCCGCGCGCCGCTCCGCGCTCCTCGGCACGTATCGCCGCTCGCGCCTTTTCTCCAGCGTCTTCCTCCTGAGTCCGCACGGCGAGATCCTGTGGGAGGAACCCGCCGGCGGGCATCTTCAGGACCACCTCTTCGACCTGCCCGCCGCGCAGGAGGCGGTGGCCACGGGCCGCCGCGCCGCCTCCGCCCTCACGACGCTCCCGAACGGCGCGCGCCGGCTCTTCCTGTTCGTTCCGCTCGTGGATCTCGCGGGGAAGGCGACCGGTCTCGCCGGCGCGAGCCTGGACCCGGTGCTTCCCGCCTTCCAGGCCCTCCTGCCTGCCGCCCAGAGCGGGGAGGGAATCACGACCGAGCTCGTCGACGCGGCGGGCGAGGTCGTCGCGACGACCGATGCCGTGCCTGGACAGGGGCGGCCCGTCGCCCCGGCCTTCCTGCTTCCTCTCCTGAAGGACCGGCGGGCGTATGCGGGCCGCCTGGGACAGGATGTGATCGCCTTCGCGCCGCTCCGGCTCTTCCCGTGGGGCGTCGTCGTGCGCGAGCGGGCCGCCCACGCATTCGCGCCCGCGATCGCGTTCCGCCGGCGGATGCTGGCCCTCACGCCCGTGTTCCTCGCGCTCGCCGCGCTCTTCACGTGGGGCGCGGCGCGCAGCGTGCTCCGGCCTCTTCTCGTCCTCACACGCGCCGCGGAGCGCATCACGGGCGGCGATCTCAAGAGGCCCATCCCGCCGCTGCCCGACGACGAGGTTGGCCGGCTCGGCCGCTCCCTCGAGACGATGCGGGCGCGCCTCGAGCGCGACGACCGGCGCGCCGAGCTGCTCAAGCGTTTTCTGAGCGCGCAGGAGGGCGAGCGCATGCGCATCGCGCGCGAGCTTCACGACGAAACGTGCCAGACGATCTCGGCCTTGTCCTTCCGGCTCGAGAGCGCCCTCGGCGAACTGCCGGCAGGCGGGACGCGCGCGCGTCTGGAGGAGGTCAAGGGCCTCGCGGGACGCGCCCTCGACGACCTGCACCGGGTCATTTTCGACCTGCGTCCCTCGGTCCTCGACGACCTCGGCCTTCTCGCCGCCGTGAGGTGGTACGCCGCGCGCCATCTCGAACCGCTCGGCATCACCGTGAAGTGCGAGTTCGAGGACGTCGAGAGCCGGGTGCCGCAAGACGTCGCGACGGCCGTCTTCCGCATCGCACAGGAGGCGCTCCTGAACGTCGCCCGGCACGCCGGGGCCGAGGACGTGCTCGTTCAGATCGCGGCGGGCGAGAAGACCCTCCTCATCGAGATCGAGGACGACGGCAAGGGGTTCGATCCGAAGAGCGTCGTCGAGCCTTCCGAAACGGGGCGCGGGCTCGGCCTCCTCGGCATGCGCGAGCGCGTCGAGATCCTGGGTGGGAAGATGAGCCTCGACTCGGCGCCCGGAGAGGGAACCCACATGGCTTTCGAAATTCCGATCCCGCCGGAGGCCGCCAGTGCCTAAGACCCGGGTCGTCATCGCCGACGACCACGCGCTCATGCGCGAGGGCGTGCGCGCGCTCCTCGCGAAGGCCGACGACATCGAAGTCGTGGGCGAGGCCGAGGACGGCCGCCAGGCCATCGACCGCTGCCGGGAGCTCGAGCCCGACGTCCTCCTCCTCGACATCGCGATGCCGAACCTCGGTGGCCTGGAGGCCGCGCTCGAGATCCGGAAGATCAGCCCGAAGACGAAGATCATCGTTCTCACGCAGTACGAGGACCGCGAATACGTCTCGCGCTTCCTGAAGATCGGCGTCTCGGGCTACGTGCTGAAGAAGGCGGCGGGCGCGGAGCTGGCGTCCGCGATTCGCAGCGTGGCAAGAGGCGGCCTCGTGCTCGCGCCCGAGGTCGCGCGCGTCGCCCTCGAAGAGCGCGATGCCGCGGCTTCCGGAAAGGAGACGGTCGACACGTACGAGACGCTCACCGACCGCGAGAAGCAGGTTCTGAAGCTCGTCGCCGAAGGGCGGAGCAACAAGGAGATCGCGGAGCTGCTCGGCATCGGCGTGAAAACCGCGATGTCCCACCGCGAGCACGTCATGAGCAAGCTGGGCGTCCACGGGCGCACGGAGCTCATCCGCTTCGCCCTCCGCCACGGGATCATCCAGGCGTAGACGAGGACCCTTCCGATCAGATCAGGCCGACGGCCCGCGACGCGAGAACCGCGACGACCAGCAGTGAGATGAGCGACTGCAGCATCGTCAGGACCTTCGCCCAGCGCGAGAGGACGGGCGTGTCCGTCGGCGAGAAGGCCGTCGAGTTGTTGAACGCGATGAAGAGATAGTCCACGAAACGGGGCGACCACCCTTCCGGCCCCGGGCATCCGTCCATCATCTGCGGGAAGAAGAAATCCCCCTCCGTGTGGGCGCCACGGCCGTCCCTTGCGAACGGCCCCCCCGCGTCGAGCCTCCAGTACCAGATCGCGAAGACCAGAACGTTCGCGACCCAGAGACACGCGGCGGACTTCGCGAGCTCCGCCGGCGTCTCGCTCTTTTTCGGGAGTCCCGCGATGAGGAGCGCGAGAGAGGCGACGAGGGTCAGCGTCACGACGCCGCTCATCGCGAAGCCGAGCGCTTTCGTGAGCGCCGCGTGGCCCGCCCGGTGGGCGAGCACAGTCGGGACGGCGAGGACGAGGAGGACGACGAGGACGACCCACCGCGGGCCCACGATGAGCGTCTGGGGCAGCGCGAAGTTGAGGAGGCCGAGC
>DASVJU010000100.1:0-7232 GCA_036385755.1 Thermoanaerobaculia bacterium
CCGAGCGGATTATGAGCGGGCATGATTGCACTCTTCTTCTTGAGTCCGCGGTAGTCTCGGCTCATGCGTCGAGCCGTCCGACCGTTCTCCCTCGCCACTCTCGCGTTCGCCGTCTGCGCCCCGGCCGCCGACCGTCTCGTCCCCGGAAAGCTCCCGACGGGCGAGATGCTGCTTCCGAACGGCCGCCTCCTGACTCCCACCGGGACGCAGACCGAGGTCGGGCCGTACCCGTTCGCTCTCGCCTTGACGCCCGACGGCCGGCGCGTCGTCGTCGCGTGCACGGGTGCGGACGACCAGTCGCTCCACCTTCTCGACGCGGCGACCGGGAAGATGCTCGCGAGGGAGCCCGTGAAGAAGTCCTGGCTCGGCCTCGCCATTGCGCCGGACGGTTCACATGTCTACGTTGCGGGAGCGGGCGGGAAGAACGTTCTCGTTTACCGGCTCGAGAGCGACCGGTTTGTCGTCGAGAATCCGATCGTGCTCCGGAAGGGCGACGAACCGGCGAAACTCGACGCGACGCCTTCCGGCCTCACGGCGACGGCGGACGGGAAGAGCCTCTGGGTCGCACGAATCCTCCTGAACGACGTCGTGAGGATCGACCTCGGCTCGCGCGCGGTCGCGGCGACCGTTCCCGTCGGCGTCCATCCGTACCGGCCGGTCCTCTCGCCGGACGGGAAGCTCCTCGCGGTGGCGAACTGGGGCGCGGCCACGGTGTCGCTCGTCGATGCCGTCAAGGGCGCGGTCGTCGCGACCGTGAAGACCGCCGACCACCCGTCGGACGTGTTGTTCGCGCCGGATGGAAAGACTCTCTTCGTCGCCGAGTCGAACCGGAATCTCGTGGCTGCCGTCGACGTCCTTTCGCGGACCGTCGTGCGACAGATCTCGGTCGCGCTCGGCCCGGACGGCCCGGGCACGCCATCGGCCGACGCCCTTCCGGACGGCTCCACGCCGAACGCGCTCGCGCTCGCGCCCGATGGGAAGACGCTCTTCGTCGCGAACGCCGACGACGACGCGATCGCCGTCGTGGACGTGGGCGGCAACGCGCGCGCGGCACGAACGAAGGGGTTCGTCCCGAGCGGCTGGTACCCGGCCGCGCTCGCGCTCGCGGCGGACGGGAGGACGCTCTGGGTCGCGAACGCGAAGGGCGGGGGGTCCTGGTCGAATGCCGTCGGCGGGCCCGACCCGACGAAGAAGGCGGACGGGAAGCCCTGGAAGAAGACGCGCACGATCCCCGGCTCGGTCTCACGGGTCGACGTCCCGTCTCCCGAAGCCCTTCGGGCGCTCACGACGCGGGCTTACGCGAACCGCCGGCCGGGGGCGCGCGGCACGGCTCCGGTGAAGGCCTCGCCGGTCGTCCCGGCGGCGCGGGGCGGGGTTTCGCCGATCAGGCACGTCGTCTATGTCGTCCGCGAGAACCGCACGTACGACCAGGTCCTCGGGGACCTCTCGCAGGGGAACGGCGACCCTGCGCTCGTGATCTTCGGGCGCGACGTGACGCCGAACGCCCATGCGCTCGCCGACGAATTCGTCCTCCTCGACAACCTCTACTGCGACGCCGAGGTCTCGGCGGACGGCCACAACTGGTCGATGGGCGCGTACGCGACGGACTTCGTCGAGAAGGTCTGGCCGCCCGACTACGGCAAGAAGGGATTCGACTACCTCTTCGAGGGGAACGACCCGAACGCGTTCCCGACGAACGGCTATCTGTGGGATGCCGCCGCGCGGGCGGGTCTGACCCTCCGCAACTACGGCGAGTTCGTGGGCGTCGCGGCCGAGATGGAGCCGACCAAGCTGGCCCTCTCGAAGGGCATGGAAGGCGCGCTCGAAGGCAACACCTGTCCTTTCTACCCCGGCTTCGACCTCGAGACTCTCGACAACGCCCGCGTGGACGTCTTCCTCAAGGAGTTCCGCGGCTTCGTGAAGGCGAAGGAAATGCCGCGCCTCACGATCGTGCGGCTCGGGAACGACCACACGGCGGGGACGAAGAAGGGCGCGCGCACGCCGCGCGCGATGGTCGCCGAGAACGACGTAGCGCTCGGGCGCCTCGTCGAGGCGATCTCGCGCTCGCCCTTCTGGAAGGACACCGCGATCTTCGTGATCGAGGACGACGCCCAGAACGGCTCGGATCACGTGGATGCGCACCGGACAGTGGGGTTCGTGATCTCGCCCTTCACGCGGCGCAAGGGAGCGGTGGATTCGACGATGTATTCCACCGTGTCGATGCTCCGGACGATGGAGCTGATCCTCGACCTGCCGCCGCTCTCCCAGCACGACGCGTCCGCGACCCCGATGACGACCGCGTTCGTGGACACGCCCGACACGACGCCGTTCGCCCACCGCGAGACGAAGATCCCGTTTTACGAGATGAATCCCGACGGCGCACCGATGCAGGCCGAGTCGAACGCGTGGGATTTCTCGAAGGAGGACGCGGCGCCGGACCTCGAGCTCAACGAGGCGATCTGGAAGAGCGTGAGGGGGGCGGACGCGGAAATGCCGGCGCCGGTGAACGCCGCGTTCGTTCGCGTGCCGCGGAGCGACCAGCCGCGGGAAGACCAGCGTTAGGGCTCTTCGTCCGCCAGGGTCCGGTGTGCGTCGACCCATGCCGCCCATGGAATCAGGATCAAACCGGCGATTCCCGTCCACGCGACGACGGTGATGCTCGGGGGCGGCGGGCCGAAGGCCGCCCCGGCGTATGCGAGCAGGAAGAAGGCGATCATTCCGGCGAGCGCCCATCGGCCGATCGCATCTTTCGGTTTCGTCGTCCTCAGATAGAGCCAGACTCCGAGCGCGAAGAGCGGCAACTCGACGGCGAGCGTTCCGGCGCGCGAGTTCCACAGGCCCATTCCGACGAAAATCGTCCCGTTGGGTGTCAGCGGAAGGTCCGGACGGTGGACGACGGCGTCGCAGATCCAGTGGCTCACGACGCCGAGCGCGACGACGGCGCCGATCGCCACGCTGCGAAGAGCGAGACGAACGAAAAAGCCGAAGAGCGCGCCCCAGAGGATGGCCATGAGGAGGCTGTGCGACCACGGGTAATGGTCGAAAGCGATCGGCGTGAAGACCGTGTTGCCGGGCTCGATGGAGGCGCTCTCCACCCCCGTCAGAACGAACAGGGGCCAGAGGAGGTCGAGAAGGAAAGGTGCCGCGAGGAGGACGCCGAGCGAAGCGCGGGGCGCGGCGGCCTTCGAGGCGAATCCGACGGCGGCGTGTCCGATGAACATTCCAGACGTCTCTCTTTTTCCTCAGGCGAGGAGCTTCTTCACGAGGGATCCCACGCGGGCCGAGCCGAGACCCGTGACGGGATCCCAGCCTTTTCCCGCCCGGTAGCCCGCGACGCCCGCATAGGAGTTGTCGCCCCGGGTGACGTCCCGGAACGGCGAGGCTCCTTGAGCGGCCGCGTAGAGAGCGGCGTTCGCGGCGCCGAGACGCGGCCGACCCGCTGCCGTGCGCGCGGCATTCACGCGCGCGAGGATTCCGGCCCAGATCGGCGCGGCGACGCTCGTCCCGCCGGCCGCGGTCCACTTGTTTCTCACGAAGATCGAGAGTCCGGGGTCGGGCGACGCGACGGCCGCGACGTCGGGAATCCCGCGGCCGGTCACGCCGCGGCGGCTGCCGAGGGCCGGTTTCTGCCAGGCGGGGACGGCGACGAAACGGGAAAATCCGCCGCCCGTCGCCCCGCGATCGGGACCGTCGTTCCAGACGGTCTCGGCGAAGGAGCTGCCGTCGGGCACGAGCTTCGTGCCTCCGACCGCGGTGACTTCCGGGACGACGCTCGGGAAATCCACATGGCGCTGGCCGTCGAACGCGACGCTGCCTTCGGGTACGTCGCCGGCTCCCGCGTCGCCGGTGGCGCAGACGAAGGTGATGCCGAGAAGCGCGCAGGAGAGGAAGAGCTGGCGGGTCTGGTCGTAACGGCGGGATGTCGCGAAACCGTCCTCGGGCATGCCCCACGAGATCGAGACGATCGACGGGCGGCGCGCGTCCGGCGCGTCGAGAAGCGCGTTCAGGAAATCCACCCAGCCCGCATCCGTGTTCGGCACCCACCACAGATCGAGGTCCGCGTCGGGTGCGGTGCCGCGCACCCAGTCCATGTCGAGCGCGACCTCGAGGTCGGCGTCGGCGGTCTTTCCGCCGTAGTCGTTCTTCGCGCCGGACACGGACACCTCGGTCACGTCGCCTGCGGGAAGCCCGTAGTGCGCGCAGAAGCCACCGAAGTCGCGACTGGAGAAGCCTCCCCCGAATTCGAGGATGGCGACGCGTTCGCCGCGGGCGCCTGCCGTTCCCGGCTCCGGAAGGTCATACGCCACCCGGATCTCCTCGGGCGTGTAGCCGCCCGCAGGACCGCGCGCCGCGGCGGGGCCGCGGCGGGGGACTTTCGAGCGCGCCGGGGCGAGGATCGGCGGATTCCGCCGGGCCGCCGGGAGCGTGTTCAGGCCCGCGATCCCGCGAATCACGGCCGCGAGGGAAGCCGGAATCTAAGGGTCCCGCTCGGCCGCAATGGCCCGCCGGTTCAGCGGCGACAGCGAACGCGGCAGGTCGTACACGCCGAGGGGGACGTCGAACGCGCGCGCCACGTTTTCGGCCGGGCCGTGGGCCTGGACCGCGGTGCGGGCGCCCACGACGCCATCCACCGTGAGCCCGGCGTCGCGGAGGAACGACAGGACGGCGTCGAGATCCTGGTACCCGGGGGCGACGAGCGCGCGGACCTCGTCGGGAGAGAGATGGCGCCCGTAAGCGGCGCTCTTGGGATCCGCGACCGCGCGCGCGGCGTCGCGCAGCATGCGCATGTCCTTCGCATGCAGGAGGACCGTGAAACGGATTTCCTCGTCGGGCGGGCACGGACCCGTCCGGCGCGCGAGCGGCAGGCGCCGGGAGACGTGGCGGGGCAGGACGAACCGTTGCATCCCTCAGTCTCCTTCGATCGGATGGAGCCGTTCCCAGACGAGCATCGCATCCATCAGGTGGCCGCGCACCTGCTGTGTCGGCGCTGCCACGATGAGGCGTTCGCCGGAGAACCGGAAGAAGCGGACCTGGTCCGTGCCGATCCAGTTCGGGAAGAGAGACTGCGAGACGTGGTGGACGACGACGCCGTGCGTCTCGTCCACCACGTACGTGCCGAAGTAGGAGAGGCATCCTTCCAGGGCGGCCGCGATTTCCTCGTGGGTGCCGGCCTGCTGGTCGTTTACGGCGAACCGAGGGCGGTCCCCCCGCATGATCTGTATCGACATGTGGCCGGTCGTGTCGTAAAGGCACAGGCCCGAGTAGTTCATCCCGAACGGGTACACGACTTGTCCCTCGGAGCGGAACTCGAAGACGAGCAGCTTCCAGGCGCCGACAAGGGAGTTCCCGTGCATGTCGCGGGCAATCCTACTCCCGGCTCGGCCTCCCGAAGCGGCGTCCGCAAAAGGTGTCCACCCGACGGTATGCTCCATGCAAGAGGGAGGAGTGAGGGTCTCCCTGCGCGGAGTCCCGGAGGATCAATCGTGGCATTTCTTTCGCGGAGGCTCGTTTCGGCCTGGTGGGTCGTGGCGGCGCTCTCCTTCGTCGCAGGGTCCGGAGCCCGGGCGGCCGACCTCGCTTCGGCGAACGTGAAGAAGCTGGGCCGCACCGTCGCCCGCTTCAGGGACGACACGCTTCAGGTCGTCGTGGGCTACAAGCACGCGCACGTGCACCTCGACAGCCAGTGGATCCTCCTCCAGACCTGCCTGTCCTCGTCGGGCAGCCAGCCCGTCGAGATCTTCCGTGAAGACGTGTCGCTCATCCTGCCCGACGGCACGCGGGTTCCCCTGCCGAGCCAGAAGAAGATGGCCCAGGGTCTTCCGGACCTCCGCCGCATGCTTAATCAGGCACGCGTCATACGCGATCCGCTCGGGGGCTACTTCCCGGGGTGCACGCGCGAGGAGAGGCTCGGATTCTTCGCCGTGCCGGGGGAACAGATCGTGTTCGACCGCGTCACGGTGAGCCACGACACGCTCGCGTGGGGCGACCTCTTCTTCGACTCCCCGAAAGGGCGATTCGAGCCCGGGATCTACACGCTCGTCATAGAAAACAAGCTCGCCCACGTTCGCCTGCCTCTTGCGCTCGGCATCGAAGGGGACCTCGAGCGCGTGAAGTAGCCGGCCCTCCCGGCGGGCGCAGGTGATCGAGAAACGGCCCCGCATAATGCCTCCGTGATGGAGGGCAATGACCGCTCGGACTCGCTTGCTGCACGCTCTGCCGGTCTGTTCGTTCTGGCCGTCCTTCTCGTCACGGTCGACACGCGCGCGTTCGGTCTCATTCCGGACGGCAAGGAAATGCTCTCGGCGTCGGCCGCGGTTGGGCGCTTTTTCGAGATCGGCGTCTCGCGCGATTTCGTGAACGCGCCGCGCCGGCCCCTCGGCGACGCCGTGTCGCGCTACGGCATGGGCCTTTCCCTCGTCGAGGCGGTCCCCGCGACCGTGGTGCGTGCCATGACGGCGGTTGCTCCGTCCGCGCCGTCGGCGCCCGTCTTCATTCTCCTGCCGATCGCATGCCTCGTCGCCACGGCGTGGGCGACGGCTCGGGCGCTGCTCCTCCTCGGTGCGGCGCCCGTCTGGGCCGCGGCGTCGGGTGCGGGCCTCGTCCTCGCGACGCCGCTCTGGGGATACGCCGCGAGCGACTATGGCGCGCCGCTCCAGGCCTGCCGCATCGCGCTGTTGCTCCTCGCCGTCGTCGAGCTGCGCGACGCTCCAGTGTCGCGGCGCTGGCAGATCGTCGCGGGAGTCGCCGCGGGTTTCGCGATTCTGACGAAGACCCTGCTGCTCATTGCGGTCGCGCCACTCGTCGCGTGCGCGCTCTTTGGGAGAAGACAAGAGGAAGATTTCTTAGAAGGGAGGAGGGGAACGGGATCGCGCCGACGGGCCGCGATGCGTCCTGGCCGCGCGGCTGTGCCGTGGCCTCTGCTTCTTTCATTCGCAGGAATTCTCTTTCTCTGGGCCCTCTTCGACTTCGCCCGATTCGGGAAGCTCTTCGGCGGGTACGCGGGGGAGACGTTCAGCTATCCGTTCTTCACGGGCCTCCTGCGCCTCACCGTGCTCCCGAATAAAGGGCTCCTTTGGTACGCGCCGATCGTCCTTTTCGCGCCGGTTGGCTTCGTCGCTCTTTATCGCCGCGACGCCTGGCTCGCTCACGCGTCCGCCCTGTCCTTCGTCGCGCTTCTCTTCGCGGCTTCCGCGTGGTGGGCCTGGGACGGGCAGGCGGGATGGGGACCGCGG
>DASVJU010000101.1:0-5056 GCA_036385755.1 Thermoanaerobaculia bacterium
CGCGCCCCGGAGCGCTCGACGCGATCTCGAAGAACGCGCCGAGGGCGAGGGCGTCGGTTCCGTCGAGGAAGTCCTTGCGGTGGAGCGCACCACAGCGCGCGCGGGAGACGAACGGCCCCTCGAAGTGAATGCCGAGCGGCAGCGCTCCCTTCCCGTCGCCCGGGCGGCGCGTCTTCATCCAGGCCGAGAGCCGCGCCACGGTGACGGCCATCACCGGCAGCGGCAGGGGGACGAGCGTGGGCAGGAAGCCGGAGACGCCGCGGGCGGCGAGGCCTGCGGCCAGGCGTTCCAACTCGGCGGCGGAAGCGGTGAGGACGTCGACCCCGAGCGCGCCGTGAATGTGGAGATCGACAAGACCTTCTGCTCCCTCGCTCATCCACGGCCTCCCTCAGGCCGTTGACTCAACGCAACCGCGACGTTTGAATCTTTCTTAGAAAGGTAATCAGCGGCCGCCTCGGCCGAAAGTCCCCATTTCGCCGAGACGAGTGCAGAAGGCAAATGCCAATTAGCCCTTCTAAGAAAATCTTCGGCCTTCTCTTCCTCTATTCCGGCAAGATCTACGACGATCCTCACGGCGCGCTTCTTCAATTTCTCGTTCGTCGGTTGCATCGCGACCATCTCGTCCCGGTAGACGAGGCCGCGCTTCGCCATGACAGCGGTCGAGAGCATGTTGAGGGCGATTTTCTGCGCCGTGCCGGCGTTCAGGCGGCTGGATTCGGCGAGGACTTCCTTGCCCGTGTCGAGGAGGATGCCGATCTCGGCCTCGGAGAGGAGCGGCGTCGCGGGGCGACATACGACCACGACCGTCAGCGCTCCTCTTGCCTTCGCCTCGGCGATCGCGCCGCGCACCCAGGGTGTCGCACCGCTCGCCGAGATCCCGACGACGGTGTCCTTGCCGCTCAGGCCCGCAAGGGCGAGGTCGCGCGCCCCGGCAGCGGAATCGTCCTCCGCGCCTTCCACGGCCTCGAACATCGCCGCGCGCCCGCCCGCGAGAAGCGCCACGACGAGTGACGGATCGGTCCCGAACGTGGGCGGAAGCTCCGCGGCATCCAGCGCACCGAGGCGGCCGCTCGTGCCGGCTCCCGCATAGAACCAGCGGCCTCCCGCTTCGAGCCGCTCGGCAATCGCGTCGGCTGCGCGCGCGATCGCGGGAAGGGCAGCGCCGAGCGCATCGAAGACCGTCCGATCGGACTCGTGGAGACGCGTGACGAGCTCGAGCGAATCGCTCATGAAGGATCCGGGCCGGTCGTGAGGGCGAGGCGGATCGCGCCCATTTCCGGGAGATGGGCGGCGGGGCCGACGCGCGCGCGCGGGGCCACCTGCCGTACGGACTCGGTGAGCGAGTCGGTAACGAATGCGCCGGCCGCGAAGACCCCGCCGATCGTCGCGACGGGGAACGAGGCGTTTTCGAGGCCCAGCTTTTTCACGACCGTCACGACGTCGAGCGCGAGGTCCCGTCCGGCCTCCGCGAGGATGCGTCGCGCCTCGGCATCGCCCCCGCGGGCCGCCGCGAGGACGACCGGAAAGTACGCCGCGACGTCGGCGGCGCCGCCCTCGGAGCGGTAGATCCTCTCGAGCAGCTCGGTCAGCGACGAGACGCCGCCCGTCGTGAACAGAAGTTCGCGTATGGCGGTGGCGGGTCCGCGGCCGTCGATTTCGCGCACGACCGCGACGAGGCCCTGCCGGGCGATCGCGTATCCACCGCCTTCGTCGCTCAGCAGGGGTCCGAACCCGCCGGCCCGTGCCGTGGCTCCGCCTTCGCCCTGTCCGAAGGCGATGGCTCCCGTGCCTGCGATGACGACGACCGCCGGGGTATCGATGCGATCGGGAGACGCCCCCGAGAGAGCAATCCGGGCGTCGCTCGTGAGGAGGACGCGGCCTTTCCCGAAGACCGACTCGAGAGCCTTCAGGAGGGGCTGTCGGTCCCTGATCGAGTCGACGCCGGCAAGGCCCACGACGACGGCTGCGGGCGACACGTCCCCGAGACCCGCCGCGAGGAGCGCGTCGGATGCGGCTTCCTGGACGGAGTCCACGACGCGGGGAAGAGGGCAGGTGGCCGCGTTCGCGGGTCCGGACACGCCCCGGCCCAGCGGCGCGAGGTCCTTTCGAGCGACGACGGCGCGGGTACGGGTGCCCCCGCCGTCGATTCCGATGAAGAACGGCCCCACGGGGCCAGCTTAACAAGGGCGACCAGATTCACCCGCATCAGTTCCGGCGCCCCGCGGGAGGCTTAGATTCTACCCATGACTTTCGACGTTGACTGGAAATCCCGCTACGCCCGCAAGATCGCGACGGCTGAAGAGGCCGTGCGCGCCATCCTCCCCGGCCGCCGCATCCTCATCGGGTCCGGCGCCGGCGAACCGGGGCGCCTCGTCGAGGCGCTCGTGTCGAACGCCACACAGCTCCGGGGCAATGAAATCGTCCACCTCATGACGCTCGGGGCCGCCCCCTACGTCGCCCCGGGCCTCGAGGACCGTTTTCGACACATGGCGTTCTTCATCGGTTCGAACGTGAGGAGTGCCGTCCAGGAAGGACGCGCCGACTTCCTTCCCGTGTTCCTTTCCGAGATCCCGCAGCTCATCACGAGCGGGCGTCTCGGCGTACACGCCACGCTCATCCAGGTGAGCCCGCCCGACAATCACGGATTCGTGAGCCTCGGCGTGTCCGTCGACATCGTCCGTGGCGCCGTCGACACGGCCGACATCATCCTGGCCGAGGTCAACCCGAACATGCCCCGGACTCTCGGCGACTCCTTCCTGCACGTGGATCGCATCGCGCACCTCGTTCCGGTGGACGACCCGCTTTACGAGCTCAAGCCCGAACCGCTCGACGAAGTCTGCCGGCAGATCGGGCATCACGCCGCCCAGCTCATCCCCGACGGAGCGACTCTGCAGATGGGAATCGGGCGCATCCCGGACGCGGTCATGAGCGGCCTGAAGGAACGGAGCGACCTCGGCATTCACACGGAGATGCTGTCCGACGGCGTCATGGCGCTCGCGAAGGCCGGCGTGATCACGGGCCGGAAGAAAACGCTCCTCCCGGGCAAGATCGTCACGTCGTTCATCATGGGAACGCGCGCGCTGTACGACTGGGTGGACGACAACCCGGCCGTCGAGATGCGTCCCTCGAGTTTCACGAACGACACGTTCCAGATCGCCCGGAACGACAAGATGATCGCGCTGAACTCGGCCCTTGCCGTCGACCTCACCGGACAGGTCGCGGCCGACTCGATCGGGGGACGCTTCTTCTCGGGCATCGGGGGCCAGGTGGACTTCATTCGAGGTGCCGCGCGCAGCAAGGGCGGCAAGCCCATAATCGCACTCCCGTCGACCGCCAAGAGCGGCGCGATCAGCCGCATCGTCCCGGTGCTCGAGGAAGGGGCGGGTGTCGTGACGAGCCGCGGGGACATCCACTACGTCGTGACGGAGTACGGGGCGGCGGATCTGTGGGGCAAGAACATCCGGCAGAGAACGGAAGCCCTCATCGGCATCGCCCACCCGGACTTCCGCGCCGACCTGCTGTCGAGCGCGAAGGCCCGGAAGTACGTGTTCGCGGGCTGACCCGCGCTAACCTCGCGGCGTGCGCCGCCGGCTCTTTTCGCTCTTCCCGCTTCTCCTGCTCCTCCTCGCCGCCTTCGCCTTGAAGGCGGCGCTGCTCGCGCATTTCGACGCCCACCCGCTTCTCCAGCCGACGGGGGACATGGACGGCGGCGTCTACGCGCGGCTCGCGACGGACGTGGCGCGCGGCGACGTGCTTCTTCGCGGGCCGGGTCCCGTGCCGTATTTCGTCTCGCCGCTCTACATCTATTTCCTCGCGGCGGTCCACGTGCTCTCGGCGGGCTCGCTTTTCGCGGCGAAGGTCGTCCAGATCGCGCTCGGAACTGCCGCGGTGGGCCTCGTCTACGGAACGGCGCAGCGGATCTTCGACGACCGCGCCGCGCTCGCCGCGGGAATCCTCTACGCGCTGACCGGCGTCGTGTCGTTTCACGAGATCCTGATTCTTCAGGCGGCTTTGGATCCGTTCCTCACTTCGCTCTTTCTTTACCTGTTGGCGGTAGGGCTCACGTCACGCAGTTTTTCTTTGAAGGTGAATGAGGACGGGGCGCGGGCGGGCGGCTCTCTTTCGTGGGGGGTGTGGCTGGCTGCGGGTGCCGCCGGCGGCCTCCTCGCGCTGAACCGCCCGAACGCGCTTCTCTGCATCCCGGTCATTGCATTGGCGATCGCCGCGATGCCCCTTTTCCTTCCTCCTTTCAAAGAAAATTCTCTTCGGTCCCCTCTCCCCGCGCTGGCACTTCTCGCGGGCACCGCCGCCGCGATCGCTCCTGTCACCGTCCGAAACCTCGTGGTCTCTCACGAGTTCGTCCTCATCTCCTCTCACGGCGGCCTGAACTTTCTCGTCGGGAACGGACCCGGTGCGAACGGCGTGTATCGCGCCCTCCCCGGAATCACGCCCGACATCGGCGGCCAGTCGCACGATGCGAAGCGCCTCGCGGAGGCTGCCGAGGGTCGGACGCTTTCGACGCGGGAAGTCTCCGCACATTTCGCGAAGAAAGCCTGGACGTGGATCCGTGAGAGTCCGGGCGCGGCCGCCGGACTCTTCCTCAGAAAAGTCTGGTACGTCCTTTCCCGCGACGAGGCGCCCCTGAACTTCAGCTTCCCGTGGTACCGCGAGCAGAGCGTCGCGCTGAAACTTCTGTTCGTGGGGCCAGGCTTTCTCGTGCCGCTCGCGGTCGCGGGGTTCGTCCTCTCGCTCATCGGGTCGGCGGGCGCGGAGCGCCGCGTGCTCCTCGTCTGGGCTTCGTTCATCCCGGCCTACGTTCTTTCCGTGGCGGCCTTCTTCGTCGCGACGCGGTACCGCCTTCCGCTTCTCGTGGCCCTCGCGCCTCTCGGGGGCGCCGCCGTCGCGCGGCTCCCGGAGGTGTGGCGGGCGAAAGGGGCGCGCCTCGGGGCCGCCGTCGCAGCCGCCGCGGTCCTCGCGGCGGTCTCACTCTGGCCGACGGGCCTTTACGACGGCGCCGCCGACGAGGACATGCACTGGGCGTTGTACCTCGTCGAGA
>DASVJU010000102.1:0-2017 GCA_036385755.1 Thermoanaerobaculia bacterium
GCGGCCGCCGCCGCGCGCCTCGCGCGTCTCTTCGCCCGCGAGGGCCTGAAGATCCGCACGATGCCCGCGGCGGACCACGACCGCTGGGTTGGACGCACGATGGGTCTCGCGCACGTCGCCGCCCTCGCGTGCGCGGGTACCCTCGAACGCCTGAAGGTGGACGCGTTTGACGTGGACGGGCGTGCGACGACCTCCTTCCGCCGCCTCCTTGACCTCGTCGGGTCGCTTCTCGACCAGGACCCTGCGCTGACGCGCGCGATCCAGACGCAGAACCCGGACGCGCCGTGGGTCGCCAAGGTCCTCTCCGAGGAGGTGGAGGCCTTTCGCGCCGCCCTCTTCGCGCCGGACCTCGGGCCGCTCGCGGCGCGAGTCATGGCCCTCCGCCGCGCGCTTGGTCGAGTCTGAGCCGACGCCGGCGCAGCGCGATTTGCTGCTCACGCGGAACGCGCCAGGGATCGAACCGCCGCCGCGCCTCTTCCAGCATCTCCCGCGGCGACCCTTCCACGGGATCCTGTCCCAACGCCTCGAACGCGAATGCGAGGCTCGCCCGCAGCCGTGCCTCGTCGAGCGTCTCGAGAGGGAGCGCGCCGTCGCGCTTGCCGAGCTTCTTGCCGTCGTTGCCGAGGACGAGCGGCAGGTGCGCGTACGACGGCGTCTGGAGATCGAGCGCGCGCTGGAGTGCGATCTGGCGCGCGGTGGAGTCGAGGAGGTCCGCCCCGCGCACGACCTCGGTGACGCCCTGCGCGGCGTCGTCTACGACGACCGCGAGCTGATACGCGAAGGGGCCGTCCGCGCGCTTCACGACGAAGTCGCCGACGGAAGTCTCGAGATTTTCGGAGAGAGAGCCGAAGAGAAGATCTTTGAAAGTAAAGATTCCAGGGGGAACGCCGAAGCGAAAGGCGCGGGCGGCGCGACCTGGCGCGAGGCCGCTCCGGCACGTGCCGGGGTAGATCGAGCCGGCCGCCGCAGGAGGCAAGCCCGCCCCCCGTTCATTCGAAGAATCTTCTTCCTCTCCCGGCCCGGGAGCCGACGCGGCGCGAAGGAGGTCGGCGCGTGAGCACGCGCAGGCGAATATCTTCTTCCTTCTAAGAAGATCTTCAAACGCCTTGTCGTATAGCGCGATCCGCCCGGATTGAAAGACGACCTCCCCATCCCACCCGAGCCCGAAGCGCTCGAGCGTCCGCAGGATGTCGTCCGCGGCACCTGCGACGACGCGCGGCACGTCGAGGTCCTCCATGCGGACGAGCCAGCGTCCGCCCTTCGCGCGTGCGAAGAGCCACGAGCCCACGGCGGCGACCAGGCTTCCGAGATGGAGAGGGCCGGTGGGGGAGGGCGCGAAGCGGCCTGTGGGCGGCGAGATCGGCGCGGACGTCACGAGCCGAGGTTAACCCGCGAAAAGCCAGGAGCTTGACGCAGGCTCACGCGTTCCTTACGATCCACCGCTCTTCGGCGCGTTTTCGGCGCGGCGGAGGGTCAGGTCTTTCACATTCCGCAGTAGCTCAATGGTAGAGCACTCGGCTGTTAACCGAGATGTTGCAGGTTCGAGTCCTGCCTGCGGAGCCACTCTTCTTCCCCGCGAACTTCAGTGAGGTCCGCGGTTAACAGATGCCCCGCGATCCACGTCGCGGGGTTTCGCGTCTAAAGGGCGTGTAGTCAGAAGGGTTTGCGACGGTGCGCCCGAGCGGCCCGGTTCTCTGCCGCGAAAACAGAGAACGGCAGGCCGCGCTTCAGGGGGGTGAAGTCGACCCCAAAACCGCTCTCTGTCGCGCCGATATGTCGAGAGCGGCAGAGAGCGGTTAACAGGTCGGACGAGGCTGGGCTCGGTTGGTTAACAGGATCTGGTGCTGACGCGGCGCGCTCGCGGCGAGGCATCAGTAAGTCTCTAGGCGACCCACGGGATAAACCGCTTCGTGCGGGCGCAATACGCCGTGTAGGGCGGACCCAGGAACGACAGGAGCGCCCGCTCTTCCGTTGCGACGCGGTTGACCACTGCCAGCACGATGGGAACGAGGAGCAC
>DASVJU010000103.1:0-4970 GCA_036385755.1 Thermoanaerobaculia bacterium
CGGCTCGCTTCTTCTTCACGAAGACTATGGAGAACCGCCGGTCGCAGAGCCTTCGGCCGACTTCGCTCACTCGCCGCGACAGCCTCGTCGAGGCCGGTTCTGTTCCGTCGCTCACCCCCGCTGCGATTTTGGCGATCGACACCGCGTTCCTCGAGCGGGCACGGCGCTCACTTGCACGGGAGGAAGCGGACGGTCGTCTCCATGTCGTCCAGCACCTTGCGGAGAGCGTCGAGCGCCGCGTCCACGTCCTCGTCCGTGGTCTCCCGGGAAAGGGAGAACCGGATGGAGCAGTGCGCCTCCTCCTCGCTACGTCCCATCGCGAGGAGAACGTGGGTCGGCTCGGGTGAGCCCGACTTGCAGGCCGAGCCGGACGAAAGGGAGACGCCGTGCTGGTCGAGCGCCACGACGAGGGCTTCGCCGCGGAGCCCCGGCAGGGTGAGGTTCAGGGTGTTGGGAAGGCGTCGCTCGCGGTGGCCGTTGAGGCGGGCCCCCGGGACGAGCCTCCGGACGCCCTCCTCCATCCGGTCTCGCAGGGCGGAGATTCGCGCCCACCCGCCCAGGGCGCGGCTGGCCAGCTCCGCGGCCTTCCCCATGCCGGCGATCCCCGCCACGTTCTCCGTGCCGGCCCTCAGGTCGCGCTCCTGCTTGCCGCCGTGTACGAGCGGCTCGAGCTCGATCCCCTTCCGGACGTAGAGCGCGCCCACCCCCTTCGGCCCGTGGAACTTGTGCGCCGCCACGGTGAGGAGGTCGACACCGAGCTCCTCCACGTCCGCCGGGATTTTCCCGGCCGCCTGCACGGCGTCGGTGTGAAACAAGGCTCCGCGCACGTGCGCGAGGGCGCAGAGCTCTCGGATGGGCTGAATGGTCCCCACCTCGTTGCTCGCCGTCAGGATGGAGACGACAAGAGTGTCGTCCGAGAGGGCACGCTCGAGGCTCGCGGGATCGACGAGCCCGTCAGCATCGACCGGGAGGACGGTGAGCCTGAACCCAACGCGTTCCAGGAAACGGCAGGTGCGGAGGACGGCGGGGTGCTCGATGGCGCTCGTGACGAAGTGCCCGCGCTTTCGCCCTTGCGCGAAGGCGAGGCCCTTGAGCGCGAGGTTGTCCGCCTCGGAGCCGCCGCCCGTGAACGTGATGCGGGCCGGGCGCGCGTTGACGAGGGAGGCCACCTGCCGGCGGGCGTTCTCGAGCGCCTCCTTCGCTTCGCGGCCGCTGCCGTGGATGCTCGAGGGGTTTCCGAAGGCCCCCCCGAGGAACGGGAGCATCGCTTCCCGGACCTCGGGCACGACCCGGGTCGTGGCGTTGCAATCCATGTAGACGCGGCGGGCCGGAGCCGCCTGCTGGCCGGTCGAGAAGAGAGGCGAGGTCGAGCTACCGTCCCGCACGCCCGCTTCGGAGCGCACGTGACCGTCCCCCTGCGTGCCCGCCGCGGGTCGCCTGCCACCGCCACCCGGCTCGATCCGGACGACGTCGCAGAGGAGCGCCTTGTAGACCGGGAAGCCGGAGATCTCGTCGTAGTTGCCGAGGGCGGTCAGCTCGTTGACGTTCGACTCGCGCCAGGCCGCGGGGCCCACGAGTCCGCCGCCGCCCATGCTGCACTCGACCGCACCCGGCACGATGTCGTCCGTCACGCGGGCGCGGAAGGCGACCACCCCGCGGAGAGTCCGGACCTCCACCCGGTCGCCCGTCTCGATGCCGCGCCGCTCCGCGTCCCGCGAGCTCATCTCGACCGAGGGCTCGGGGTTGTCGACGAGGAGCCCCTCGATCCCGTGGTCCTGGGACCGGAAGTCGGTGTGCGGCCGGGCGCCCGAATTGAAGACGAGAGGGTAGGCGGCCGCGAGGTCGGGGCGGGAGAGCGGCCCCTCGACGGGCTCGGTGTACCTCGGGAGCGGCTCGTGGCCGTGCTCGGCCAAGATCGTGGAGAGGATCTCGAACTTCCCCGTGGGCGTCTCGAAACCGGGCTGGCCGTCGGCGCGGAGCTTGCCCTTCTCCCACTTCCGGTACTCCATCAGCGGCGTGGCGACCTTCACGATACCGCCCGCGGCCTTCACGTCCTCGAGCGAGAAGCCCGATCCCGCGAGGGCGAAGCGGAGGAGGTCCTTCTCCGTTTGCGGGTATTGCTCGCCATACCCGAGCCGGCGCGCCAGCTCGGCCATGATGAGGTAGTCGCTGCGCGCCTCGCCCAGCGGCGGGAGGAGCCTCTCGCGCAGCCGGAAGAGCGGGCCATAGACCATATACGACTCGATCTCGAACATTGTCGTGGCCGGCAGGACGACGTCCGCGTAGGCGGCGTCCGCGGTGAGCTGCCGGTCGATGCAGACGAGGAGGTCGAGCTTGCCGAGCGTCTCGCGCCAGACCGGAGTCTCCGGCCAGGAGGTGAGGATCGAGGCCCCGTGGACGAGGAGCCCGCGGATCCGGTACGGGTCGCCCCGGAGGACGGCGCCGACGAGCCCGCTGGCGTGTCCCTCGCCACGGTACTGGCTGTAGACGGGGAACCTGTCGCGGGCCACGGCTCTCCGGACGTCGGGGTTCTCCACGTTGCAGGAGCGGTTGATCGGGAAGTGCGTCCCCGGCATGGCGAGGCCGATCCCCCCGGGCACGTCGAGGTGGCCGGCGAGGGCGAACAGGGTGAGGACAGCCCGGATGGCCTGGACGCCGCTGTTGGAATACTCGAGCCCCGTGTACATCACGGGGCAGGCCCCGCTCGCGCGGGCGAGGCGGCGGGCCAGGTCGCGGACGGCGGCGGCCGGGACACCGGTGATCGCCTCGGCGACCTCCGGCCGGAAGTGCTGGACGTATGCCCGCAGCTCCTCGAAGCCGTGGCACCACCTATTGGCGAAGGCCTCGTCGAGGAGTTCCTCGTCGATCAGGACGCCGATCATCGCGAGGGCCAGGGCCCCGTCCGTCCCCGGGCGGATCGGGATCCAGCGTGCCCCCGTCCTCCGGACGGTCTCGGTCCGGCGCGGGTCGATGACGACGACGTCCGCGCCCCGCCGGGCCGCCGCCTCCAGGCGGTACATGTCGAGCGGCGGGGAGTCGGTGGCGGGGTTGGCGCCCCAGACGACGAGCATCCCGGCGTTCTCGATGTCGGTGAACATGTCGACGAGCATCCGGCCCATCGTCACGTGGGGCGCGATCATGGCGAACGAGACGTAGCAGAGGGCACCGACGCCCATGGTGTTCGGCGAGCCGAACCGGAAGAGGACGTTCGACGCCGAGGAGACCGCGACGCCCCTGGGCTGGAACATGTCGCACAGGCTCTGCTCGAAGCTGCCGCGCCCGGTGTAGATGGCCACCGCCTCCGGGCCGGACTCGGCCTTTATGCGCTGGAGACGCGCCACGACGAGGTCGTACGCCTCGTCCCACCCGATCCGCTCGAAAGCCTGGGTCCCCTTCGGCCCCGTGCGCTTCAACGGATAGCGCAGGCGGTGAGCGGAGGAGACGATCTCGGCGGCGTGCCGGCCCCTGTGGCAGATCATCCCCAGAGGGTGGCTCCCGTCCGGCCGCATCTCCACGAGCCGCCCGTTTTCGAGCGCCACCTCGACCCAGCATCCCGCGGGGCAGATGCCGCAGATGCCCTTCTTCCAGGAGCGTCCGGGCGTGGTCTCCGGCCTCGCCGCGGTGCGGGCCCGCGCACCTCGGTCCGGGCCCGTCTGCCCCTCCACCATCAGCTTTCGCGCCTCGTCCCGCCGAGGACGCGCGAGGTGGCGACGCCCTTCCGGAGAAGCGCCAGGGAGAACCAGTCGAGCCGGTCCGACCAGAGCTCCTCCAGGCGGAGGCCGGCGGCGTTGGCCTGCCTCTCGAAGACCTCCAGGGTGTACTTGTGGCAGCTCTCGGTGTGGATGGGCTCCCCCTCCCGGAAGACGAACTCCTGGCCGAGCGCGCCGACCGGCACCGTCTGCGGCCGGCGGCTGACGAGGCGCATCTCGACGCGCGACCTCTCCGCGACGAAGGGAGCCGCGTGCTCGAACTCGTGGAGGTCGAACCCGCCTTCGAGCTCGCGGTTGATACGGGAGAGGAGGTTCTTGTTGAACGCCTCCGTGATGCCCGCGACGTCGTTGTAGGCGGCCTCGATGATCGCGGCGTCCTTGATCCTGTCGAACCCCACCAGCAGGCGGTCCCTCGGCTCCATCTCCGCGGCGACCCGGGCGAGGAACGCGATCGCGTCGGGCTCGTCGAGGTTCCCGATGTTCCCGCCCAGGAAGAGGAAGAGGCGTGGGCCCCGGTGGCGGGGAAGGTGTGGGATCGCGTCGTTGTACTCGGCCCCGATGGCCGTCAGCCAGAGGCGCCGGTATCGCTCGAGGAGGGCGCGGGCGGATTCCTCGAGGAACCCGGCGGAGATGTCGATCGGGACGTAGACGAGGCGCTCCTGGCGCTCCAGGATCGCCTCGATGAGGAGGCGGGTCTTCGCGGAGCTGCCGCTCCCGAACTCCGAGAGCGCCACGTCCCCGCCGATCGCCCCGATGATCTCGCCCGCGCACCGCTGGAGGATTCCCTCCTCGGTCCGCGTCGGGTAATACTCGGGCAGCCTGCAGATCTCCTCGAACAGCCTCGAGCCGGCCTCGTCGTAGAAGAACCGGCAGGGAAGGCTCTTCCGCGCCTGCGCGAGCCCCGTGCCGACGGCCCCCGCGAGAGTGTCCCCGTCAGCCCGGCTGGGGATCCTGATGAAGCGGAACCGCCCGGCCTCCGGCAGGTCCCTGCGGCGCTTCTTCCCGGTCCTGTCCTGCAGCGCGAGCGACACATCAACCTCCGGATGCGATCATCGGGCCGTGGGCAGGCTAGCCCGCCTGCGGAGAGACCGTCAAGCGGGAGCCGGACTCGACGGGTACTGTCGATCGCCAAAATCGCAGCGGGGGTGAGCGACGGAACAGAACCGGCCTCGACGAGGCTGTCGCGGCGAGTGAGCGAAGTCGGCCGAAGGCTCTGCGACCGGCGGTTCTCCATAGTCTTCGTGAAGAAGAAGCGAGCCG
>DASVJU010000104.1:0-3260 GCA_036385755.1 Thermoanaerobaculia bacterium
GACCGGCAGCTCGACGCCGGGCTCGCGGCGCATCGGCGGCACTTCGGTCGCGACGCCCGGGGCGTCTGGCTGCCGGAATGCGCGTATCGGCCGGCCGGCCCGTGGACCTCCCCCGCGGACGGGCACGTCGAGATCCGGTGCGGACTCGAGGACTTCCTCGCGGACCGCGGCCTCGAGTACTTCTTCGTGGAGACGCATCTCGTCACGGGCGGCCGGCACGTGCCCGCCTACGGCGGCGAAACGGATCTGCCCAGGCGCGACGGCTCGCCATACCGCATCCACTCCGTGCGCGCCTCACAGGGAAGGAGAGTCGGCGTCTTCGCTCGCGATCCGCTCTCGTCGCAGCAGGTCTGGTCCGGGAAGATCGGCTATCCCGGCGACGGGCGCTACCTGGAATTCCACAAGAAGCGTGCCCCGAGCGGCCACCGCTACTGGCGCGTCACGGACTCGAAGGTCGATCTCGGTGACAAGCTCCCCTACGAGCGCGCGGCCGTCGCCGCCGCCCTCGCGTCGCACGCGGAGCACTTCGTGAGACTCCTCGAGAGCGCGCCGTCCCAACCGGGCGGCGACGCCCCCGTCGTCGTCGCCATGTTCGACTTCGAGCTCTTCGGCCACTGGTGGTTCGAGGGCGTGGACTTTCTCGCCGCCGTCTTCGAGAAGCTCGCAGGGCGGAACGGCGTCGTGCCGCGCACGGCGTCCGAGGCGCTCGCCGCCTCGCCCGTCCCCGACGTCCTCGGACTCTCGCCCGGCACCTGGGGCCGGGGCGGCGACTTCCAGGTCTGGTGGAACGAGCACACGATCGCCTACTGGAAGGAAGTGGACGCCGTCGAGCGCGCGCTCGAGATGTTCGAGGAGCGCCGCGGGTCGATCCCGCTCCCGCTCTTCGCGGCGCTCGAGCAGCAGGCGCTGCTCCTGCAGTCGTCCGACTGGCCGTTCCTCATCGACAACGAGGTCTCGAAGGACTACGCCGAGACCCGGATCAAGGAGCACGTCGGCGACTTCTGGCGGCTTGCGCGCATGGCCGATTCAGGGCTCGTGGACGATGCGGCCTTCGAGGCGATCGCCGAGCGCGATCGCCTCTTCGAGGCCGAGCTCGCGCCGCGCTAGACAAGACCTGCGCGAAGAGCCCTCAGCGCTGAAAGGCGTACGAGACCTTCAGGAAGAACTGCCGGTCGGCTCTTTCGAGGCGGTTCTCCTCGACGAGGGTCCGGTTGTCTCCGTACCCCGCGAAGAGCACGGTCTGCCAGTTCAACTTGTACGCGAACAGGAAAGACGCGTTGAACGAGCCGTCCTTCTCACTCTGCGGCGTCGCGTACAGCGACGGGTCGCGCTTCATCTGGACGACCTGGCCGATGAGCCTGAGGTACGAGCGGGCGGTGAACGTGTACGTGGCCTTGAGGCGCTCGACCTGCGCCGTGAAGAGGCGCCGTTCGTCGCCCCCCTCGAAAGGCCTCACGTTCAGCCAGCGCAGGTCGCCGTCGAACCGCAGCTCGAGGTGATTCGTGGGGCGGAGGACCGCCGAGGCGGTGATGCGGCCGCCGTGGCCCGGCCGCGCGCCCTCGAAGTCGACTTCTTCACCCACGAAGCCGTCGAGGGCGATCTGCGACAGGACACGCGAGGGAGTGAACTGAAGGGTGTAAAGAAGCTGCGTGCGCGGGATCGTGATGTCACCCGCGCGCACGCGGTCGAACGCGACCCGAACCCTCGTGAAAGAGCTCCAACGCCCGTCCATGCCGAATCCAGGCGAGATCTGCCGGAAGATGAGCGGCCCCTCCGTCTCCGCCTGATAGTCGGCGATCAGGTAGGTTCGGAAGCGGCTGACCGGAAAATTCTTCGGCCAGAGCGTGTAGCCGGTCTCGAAGTAGCCCTCGCGGAACCCGACCTGCGGCACGAACCCGTCGTCTGCGCGGAACTCCTTGCCGAAATCCTTGACCTCGCCGTAGATGTCGAAGGTCGCGTTGCTGTGGGAGGCTGAAACATCGGCCGCGTGGCCGGAGAGTCTTCGCCCGTCCCACTCGGCGGCGAGGTCGGGCCGGTTCGGAGTCTCCGAAGCGCTCAGAAGAAGCTGCCCGCGAAGCGTGTCGCTGGGCGTCGGGCGCCACTGGAAGTCCGGGCCGATGACCCGGTTGTACCCACCCCCCTGAACCTCGCGGTCGGCGACGAGAAGGCTCGCGAAGGAGTTGCCGAACTCGTGCCGGACGCGGCCCACCGCCGCGAACGATTTGAAGTCCTGGTCGGCGAAATCGGAGCCGTTCGGCCCGGGCAGAATGACGCTGCCTCCGCCCTTGTCCTCGGTGACGAGTGCGGTGTACGACGTGCTCCCGAGCCTCCCGGTCACACGCGCCCCCCAGCTCGGCGCCGTGATCGTCCGGGTGTACACGGCCTGGATCGGCGTCGCGAAGAGATCGATTCCTTCCAGGAAGAACGGGCGTTTTTCGGGATAGAAGACGGCAAAGCGCTGGTTGATCGAGAGCTGCGTGACGTCCGATTCCACCTGCGAGAAGTCGGGGTTCAACGTACCGTCGATCGCCGTGACGGCGTTCGGCGTCCACTTCACGTCGAGCCCGCCGTCCAGCTTGACCGGTTTGTTGACGAGGTCGCCCCCGACTCCGTCCCGCGGCACGCCCTCTTCCTTCAACGTGACGTAAGGCGCGGCGATGATGTTGCCTCCCCGGGGCAGCCCCGTGAGGCCGGCGAGCGGGTTCGAGTGGCAGACGAAGCAGTTCTCGTCCCGCGGGAGCTTCGCCGAGAAGATCTGGTACCGGAAATCGCGAGGGTAGTTGCGGTAGAGAAGGATGTTCCAGTGCTGAACGTCCGCTCTCGGGTAGCGCAGCGTGGAAAACGGGATGCGGATCTCGAGCTGCCAGCCCTCCTTCGTGATCTTCCCCGCGCTTTCCCAGTGATAGTCGGGCGACGAATCCTCGCCGCTGCTGTCGTCCGTGACGGCGTCGTACTGGATCCCGCGCGGATTCGCGAGAAAAAGAATCGCGTTCTTCGCCTCGCCCTTCGTGTCGAGGATGATTCCGCCGTAGTCCGTGGACGAAGACACGTTGTCCCGGTCCGCGAAGGCCGCGCGGATCCTCGACGGAGCAGGGTCGGAAAAGGAGAAACCGGCGTAGAGGTTCTTGTCGTCGTAGGCCAGGTACGCAACATTCGTCACCTTCGCGGGAAGGTTGTCTCCGGGGTTCGTCTCGTACCAGGTGTCCACGCGCGTCGCGCCCTGCCAGCCCGGGTCGTCGAGGTCTCCGTCGATGACGATC
>DASVJU010000105.1:0-25291 GCA_036385755.1 Thermoanaerobaculia bacterium
GAACGAGTTCAAGCTCAAGATCCAGGGCATTCAGTCCACGTCGGACATCGCGAACGAGCTGATGGAGGGATCGCTCGAAGCGCCGGACGCATTGAATCCGCAGGATTCGGCCTCGCCCTTCGACTTCTCGAACCAGCCCGGATAAGGGGCCGGGGGGACGGCTGGGCCCGTCCCCCCGGGCCTATGATCCTCTCAGTGGATGCCCGCAACGCCGCAGTCTCCCTTCTGGCGCGGCGCGCGCACTCGCGGCATGAGCTGAAGCAGAAACTCCTGCGAAAGGGTTTTGAGGCGGCCGACGTGAAGTCGTGTCTCGACGATCTCGAAGAGCGCGGCTTGCTGGACGACGCGAAAACGGCCACCGCGCTCGCGGCGTGGCGCTCGCGGACCGGCCGGGGACGCGGCCGCATCGCATCCGAACTGGCGGGGAAGGGTGTTTCACGGACTGACGCGGACGCGGCGCTCGCGTCTCTCGACCCTCGAGACGAGGCGAAGGCCCTGAGGGCAGCGCTCGAGAGGCGCGAACGCGCGCTCCCTCCCGGATTGACGGGGCAGGCGCGGTCGAAGAAACTGTTCGACCACCTCGCGAGACGCGGGTTCGCCCCCGCGGCCATCCTCGAGGCGCTCCACAGGAAAGGCGACTCCAGCGATGACGAACCCTGAGGCCTGGACCTCCCGCAAGGTCCGCGAGACCTTTCTCTCCTTTTTCGAGGAGAAGGCCCACACGCGTGTGGAGTCCTCCTCGCTCGTCCCGGCCGAGGACCCGACGCTCCTCTTCACGAACGCGGGGATGAACCAGTTCAAGGACTGCTTCCTGGGACGCGAAAAGAGGGCGTATACGCGGGCCACGACTTCGCAGAAGTGCGTGCGCGCGGGCGGCAAGCACAACGACCTCGACAACGTCGGGTACACGTCCCGCCACCACACGTTCTTCGAGATGCTCGGCAACTTCTCCTTCGGCGACTATTTCAAGAAGGAAGCGATCGACTTCGCCTGGGAGCTCGTCACGGAGCGCTATCGCATGGACCCGGCACGCCTTTGGGCGACCGTCTACACGGACGACGACGAAGCCGCCGCGCTGTGGGCGCGCCATCTGCCCAGGGAGCGCATCGCGCGTTTCGGCGAGAAGGACAACTTCTGGTCCATGGGCGAGACGGGGCCCTGCGGGCCGTGCACGGAACTGCACTACGACCAGGGGCCGTCCGTGCCGGGCGACGCGACGCCGAACGGCAGCGGCGACCGCGTCATGGAGATCTGGAATCTCGTCTTCATGCAGTTCGACCGCGACGCGTCGGGGAAGATGGCCCCGCTTCCGAAGCCGAGCGTCGACACGGGCGCCGGCCTCGAGCGCATCACGGCGGTCCTCGAGGGCAAGAACAACAACTACGACACGGATCTCTTCGCCGGGATCATCGGGAAGATCGAGGAGATCTCGGGGAAACAATACGCGGGCGGCATGGCCGTCGAGGACGCTCCGTTCCGCGTGGTCGCGGACCATGCCCGTGCAGCCTCGATGCTCGTCTCCGATGGCGTCCTGCCCTCCAACGAGGGGCGCGGGTATGTTCTTAGAAAGATAATTCGCCGCGCTGTGCGCTACGGGCGGCGTCTCGGCATCGAGGGGCCGTTTCTGGCCGACCTCACGGCCCCCATCTTCGAGTCATTCGAAGGAATTCACCTTCACGACCCGAACGGGAACGTGAGGAAGACGACGGCCCAGACGATCCGCGTCGAGGAAGAGAGCTTCCGGCGTACGGTGACGGCTGGTGCAGACCGCGTCGGCGAGGCGATTTCGGAAGCGCGACGCGAGGGAAAGACGACGCTCGCGGGAGCCGCGGCCTTCCGGCTCTACGACACGCACGGCGTTCCCCTTGAGCTCATCGAGGAGATTTCCTCCGACGAGGGAGTCCGCGTCGACCGTGCGGGATTCGAAAAGGAGCTCTCTGCAGCCCGCGAGCGCAGCAAGGGCGCCTCGAAGTTCGAGGGCGAGAGCGGCCTCCCCAAGGACGACCAGATCGATCCGGAATGGACGACCGAATTCCGCGGGTATCCCGAGCAGGACTTCGTGAACCTGGCGGGCGCGAAGGTGCTCGGACTGCTTTCGGAGAAGGGCGGGGAGAAGATTGATTCTCTTAGAAAGGGGGAGAGGGGTTGGTGCGCTCTGGACCGCACCGTCTTCTACCCCGAGGGCGGCGGGCAGGTGGCCGACCAGGGAGAGATTCTCTGGAACGAGAAGGGTGCGGAGGGGTGCGCCGAAGTCATGGACGCACGCCGCGCCCCCAATGGGAAGACCATTCTTCACCTTCTGAGAATCTCTTCCGGGTCCCTCTCCCGCGGCCAACTCGTGCGCGTCGAGGTGCCGGAGTGGGTTCGACGGCGCACCCAGGCGAACCACACCGGGACCCATCTCCTCCACGCCGCGCTGCGGCAGGTGCTCGGCGAGAGCGTGCGGCAGATGGGCTCGCTCGTCGCCCCGGACCGCCTCCGATTCGACTACGCCGCGTCACGGCCGACGACCGCAGGGGAGATCCGCGAGATCGAGCGCCTCGTGAACGAAGAGGTCCTGCGCGACCGCGAGGTCGGCAAGGCCGTCATGTCGATGGACGAGGCGAAGAAGAAGGGCGCGATGATGTTCTTCGGCGAGAAGTACGGCGAACGCGTCCGCGTCGTGGACGTGCCGGGCTTCTCGACGGAGCTGTGCGGCGGATGCCATGTCGGGCGTACGGGAGAGATCGGCGCGTTCAAGGTCCTCTCGGACAAAGGCCTCGCGGCCGGCGTCCGCCGCGTCGAGGCCGTGACCTCGCTGAACGCGATCGAGAGGCTCCAGAAGGACGAGGACATCCTGCTTCAGCTCTCGCAGATCGCGAACACTTCGCACGACGAGCTGCCGGCGAAGCTGAAGGAAGCACTGGATTCTCTTAGAAAGAAAGAAAAGGAGATTGCCGCGTTGAAGCGCGACCTGGCACTTGCGGCGGCGGGTCCCTCCGAATCTTCACCTTCTAAGAAATCTTCGTCTTTCTCTTCGGACATTCCCAGAAGCGATGCCGACGGGATCGTGGAGATCTTCGGCGTCAAGGTCCTCGCTCGGAGGGTTCCGTCCCTCCCGACGAACGAGCTGCGAAATCTCGCCGACACGTTCCGGAGCAAGCTGAAATCGGGGGTCGTGCTGCTGGGCACGGAACTGGAAGGCAAGGTGACGCTGCTCGCGGCTGTGACGTCCGATCTCGTGTCGCGGGTGTCGGCGCACGAGCTCGCGCAGGTGATGGCGCCGGCCGTGGGAGGCAAGGGCGGCGGCAAGCCGGACCTCGCGCAAGCCGGTGGAAAGGACGCCGCCCAGATCGAACCGGCGCGGGCGCTGGGCGTCGCGAAACTGCGGGAGAGACTCTCGCCCTGAGCCGGTGTATCCCGTTGGTTTATAATATTCGGGCGATGCCGTCTATGAGGATAGGTCTGGCTCGGGTGTCGGTGACCGGTTTGCTCGCGCTCTCCGGCGCGCTCTACGCGGACGTCCATCTCGTGCGGCAGGCGAACGGTTCGGCGCTGATCTTCAACGACAAGGTCGGGAGCGGCTGGCGCGTAAACGGAGGCGTGCCCTCGGACGACTATCTCGTTTCGCGCCGGAACGCGCCGACCCCCTACGACATCAAAATCGAGAGCGAGGCCCGGGCGGCGGGCGTCGACCCGGCTCTCGTCAAGAGTGTGATGCTCGTGGAGTCCAACTACAACCCGCGTGCGGTTTCCCGAAAAGGCGCCCGCGGTCTCATGCAGCTCATGCCCGAGACGGCCCGCCGCTTCGGAGTCTCGGATCGCCACGACGCGGGCCAGAGCATCCGGGGTGGCGTCCAGTATCTGGCCACCCTGCTCGAGCAGTTCAGGGGCGATGTTTCACTTGCGCTCGCCGGGTACAACGCCGGCGAAGGCGCGGTGGCGCGTCACTCCGGCGTTCCGCCGTATCGCGAGACGCGGGAGTACATCCGCCGCGTCCTCGTCGCGCGGCACGGCGAAGGCGCCGTGTTTCCCGCGATCGGAGGCGGGTTTCGCGGGACGCCGACGGGCCCCGTCGTGCGCACGGCCTCGGTGCGCGTCTCGAACCAGAACGGAACCCCCGTGCTCTCGAACACGGCCGTGGATCTCGCGGAGCGACAGGCGCCGGCTCTCGGGCGCGTGCGCTGAGGCGGGCGGAGGCGGGATGACGTCTTCGCGCGGATCCGAGACGACGAGGGCCTTTCGGCCCGCCCCTTTCTTCGATCACGGGCTCTTCCTTCTCCATCTGAACCGCGGGAAAGAGGAGATGGGGCGCGGGTATCACGAGACCGCACGGCGCGAGTTCGAGGAAGCGCGGCGGCTGCGCCCGCGTGACCCGGAGGTTCTCCTCAATCTCTCGATCACGCTCTTTCACCTCGGGCAGTTCGAAGAGGCCGAAACGATGACGCGCGACCTCCTCGTCGAGCACGCAGAGTCGGTGCCGCTGCTGTTCAATCTCGGCCTCATCCTGTTCAAGTCGGGCCGGGACCGGGAGGCGCGCGAGCCGCTCGAGAAGGTGCTCGGATTCGCGCCGGCGCATCGCAAGGCCCATCTCACGCTCGGGCTCCTCGCGCAGCGGCGCGGGGCGTGGGACGAGGCGCAGCGCCACTTCCGCATGGCGGGCGCCGAACTCAAAGACGGCTCCGAGGGCGACGACTCCGTGGCCCGGACGGCGCGCGCGGCGGCCGCCGAGGTGCGCATCGCAACGGCCACGGTCACCGCCACCCGGCCGTCGCCGAACGATACCCGGCCGAGTCCCGTCGTGGTCGTAAAACCCGAACCCCTGGACTCGCTCACGGCGAGCGGGAAGCTCAAGTTCTCCTCGGGCGCAAGACCGCGGCCGTCCGCGGCCGTTCTGGCCGGTATGGACGCCGCGGGTGCCGCCGTGGCTCGACCCCTCGGGCCCTTCTCTCCCAAGCCGGGCGGATTTCTCACGGTGGCCTGCGGCGCGGGCGTGCGCGTGCGGCGGGGCATCGTCGTCGGACGCTCCGGGGCGCCCATTCTCGACACCGCGCCCTCCCAGACGCCCGACGGGCTCGACCGGATTCTCATTGGAGCGTCGGGGGACGGCGTCCTTCTTCTCGCGGACCCGGGCCGCGTGCCATGGCTCAAGGCTCTCATCGGCGAAGCTCTCTCCGTGCACCCCGAGCGCCTCCTCGCGTTCGAGAGCGCCCTCACGTGCCGCGCGGACGTGACGCCGGACGCGGGCGACCGGACTGCGCCGCCCTTCCTGAAGCTTGCGGGCAGCGGAGCCGTGGCCCTCGCCGTCTCGTCCGAACCCGCCCGCTTCGAAGTCGAACGCGGGCAGCCCCTCGCGATCGCCGCGCGCGCGGTCGTCGCCTACGGGGGCGAGGTCGTCCCGGAACTCCTCGAGGAGTCGGACCCGCTCTCGGGTCTCGGAGCAGGCGCATCGATGCGCTTCACGGGCGCCGGGTTCGTTCTGGCCGACGCGCGCTGAGCGTCAGGGGCCGCTCTTCCAGGGATCCGAGAACAGGGGATCCACGAGGAACGCCGTGTCCGTGAGGCTCTCGAGGAACGACACGAGCTCGTTCTTCTCACCCCGCGTGATCGCGAATCCCCGGACGAGCGGACTGCGAGTCGGCGACGGCGCGCCTCCCGCGGCGTAGTGATCGATCACGGCGTCGAGAGTGGCGAAACGGCCGTCGTGCATGTACGGCGCGGTGACGGCGATGTTCCGGAGCGTCGGCACGCGAAAGCGGCCGCCGAGGCCGTTGTCCTCGAAGGCGGGAGCCGGAGCGGGCCCGCCGGCCCACGTCACGGGGCCCGAGAAGGTGAAGCCCCCGTGACATCGCGAGCAGGCGAGCGTCGCGGAGAAGAAGAGGGCCATCCCCCGGCGGGCGGCGGGGGACAGAGCCTCGCGCTCGTCCTTCCACACGAGGCGGTCGTAGGCCGAATTGCCCGACACGAGCGTCCTCTCGAAGGAGGCGATCGCTCTCTGGACGTTCCTGAGGCTGGTGGGTGACTCTTCACCGGGAAACGCTTCGGAGAAGAGCTTTGAATAGAGGGGATCGTCATGGAGGCGGGCCCCGATCTCGTTTTCGTGGCCTCCGAGGTTCATCTCCCGGGGCGCCTCTCCGAGAAGCGGGACCAGCATCTGATCCTCGAGGGTTCGTCGACCCGCGTCGATCCATGTGAGCGACGCGCCATACGCGACGTTCGCGAGGCTCATGGCGCTCCGGGGATGCGACTCGCCGGTGGAACCGAGGGCGTGCGCGCAGCCGTCCGTGAACGCGCGCTTCTGCTGGTGACAGCTCGCACAGGCCTGCGTGCCGTTCCCCGAGAGCCGGACGTCGTAGAAGAGCCGCCGCCCGAGCGCGACCTTCTCGGCGGTGACGGGGTTGTCTGCGGGCACAGGCGGCGCGGGAAATCCCGGCGGAAGCCGCCAGGAGAATCCCGCCGCCGCGAGAAGGAAGAACGGCGCGAGGAGGAGGGACGTGGCGCTACCAGCGCGCGGGAGCGTTCGGATCCGTGAGCGACGAGGTCTGGGAGGCGAGTTGCTTGCGTTCGGCCACCCACTTCCCGAACTCCTCGAGCGCCGCGGGATCGACGCCTGCGGGATCTGCCTGCCTCTTTTCGACGTACTTCTGCATCGCGGAGGCGAGCTCGTCGGCGCGCTTGCGGTCTGCGTTGAAAAGGAGCATGTAGGCGGACTTCACGTCGTCCAGCCGGTTGAGGCCCAGATAGGCCTCGGCGCGATATTCGATCGCGGGCGCGTAGTTCTTCTCGAGCGCGAGCGCCTTGTCGTACGCCTCGAGCGCGACCGGGTAGTTCCCGGTCTTCCGATACGCGTAGCCGAGGCTGCCCCACGCCTGGAACATCTGCGGGTTCTTCGCGACCGCCTTCAGGTATTTCTTGATCGACGATTCGTGCTGGCTCTTGCTCTTCTCGAGCAGCTTCCCCTTCTTCGCAGGGTCGTTTTCGGCCGCCGCCTCCGCTTCGTACTTGTCCGCCTTGTCGCGAGAGTGGAGGCCGTCGTTGAAGGTCTCGGCGGCCTCCTGTTCGGGGGACGGTGCGGGTGCCTGGACGCGGGGCACCGCCGAGGAGCCGGACGCGGCGGCGAGGCCGGGGACCGCGAGAACGAGCGTGAGAACGAGCGCGCCGGGCTGATGCATGCGGCCTCCTGTGAAGCGTGAACGATACCGCGACCGGGTCTCAATTGGCGAGGTTCCCGATCTCGGCCTCCGTCTCGTCCAGAAAGGCGCGAATCATCTCCGGATCCTCATGCTCGGCGTAGATCCGGATGACGGGTTCGGTGCCGGAAAGGCGGTGCAGGAGCCAGCCGCGGGATCCGAAGATCAGCTTGACTCCGTCCATGTCGTCGAGGCCGGTGACGCGCTGGCCGCAGCGCGAAACGGGGGGGCGGGACCGCAGTCCGTCGAGAAACGCCCGCAAGACCGGTGCGGCGAGGTGAAGGTCGCGCCGCCCGTAGTGGAGAACCCCGTAGGCGGCGTCCTGCCGGGCGACGATGGCCTCGAGCGAGCCGCCCGAGTGCGCGATGGCCTCGAGGACGAGAAGGGCCGAGAGGACACCGTCGCGCTCCGGTAGGTGAAACGCGACGCCGAGCCCTCCCGACTCCTCGCCGCCGATCGCGACCTCACCGGTCATCATTTTCTCCGCGATGTACTTGAACCCGATCGGCGTGACGTGGAGCCTGACGCCGAGGCCCGCGGCGACGCGGTCGAGGAGCATCGACGTCGAGAACGTCTTCGCGATGCCGCCCCGGATCCGGCCGCGGCGCGTGAGGCTCTCGGCGAGGAGGGCGAGCACGCGATGGGGCGTGACGAATCGGCCGGACGCGTCCAGGACGCCGAGCCGGTCCCCGTCGCCGTCGCTCGCAAGAACGACGTCGAAACGCCCGGTGGTGAGCGCCTCCCGCGCGGCGGCGAGGTTCTCGGGAATGGGCTCTGGGTGAACGCCTCCGAAGAGAGGATCCCGGGCCGCGCGCAGCGTGACGACGGTCGTGGGATGTCCCGCTCCGACGATCTGCTCGAGGAGCATGCCCGCGGCCCCGTGAATCGCGTCGAAAAGTACGCGGATCCCCGCCCTGCGGATCGCATCGATGTCGACGAGGGCTTTGAGGGCGTCGCGGTAGGGGGCCTTCAGGTCCAGCGTCTCGACCGAGCCGCCGGAGCGCACGGGCAAGGGCCGCCCCGCCGCGCGGGCGATCGCGTCGTAGGTCGCGGGCATCGCGCTGCCCCCGAACCACGACTTCACCTTGACGCCGTTCCACGGGGCCGGGTTGTGCGAGGCGGTGATGGCGAGCCCGGTTCTCAGTCCCCGCGTCGCCACGTGCCACGACGCGCACGGCGTCGGGACGGGCCGGTCGGACAGGAGCACCCGGAATCCGCACGTGGCGAGGAACGCCGCGCTGTCTTTCGCGAGCTCGGGAGACAGAAAACGCGTGTCGAAGACGATCGGAAGAGTCCACGCGTCGCCCGGCTCGGCGTTCTCTTCGTCGGTCGTCCAGACACCGACCGCCGTCACGACGTTTCGGACGCTGTCGAAGGTGAGCTCCCGGGCGATGCGGCCCCGCCATCCGTCGGTTCCGAAGACAATGGGTGGTGCCGGCATGAGAGGGTCGATTCTCGGGGAGCGCGCGGTCACTGTCCAGCGCGGCCGTGCTACGACGCTGCGGCACGCGGGTCTAGAATCGCGTCCCAGGTGTTCGTCAACGTCCCCAACGCGCTCACGCTTTTCCGCATTTTTCTCGTTCCATTTCTCGTCGTCCTCCTCCTGACGAAGCTCCCGGCCCGCGAGTACATCGCGCTCGCCATCTTCCTCGTGGCCGCGCTGACCGACTGGCTGGACGGCTACTGGGCACGGCGCTTCAAGAAAGTCACGACGATGGGGACGCTCCTGGACCCCATCGCGGACAAGCTCCTCGTCTCGGCGGCGCTCATCTCGCTCGTCGACCTGCAGGAGGCGGATGCGTGGGCCGTGTGCATCATCATCGGGCGGGAGTTCGCGGTGTCGGGCCTGCGCTCGATCGCCTCGAGCCGCGGCATCACGATTGCCGCCTCGAAGCTCGGCAAGTGGAAGATGGTGACGCAGATCGTCGGGATCTCGCTCATGATCCTCGGCGGGAAGCTCGACGACATCGGGCTCTGGCGCAAGACGGGCCGCGCGGCCCTCTACGTCATGACGGCGATGGCCCTCATCTCCGGTATCGATTACTTCCGCAGGTTCCTGAAGCCGCTGCTTGCCACCGAGCGCGAGGAAGAGGCCGTCCGGCCCGCGGGATCGGCGGGGAGCTAGCCCTCCGCGCCGGGCGCGCGCGCCCGAAAGACCGCCTTCTGGATCGGCCGGCCCGTCTTCAGGAACTTCAGCTCGTAGCTCGTTCCGGTCGACCAGTCGCCGGTCTCCTCCCTGGAGAGTCTCGCGAGGAGAGGCTCCTTCGAGAGCGTGTCGTCGATCACGGAGAAATACTCCTCGTGGTCGGACGCGACGCGAAGGAGGCAGCCGGGGCCGAGGGCGCGCGCGGCCGCACCTGCCCACTCGGCGTCCACGAGACGCCGCTTGTGATGCCGCTTCTTGGGCCAGGGATCGGGGAAGTAGACGTGCAGGCCCGCGAGACAGCCGGGGGAGAGGCGCCTCTTTACGAACGTCTTTCCGTCGATCCGCTCGACGCGGAGGTTGGAAAGTCCCGCGCGTTCGGCCTTGAGGCGCACGATCTCGGCGTACCCGGGCTCGATCTCGAGGCCGAACCAGTCCCGGTCGGGGTGCGCCGCCGCCGCGGCGAGGAGAAAACGGCCCTTGCCGACGCCGATCTCCATTTCGACGGGAGCGACGCGCCCGAACAGCGCGGAGAAGTCGATGGGGCCCGCGTCCTCGGCCTCGCCCGGAAGGAAGATCTTCGGCGGAGGAACCCGCCCCAGATTGCGGGAACCTTCGCCACGGGGCGGGCGCGGCGGCGGTTCAGCCCCCGCGCGGCGCAGGGCCCGCCGGACGGACGGCCTAGACAAGGATCGCTCTCGGGATCACGACGACGCGGACTCCGACGTCGCCCTCGATCTTCGCCTGGCAGCCGAGGCGTACGTTTTCTCCGAGGTCGTACGCGACCTCGTTCGGCTGGATCGGCGAGAGGTTCTCGGGATTGACGACGCACGTCACGCGGCACGTCGAGCACGTGCCGCCCCCGCCGCACACGTGGCCGATGGCGATGCCGAGCTCCAGCGCCACGTCGAGCACCGTCCGGCCCGCGGCGACGTGTGCGCGCTTACCCTCGTTCAGGAAGACGATCCTGGGCAACGCGTCCCTCAGAGCCTCGAGACGACCGACCGCGTGAACGTGGCCGTGGTCGCGGTCCCGCCGATGTCCCGCGTCCGGGCCGTCCCTTCCTCGAGGGCGGCGAAGAGGGCCTTCTCGACGCGCGCCGCCGTGGCCTCGTCCTTGAGGTGGCGAAGCATCATCACGGCCGAGAGGAGAAGGGCGGTTGGATTCGCGATCCCCTTGCCGGCGATGTCGGGGGCCGAGCCGTGCACGGACTCGAAGACCGCGCAGGTCTCGCCCAGGTTCGCACCCGGCGTCACTCCGAGGCCGCCCACGAGGCCGGACGCGAGGTCGCTGACGATGTCGCCGTAGAGATTGTCGAGGAGAAGAATGTCGAACTGTGCGGGGTTCATGACGAGCTTCATGCAAACGGCGTCCACGATGACGTCGTCCACCGCGATGTCCGGGTAGAGGGCCGCGACGTTGCGGCAGGAGTCGAGAAAGAGTCCGTCCGAGAGCTTCATGATGTTTGCCTTGTGAACGATCGTCACCTTCCGGCGCCCGTGCGCGCGTGCGAACTCGAATGCGAAGCGCGCGATGCGCGTCGACGCCTTCTCGGTGATGATCTTGATGGACTCGACGACGCCGGGCACGACGACATGCTCGATGCCCGAGTAGAGGCTCTCGGTGTTCTCGCGCACGACGATGAGGTCGAGATCGCCGTAGCGCGCGGGGACGCCGGGCACGTTCTTCACGGGCCTGAGGTTCGCGTACAGGTCGAGCGTCTGGCGGAGCGCAACGTTCACGCTCTTGAAACCCCTGCCGATCGGCGTCCCGATGGGGCCTTTCAGGCAGACCCTGGTGCGCTGGATGGAGGCGAGCGTCGCCGGAGGGAGCGGCATCCCGGCGCGCTTGATGCTCTCCTCGCCGGCGTCGTGACGCTCCCAGGCCAGGTTGGCGCCGGCCGCATCGAGGATGGACGTCACGGACGCGGTGATTTCGGGGCCGATGCCGTCGCCGGGGAGAAGGGTCACGGTGCGGGAGGATGGGGTCACGTTCTTCAGGCCTTTCGTGCGTCGGGCGGCGCCGCGGAAGGGGCCGGGACGCGGAGGATGCGGATGCGTTCGATCGCGCGAGGCGACGCGCGTTCCACGAGAAACTCCAGATCGCCCTCTCGGGTCTTGGCTCCGGCCCGCGGGATGCGCCCGAACTTGCGGAGCAGGAAGCCGGCGACGGTCTCGTCGTCCGGGTCGTCGAACGAGGCCCCGAGGTCCCGCTCGAGCGAGGCCAGAGGATACGCTCCTTCCACGATCAGCGACGTCCCGTCGCGCTCGGGGCGTCCGGCGGGTTCGTCGTGCTCGTCGAAGATGTCGCCGACGATCTGCTCGATGAGGTCCTCCAGCGTCACGAGACCGGCCACGGCGCCGCTCTCGTCGACGACGATGGCCATGTGCGAGCGGCGGCGGCGCATCTCGCGGAAGAGATCCTCGGAGCGCTTGAGCTCGGGGACGAAGATCGCCGGGCGGAGGTAGCGTCCGAGCTCGAACGCGCTTTCCTCCGAGTCCGAGACGTCGAACAGGTCCTTGACGTGCAGGATTCCGATGATGTCGTCGGAGTTCTGCCGCGTGACGGGATAGCGGCTGTACCGGTGCTCGCGGCACGCGGCCTCGACCTCGGCGAAGGTCGCTGCGACGGGCAGGAGGACGATCCGCGCGCGCGGCACCATCGCTTCCTTGACCGGCGTCTGTCCGAAGGCGAGAACGGCGTGCAGAAGCTCGCTCTCTTCGCGCCTGATGCCGCCCTGTTCGCGCGAGAGGTCGATCACGCTCTTGACGTCGTCGCCCGTGACGTCCGCCGGCTCATCGGCCCCGAACGGGCCCAGGATCCATCGCGCGACGGCCGAGAGGAGGCGCGTCACGGGTGCGAGCAGTCGCACGAAGAGCTCCATCGGAGTGACGAAAAGGAGCGCCACCTGCTCCGGGCGCCGCGCGGCGATCGTCTTCGGGGTCACCTCCGCCACGACGAGAAGGAGCACGGACGTCAGGATCGTCGCGACGAGGACGCCCCACTTCTCGCCGAAGGCGGCGATCGCGAGGCCGGCGCCGAGCGAGCCCGCGGCCGCGTTCGCCAGCGTGTTGCCGACGAGTAGAGTTCCGATCGTGCGCGGGAGATCGTCCCGCAGCCGCTCGAGCCGCGCGGCTTTCCTCTCGCCCGAATTCCTGAGCCGGAAAACGGCCGCCTCGGAGAGAGACGTGATCGCCGTCTCGGCCGAGGAGAAGAATGCGGACGCCGCCGCGCAAAGGAAGTAGAGGGCGATGAGAATCGTAAAGGTCATCGGAGGATCCCCGCCTCGCGGCGCAGCGCGGCGGTTGCGTTCCGCGCGAGACCTTCCGGCGTCGCGCGCCAGACCGCGGAATCGAAGAAGCGCGCGCGAAAGCCTTCCTGAGAGAGTGCGAGGATCTCGCCGGGGTCGAGCGACGCGGCAGGGCCGAACGGTGCGGAGCCCCGGGCCTCGTTGAAGGGACAGACGTCCTGGCAGTCATCGCAGCCGAAGAGGCGGCCGCCGAGGGCAGCCTCCTCCGCCGCCGTGAAGGGCGTCCGCTTTTCGATCGTGAGATAGGACAGACACTTCCGCGCGTCGAGAACCCGCGGAAGGACGAGGGCCCGCGTCGGGCAGGCGTCGAGGCACGCCGCGCACGAACCGCAGCGGTCGGCTCCCGGGTCGGCCGGCGCCGCGGTCGGGGCGAGCGCGACGTCGGTCAGGATCTCGCCGAGGACGACCTGCGAGCCGAGACCCGGAACGATCAGGAGTCCATTTTTTCCGATGAAACCGAGACCGGCCCGGGCCGCGAGTTCGCGTTCGAGAAGCGGCGCCGTATCGACGCAGACGCGCCAATGAGAGCCCCGGGGTGCGACGGGCTTGAGGTCTTCGATGACTGCCTTCAGGTGCCTCCTCACGACGCGGTGGTAGTCCTCTCCGCGGGCGAACTGCGCCACGTTTCCGGTGCCGCCTCCCGGAATCCGACGCGCGACGGCGAGGACCGATCTCGTGAACGGAAGGACTGCGTCGAACCGCGTGCGGGCCGCGGCATCACGCTCGAGATACGCCATCTCCCCGTGGAACCCGTGTTCGAGCCACGCGCGGAAGCGTTCGAAAGAGACCGGCCCGGAGGCCGTGAGGACTCCGGCTGCCGCGAACCCGTGCGCGCGCGCCGCCTCGACCGCGGCCCGGGAAAGGCCGGCAGGGTCGTCCGGGAGCGGCGGGGGAGGCCGGCGCGGAACGCGCGGGGCGGCGGGCAGCATGACAGTTCAGTCTACCAACCCATTTCGTATCATCCTGACGCCCATGCCGCGCCGCACAGACACGCATCCATACGTTCTCGCGTTCTTCCTGCTTCTCGTCGCCGGGACGGGCGTCCTGTGCTTCGTCGTCCTCCGCCCTTTTCTGACGGCGATCGCGTGGGGCGCGATCCTGGCGGTCGCCCTCTGGCCGCTCTGGCGGCGCCTGAAAGCGCGCCTTCCAGGGCGCACGGCCCTCGCGGCGGCGGTCTTCTCGGTCTCGGCGGGGCTCGTCGTTCTCCTTCCGGCCGTCCTCCTCGGAAAGGCGATCGTGAATCAGGCGTCGGACGCGGCGACGAGCGTCGGAGAAAAGCTCCGCGCCCGGGAGCTGCGGTCACTCGAGGATTTGCTGGCGGTGCCGGGCGTCGGGAAAGCGATCGCGTGGGTCCAGACGCGAACCGGGCTCTCGGCCGACGACCTTCAGGCGAAGGGCGCCGAGTTCGCGGCGCGCGCGTCGGCGGTGCTTGCCGCCCAGGGCGGAAACGTCGCGCTCTCGTTCATCGGAGCGATCCTGACGTTCGTTCTCACCCTGTTTCTGCTGTTCTACCTTCTCGTCGACGGCGAGAGCATGGCCGAGGCCGTCAGCGACCTCATCCCGATCGAGGACGCCGACCGCCACAAGATCATCCAGTCGCTCGGCGCGATGATGGAGGCGATCTTCAAGGGGTCCCTCGTGTGCGCGGTGGTTCAAGGCGCGTGCGGCGGTTTCTCATGGCTCGTCGCGGGCCTCCCGTCGGCGATCCTCGCCGGCGTCGCGATGGGAATCTTCTCCCTGCTCCCGATCGGCGGCACGGCGATCGTCTGGCTGCCGGGCCTCGTCGCGCTCTTCATCCAAGGACGGACCGGGATGGCGATCTTCTTCCTGCTCTGGAACGTTTTCGTCACGTCCCTCCTGGCCGACAACGTCCTGAGGCCGCTTCTGATCGGCGACAAGGACACGGAGATGTCGACTCTGGTGGTCTTCCTGGGGGTCTTTGGCGGCATCCCGGCCTTCGGGCTCCTGGGCGTCTTCATCGGCCCGATGGCGCTCGCCGTGGGGGTGATGGTCGTCCGCGTCCTGCGCACTCTCGCGCGCGAGGCGCGCGTCAGCGGATCAGTTTGACGATCAGCACCTGAAGGACGGCGCTCGTGGCCCCGAGCACGAGGGCGAGAATCACCCAGGGGATCAGGTGGTCGTAGCGCGCCGCCGCAGTCCTCAGTTTCTGCATGAGGCTCCTCATCTTCGATCCCGCTTAATATATGCGACGGATGAGCGGCAAGCCTGAGGACGCGGCGAAACGCGAAGTCGCGGCTCTCGCCGCCGAGCTCGCGGGCCAGATCGCTTCACTCTCGGCGTTCGCCGGCTCGGGTCTCGCGCCACAGGGAGTCGCGATGGCGCGTCCCGGTTCCGCGTCCGGCTCCCCCCGGTACGCGGGCGAACGCACGATGCTGGAGAACGCCGGCCGATTCGTGTCGCCCGTGCTCCCCGCCGGCGCCGCGCTGCGCCCCGTCAAGGCCGCCCTCCTGCGCGTGCTCCGGATCGTCACGCGGGATCAGACGACGTTCAATTCCGCGCTTCTCGAAGCCCTGCGCGGGGCGCTGTTCGAGACGGAGGCAAGCCTCAACGATCTCGCCTCGGCGTCCGCTCAGGCGGGCGAGGCCGCACGGCGCGCGGAAGCCGCGACGAACGTGGCGAGAGAGCGCCTGGAGCGGGCGATTTCCGACCTCTCGGCTCTCTCGGCGGTTGGAAGGGAGACAGCGCGGGACGTCGCGGCGTGCCAGCGCCGGCTGGACGCCCTCGAAAAGGACCGCGACGCGCGCTTCGAGGCGTTGGCCAGAGCGAGGGAGAAAGAGGCCGAAGAAAGGAAGAGCATCAAAGAAGAACTTCTCGGCGCGCACGAGGCGATCCGGGGGCTGCGCATCGAGTGGTCGACCCTTCGAAGCAATTTGCAGGCGATTGCGGCAGATCGAGGGTCCGTCGAGAGACCGGCCGCGGCATCGATGTCTCTCCCCGTCCGAGCCGACGATCCTCTCCGCGCGGGTCTCTACGTCGACTTCGAGGAGCACTTCCGCGGGACCGAGGCCGACATCCGCGCGCGCCAGGCGAAAGACGCGGCCCGGTTCCGGGGCGCGGCGCGGCCCGTGGCCGATCTCGGCTGCGGCCGGGGGGAGTTTCTGGAAGCTCTGAAGGCGGAAGGCGTGGCGGGAATCGGCTGCGACGCGAATCCCCTCATGGCAGCGCGAGCGGCGGAGAAGGGCCTCGCGGTCGATGCCGCGGACCTTTTCACGTGGCTTGGCGCGCGCGAGGACGGCTCCCTCTCGGGCATCACGGCATTTCAGGTCGTCGAGCATCTTGCTCCGGCCTCGCTCTTCGACCTCGTGGAGCTGGCTGTCCGGAAGCTCGCCCCGGAAGGCCGCGTCCTCTTCGAGACCGTGAACCCGGAGTCCGTCTACGCGATGCGGTGGTTCTGGATGGACCTCACGCATGTGCGGCCCGTGCCGGCGCCTTCGCTCGCGCAGCTCCTCCGGGCGTCGGGCCTCAAGGACGTGGCGGTCGACTTTCGCTCGCCCGTGCCGGACGCGGAAGGCCTGCCCGCGGGTCTCGCGGAAGACCCTCGATTCGCGCCGCTCGCGCGCCTCCTCTTCGCGCCGCAGGATTACGCCGTCACGGGCGTTAAGTAGGAGCACGCGGGAGAGAGATGGCGCGCGTCCTCGTCTGCACCGCGCAGGTGCCGTTCTCCTCGGGCGGCGCCGAACGCCACGCCGAGGGTCTCGTGCGCGAGATCGTCGCTCTCGGGCACGAAGCCGAACTCGTGCGCCTTCCGTTCAAGTGGTACCCGCGCGCGGAAATCCTGACCTCCGCGCTCGCGTGGCGCCTCCTGGACGTTTCGGAGGCGGACGGCAAGGGTGTCGATCTCGTGATCCCGATGAAGTTTCCGTCCTATCTCGTGAGGCACGAGAACAAGGTCGTATGGCTGATCCACCAGTTCCGCCAGGCCTACGACCGGTTTGGAACGGAGCAGAGCGACTTCACCGCTTCTCCCGAAGACACGCGCTGGCGCGAGCTCATCGCCGCGTCGGATCGCACCGGTCTCACGGAAGCGCGGAAGATCTTCACGAACGCGCGGAACACCGCGGAACGTCTGGCTCGGTTCAACGGGATCGAGGCCGAGGCGCTCTACCATCCACCGCCGCTCGCGGGCCGCTACCGCACGGAGGCGCCCCTGGGGTTTGCGCTCGCGGCGGGCCGCCTCGACGCGTGGAAACGGATCGACCTCGCGATCGGCGCCACGGCGGCGGGGAAGTTCCGCCTCGTGATTGCGGGCGACGGCGCCGACCGCGCGAGGCTGGAAGCGCTGGCCGAAAGGAGCGGCGCCGACGTGAAGTTCACGGGCCGCGTGTCCGACGACGAGCTTCTCGGTCTCTACGCGACGTCGAGCGTCGTGATCTTTCCGCCGGCGGACGAAGACTATGGCTACATCGCGCTCGAAGCGTTCTTGTCGAAGAAACCGGTGGTGACGTGCACGGACTCGGGTGGGCCGCTGGAGTTCGTCGTCGACGGGGAGAATGGCTGCGTCGTCGCGCCGGTGGCGGCGGCGCTGGGCGCCGCCGCGGCGGATCTCCTCGGAGACGCCGCGAAAGCGAAGAGGTTCGGAGAAAGAGGCTTTGAAAGGGTCAGCGACATCCGCTGGGAAAATGCCGTGAAGGCATTGCTTGGCGCGGGCGGCATCGGATGACCGCCGGCGGCCCGCCGAGGAGGGCGCCCGCGGGCGTGCGCCCGGGGACGTGTCCGCTGTCCGTCGGTTTCATCGGCCCGCTGCCCCCCACGCGCAGCGGCATCGCGGATTACGACGCGGAAATCCTCTCTTCCTTTTCAAAGAATCTTTCTCTTTCCTTCTCTTCCTACGAACCCTCTTCAGCCTCTGAAGCCCTGATTGCCGCGCACGACGTCCTTCTCTTTCAGATCGGGAACGACCCGCTCCACGCCCCGTCCGTCGAGGCGCTCTTCGACCCCCGAAGGCGGACGCCCGCGGTGGTCGTCCTGCACGACTTCGTCCTTCACCACCTTTTTGCCGCGGCATACCTCGACGGGGGGCGCGAAGACAAGTACGCGCGCGAGCTCGAGCGGGCGCACGGCGCCCGGGGACGCGCTCTCGCCGAGCGCAGCCGTCGCGGCGCGCTCGTTCCCGTGTGGGACCTCGACCCGTGGGCGTTTCCGATGTCGGCGGGCGTAATCCGCGCGGCGAACGCCGTCGTCGCCCACTCGGAGCTCGTGAAGGGCGCGGTCCTCGCGGAGAGCCCGGCGACGCGCACCATCCTCCTCCCGCACCACGTCTTCCCGGGGCCGCGCACGGAGCGCGCCGAGGCGCGCCGTGCGCTCGGCCTTCCGCCGGATCGCCCGGTGGCCGTCACGCTCGGCGTCGTGACGCCGGCCAAGAGGGTCGACAGGATCCTCGAGGCCCTCGCCGCGCTGCCTTCCGCGCGAAGGCCTTTCCTCTTCGTGGGCGGCGCCATCGCCGACGACGATCCGCTCCGCCTCTTCGTGGAGGCGCACGGCCTCAAGGGCGACGTGGCTTTCGGCGGCTACCTCAGCGAGTCCGATTTCTGGCGCGCGGCGTCCGCCGCGGACTTCGCTGTGAATCTCCGCCATCCGACGATGGGCGAGACCTCGGGCGCCGTCTGTCGCCTCGCGGGGAGCGGCCTTCCGCTGATCGTTTCGGACACGGGATGGTTCCGGGAGCTGCCCGACGCGTTCGCGGCAAAGGTCCCCCTGGGCGGTGACGAAGTCGCCCGGCTCGCCGAGGAGATGACCCGGCTCGCCTTCGAGCCGGACGTCGCGAGGCTCCGCGCGCGCGCGGCGTCGGAGTGGGGGGAGGAGCGGCATCCCGACCGGGTTGCTCGCGGATACCGGGACGTGCTGGAGAACGTCGCGGGACAAGAGTTCGGAAAGCCCCGAGGACACTTGCGGACGGCCCGGCCCGGATCGAGGCTCTCGGTCGGGTTCATCGGCCCTTTTCCCCCGGTCCGTTCGGGAATCGCCGATTACGACGCGGAGCTGTTTCCGGCGCTCAGGGACCTCATGGATGCGCGGGCCTGGCAGCCCGAAAAGGCGCACGAAGCCCTGGCAGCCGGCCACGACGTGTTGCTCTTCGAGATCGGGAACGATCCCCTCCACGTGCCGTCCGTCGAAGCGCTCTTCGATCCCGGGCGGCGCACTCCGGCCGTGGTGGTCCTCCACGAGTTCGTGCTCCACCACCTCTTCGCGGCGGGCTACCTCACGCGCGGCCGCGTGGCGGACTACGAGCGCGAGCTCGAGCGCGCGCATGGCGCGCGCGGGAAGGCGTTCGCGGCGGCCCGGCGGCGCGCCCCGCTCGTTCCCGTCTGGGACCTCGACCCGTGGGCGTTTCCGATGTCGGCCGGCGTGATTCGCGCGGCGGAGGCGGTCATCGCGCATTCCGCGCTCGTGACGGGCGCGGTCCTTCACGCTTGTCCGGGCACCCGCGTCGTGACGATTCCGCAGCACATCGCGCTCTCCCTCCGTTCGGCGCCCGCCGTAGCGCGCGCGGCCCTGGGCCTTCCGCCGGACCGGCCGGTCGGAATCACGCTCGGAATCGTGGGACCGGCGAAACGCATCGGCAAGATCCTCGAGGCCCTCAAGGCGCTGCCGCCTGTGCGCCGGCCCTTCCTTTTCGTCGGCGGCGCCGTCGCCGAGGACGACCCCCTCCGGACCTTCGTGAGGGAAAACGACCTCGTGGCGGACGTGAAATTCGGAGGCTATCTCACCGAGGAAGAGCTCTTTCTCGCGGCGTCGGCGGCGACGTTCGCCGTGAATCTCCGATTCCCGACGATGGGCGAAACGTCGCATGCGGTCTGCCGGCTCGCCGGCTACGGACTTCCGCTCATCGTGTCGGACACCGGCTGGTTCCGCGAGCTGCCGGATACGTTCACGGACAAGATCCCGATCGGAGGCGACGAGGTGGCGCGCCTGTCTCGTGCGATGGAGCGTCTGTCGTTCGAGGGAGACGTCGCCCTCGACCGCGGCGCTGCGGCGGCTGCCTGGGCCGTGCCCCGCCGGCCCGAGCGCATCGCGGAGGCCACATTGGGCGTGCTGGAAGAGGTCGCGGCGGGCTGGTCAAGGCCCCGGGGCGTATCCGGGCGGGTCTCCGAGGCGCTCACGCGCCTCGGAGTCGCGCGGCCGGGGCCTCACGGTGCGCCGAGCCGCGTGCCCGACGGCATCCTCGTCGCGGAGGTCGCTGCGCGCGCGGCGGGAATCCTGCCGGTTTCCTAGGACGGGAAGAGAGAGTCGATGCGGACTCCCGCCTGCTCACGCTCGAAGCGATCGAGCTTTTCCTTCGCGAGAGCCAGCAGGCGCGTTGCCGCCGCGGAATTCCCGCGCCCGATGTGGACGAGCGCCGCCGCGAGCTGAATGAGGCCCTGCAGGAAGACCCTGTCGTCGCCCATGCTGTCCTTCCAGAGCAGCTCCCAGGCCTCGTGGGCCTCGAAGAAACGGCCCGCCCGAAACTCCTCGAGTCCCTTCGCGAAAAAGGGTGAATCGGCGGCGGCGAACTTCTTTGCGGCGGTCTCCCGCGCCAGAAAGCCCCGCCGCTGAAGCGCACCCGCGAGGTCGTCCGGGTCCGCCACGACGAAGCCGTCGATGCCGAGATCCCGAACCGCCGCGACGAGCTCGGGCCTGTCGTCGGCATAGAGCGCGTCCTCCGCCCGTGCGCCGGCAAGGGCGAGGGCCGCCTCGAAGTGCGCGGCCTCCGGCTTCGCGGCGCCGATCTCGAACGAGAGAGCCCGCAGGGGAACGAGGCGGGAAAGCTCCGGCAGGACGGCGAGGACGCCTTCCCAGTGAAGGGAATTCGTGTTCGAGACGAGGACCGGCGTGACGTCCCGTGCGAGGTGAGAGAGAGCGTCCACGGCGGACGGAACGGGCGTGAAGATGTCCCGCCACGCCGGGATCCAGATTTCGTCGGGGAGCCTCCTCAGGCCGGCGGCGCGCTCGACGGCGCGAAAGAACGCGTTAGCCGTCAGACGACCAAGATCGAACTCCGCCTCGAGCCGCCCGAAGAGGTGCGGGCGCAGCTCGCCCTCGGGTATCCCGGTCGCCGCCGCGATCCGGGCCAGCGTGAGGCCGTGATCGAAACGGACGAGGACGTTTCCGAGATCGACGAGGAGGATGCGCAGAAGATCCGGCTTTCAGGGGCGGGCGAGCTGGCCGGTCAGAAGGTAGGGGTCGCCGGTGCGGAGATCCGTCACCGTCGCGTAGCAGAGAGCGCGCGCCCCGTTCGGGGCGTTCACGAAGACGCTCAGTCGCCAGGGGCCGCCCGGCGGGGGAGACGCCGACGCGAAATCGCCGTTGAAGATGTCGTTGAGCTGGTGGAGAGAATAGGGAGGGACGCTCACGAGGACGACCTTGAAGGGAATTCCGGTGGCGTCCCACAGGCGTATGCCGGCCTCGAGCGGGATCCCGGTGGGGTTCATGACGACCGCGTTCGTCCGGTGGTTCTCGTCGTTTGGAATTCCCGTGACGTAGAGATCGCCTGCAACCGAGTTGTCGAAGCCGACGGAGTTTCGCGAGGGCTGGCCGGGGGAAAACTGGCCGTAGGTGCCGGGCACGGCGCCGGCCACGTTATACGTGTTGCTCGTGACGTGAACCGGCGTTCCGGAGGAGCTCCTGACCTCGAGAACGCCATAGCTCGAGTCGAGGCCGAACGTCGAGAGCACGATGTCCGTGAGCGTGACCGACGCGAGGGGGCCGAGGTTCCCCGGCAGCCGGTACACGGGGCGGGTGGTTCCGTCCCTGTCCGCCTCGCCGTAGGCGATGTCGACGACCGCGGCGACGAGCGGGTCCGGGTTGAAGATCGTGACGTCCGTCCGGTAGACGCCCGAAGCGCCGTTGACGTGCACGCCCGGAAGGAACGAATCCGTCGACGAGATCGTGTCGGAGCGGGCGGGGGCCGGACGGAGAACGGCGACCCCGAAAACGAAGAGGATCGCTGCGGATCGGGAAGAGCGCTTCATCGGTTCCTCCTCTCTCGCGGGATTGTCGCAAGGAGCCGGGCGGAAAAGAAAAACGCCCCGGCGTTGCCGGGGCGTCTCGAATCGGACCGAAGGGTCCGCTTACTTCGTGGCGGGGGCTGAGGTCGTCGTGGTCGTGGTGGTCGTGGTGGCCGTCGTGGCCGTCATGGCGCCGGGGGCGGTGCTCGTCGTGGTCGTGCTCGTCGTCTTGGCGGTTTCCTCGACGACTTTCGGGGCCTCCACCTTGACTTCGGGCTTCTTCTCCTCGGGCTTGCTGCAGGCCACGAGCGAGGTGGCGAGGGCGACGAGGGCGAGGGCGGACGTGAGCTTCTTCATTTTGGGTGTACTCCTTGTTTCGTTGATGGATCAGGTCGTGATTGGCCTGTCGGGATTTGCAGAATCGAAATGTGAGCTCGAGGGCCGTGGCTTTCGGTGACACCACCAGCCGATAGACGGTTGGTTCCGCCTCGAGCTTCATGGATGAGGATACCGAATTCGCCCCTTCTGTCAAGCCCATGAGTGAATTTGGCCCCCCCGCTCGAGTCCTCGGCGGCCTGTTAGACTTCGCGGCCCGGCCCATGTTCGACTCCCTCTCAAACCGTCTCCAACGCGTCTTCAAGGAACTCCGCGGCGAGGGTCACCTCACGGAGTTCCATGTCGACGAGGCCCTGAAGGAGATCCGAACGGCTCTCCTCGAGGCGGACGTGAACCTCCAGGTCGTCAAGGACTTCACGGCCCGGGTCCGGGAGAAGGCGGTCGGACAGGAAGTCCTCACGTCGTTCTCGCCGGCCCAGCAGGTCATCAAGATCGTTCGGGACGAGCTCACGCGCGTCCTCGGGGGCGAGCAGGCGCCTCTCTCGCTCAAGCGACGTCCTTCCGTGATCCTGCTCGTGGGTCTTCAGGGCTCGGGCAAGACGACGACGGCCGCGAAGCTCGCTCTCTATCTGAAGACCTCGTTTCGCAAGCAGGTGCTCCTCGTGCCCGCGGACGTCCACCGTCCGGCCGCGACAGAGCAGCTTCGCACGCTCGCGAAGGAAAACGGCCTCATGGCGTTCGACCCGAAAGGCGAGCCGGACGCGGTCCTTCGCACGAGGTCGGCCGTGAAGGACGCGAAACTCCTCGGCTACGACGTCGCGATCGTCGACACGGCCGGGCGCCTCCACATAGACGAGGTCCTGATGGACGAGGTGGCGCGGATCCGCGACGCCTCCGAGCCCGACGAGATTCTCTTCGTGGCCGACGCGATGACGGGCCAGGACGCCGTTCGGTCGGCGGAGGCCTTCGCCGCCAGGCTGCCGCTGACGGGCGTGATCCTCACGAAGACGGACGGCGACGCCCGCGGAGGCGCCGCGCTGTCGATCGCGACGGTCCTCGGCAGGCCGTTGAAGTTCGTCGGCACCGGCGAGAAGGTGAAAGAGCTGGAGTTGTTTCACCCGGATCGCGCCGCGTCCCGCCTGCTCGGGCTCGGCGACGTCCTCACGCTCATCGAGAAGGTCTCGGCCGAGACCGACGAGGCCACGGCTCTGCGTGCCGCCGAGAAGCTGCGCAAGAACACCTTCACGCTGACCGACCTCCGCGAGCAGATGGCGCAGATCAAGAAGATGGGCCCTCTGGGCGGCCTCCTCGGGCACCTGCCGAAGGTGGGCCCCCTGAAAGGGCTCGCGAACCTCGAGATTCCGGAGAACGCGACGAAAAGCCTCGAGGCGATGATCGATTCGATGACGCCGGCGGAGCGCGAGGACCCGAAGATCCTCGACGGAAGCCGTAAAAAGCGCATCGCGAGGGGCTCCGGCACGTCCGTGCCCGAGGTGAACCAGCTCCTCAAGCAATATCTGTCGATGAAGAAGATGATGAAGGGGGCCGCGCGCATGCGCGGCTGACCTCGTCGCCGAAGAAACGGAAGGAATCGCCATGCTCAAGATCCGTCTACGCCGCGTCGGCGGCACCAACGCGCCCGCCTACCGCATCGTCGTCTCCGACGGGCGCCGCACTCCCACCGCGAAGATCCTCGAGGAGCTCGGTCACTTCGACCCCACGAAGAACCCGCCGATCGTCGACTTCGACCGCGACAAGGCGAGAGCCTGGATCGCGAAGGGCGCGTCCCCGTCCGAGACGGTCAAGCGCCTGATCGCCCAGAAGGTCTGAACGCCCCCGAAAAAGGCGGGACGACTCGGATGGCGCCCGACGAACGGATCGTCATCGGCCGCGTCGTGAGACCTCACGGCCTTCTCGGGGAGGTCTCCGTCGAGATCCTCACGGACTTTCCGGAGCGCTTCCATGACGGGCTCGCCGTCCGGCTGTCCGGGCCCGACGGCGAAACGCGCGACGCCCGGATCGCGAGCGTGCGTCCGCACGGCGGCCGGGTCCTCGTCAGGTTCGAGGGAATCGCGAGTCCCGAAGGCGCGGAGTCGCTGCGTAACTTCGATCTGTCCGTCGGCCGGGACGAAGTCGCGCCCCGCCCGGAAGGCTTCGTCTTTCACTGGGAGGTCGAGGGTTGCGAAGCGCTCGATCGTGCGGGCCGGCCGCTCGGCGTCGTGACGGAGCTCGCCGACGTGGGCGGCAGGCCCCTGCTCGTCATCGCGACGCCGGGCGGCGAGAGGGACGTGCCCTTCGCGCGGCCCATCGTGGTGTCGGTCGACATCGCGAGACGGCGCATCGTCCTCGACCCCCCGCTCGGCCTTCTGGACTAGGCTGGTCGCATGCGTTTCGACATCGTCACGCTTTTCCCAGGCTATTTCGCCTCGCCGCTCGGGGAGTCGCTGGTCGGGCGGGCGGTGGAGTCGGGAACGCTCGACGTTCATCTCGTCGACCTGCGCGATTTCTCGGACGACCCGCACCGCAAGGTGGACGACGAGCCGTACGGGGGAGGGCCGGGCATGGTGCTCACGGCGCCGCCGGTCTTCGGTGCGGTCGAGGCTCTGCGCAACGAGCCCGGCGCACCGCCGCCTTACGTCGCCTTCCTGTCGCCCCAGGGCCGGCGTTTCGATGCGCGGCTTGCCCGGGAGCTCGCGGAGCGTCCACGCGTCGCCCTCGTCTGCGGCCGCTACGAAGGAATCGACGAAAGGACGCGCACGGCAGGCCTCTTCGACGAGGAGATCTCGCTCGGCGACTTCGTCCTGTCCGGCGGCGAGATCGCGGCTCTTGCGATCCTCGAGGCCGTCTCCCGGTATCTGCCCGGCGTGGTCCAGGCTTCCGGGAGCGTGGAAGCCGACAGCTTCGAGGACGGGCTACTCGACTATCCGCACTTCAGCCGCCCGCGGTCGTTTCGCGGCCTCGAGGTCCCCGAGGTGCTCTTCTCGGGCCACCACGAGAAGATCCGGCTCTGGCGGAGGGAGCAGCAACTTCTCGCGACACTCGAGAGGAGGCCGGACCTGCTCGAAAATGCCCCGCTCGGGGAAGAGGAAAGGACACTCCTGGAGAGACTTGCGGGGGAGCGGCGTTCCCTTTAGAATCGGCACTCACGGGTGAACGGTCTTCGGGGTGCCAGTCGTCGTGTCCCCGCCTGATTCCTCCCGTCACCATGATTTTGGAGGTTCCGCGATGACGGACAAGCTGTTGATGGCCGAGAAGGCCGCCCTGAGACTCGACGTTCCCCCGTTCTCGCCCGGAGACACGGTCAAGGTTCACGTGAAAGTGAAGGAAGGCGAGAAGGAACGCATTCAGGTGTTCCAGGGCCTCGTGATCGCGCGCAAAGGCGGTGGCG
>DASVJU010000106.1:0-14643 GCA_036385755.1 Thermoanaerobaculia bacterium
GCCGTCGTCGGCGTGCCGGCCGAGGCGCTGCGCGTCTCGCGGCAGCACCTGCGCGCGGCCGTGAAGGGAATCGCGGACGCCCTTCTCATCGTGTCCGAGCCGTTCGCGGTGGCGTATGGAATGGACGCGCTGCTCCACACGATGGTCATCGACATCGGTGCGGGCACGACGGACTTCTGCGTGATGAACGGCCGCTACCCGACCGAAGACGACCAGCGCACGCTCACGCACGCGGGTGACTCCATCGACGAGCAGCTCATGACGCTCGTGAAAGCGAAGAACCCCGACGGCCGCTTCTCGATCCACATGGTGCGCGAGTGGAAGGAGAAGCACAGCTTCGTCGGGAGCCCGCCGGGTCCGGTCGTCGTGCGGTTCCCCGTGAAAGGGAAGCCGGCGGACGTCGACATCACGGCCGAGATGAAGAAGGCGTGCGAGAGCGTCGTCGGGCCGATCGCCGAGACGATGCTCGACCTCCTCTCGAAGGTCGAGCCGGAATACCAGGAAAAGGTGCAGCGCAACGTCGTCCTCGCAGGCGGGGGTTCGCAGATGCCCGGTCTCGCGGCCGCGCTCGAGAAGACGCTTTCCGAGCTCGGCGGGGGCCGGGTGCGCACCGTGGACGATCCGGTCTTCGCGGGCTCGAATGGCGGCCTCGCCATCGCGCTGGACGCGCCCGAAGGAGACTGGGAGCCGTTGTCGGCATGAGCCCGCTCGACACCGGTTTTCCGCGCGATCCGGGGCCCAAGAAGAGAATGCTCCCGTCGGTGACGGAAGTCGTGCGCGAGCTCGCCAAGATCGTCTCGGCGGATCCGGCCGTGCTGTTCAAGTCGGCGCGGAGCGTGGTCGCCGAGGAGCTGGCGAAGGTGAAACAGGGATTCGAGGCCGCACCGCTGGACGTCCTCGTGAGGCGGGCACGCCTCCAGCTCGAAAGGGACGGGGCGGGGAGCTCCGTTTCGGAGCCCGCGCCGCCGCCGCCCATGCCCGTTTTTCCCGTCCGGCCGGCGCCCGCGCGCGAGGCGCCCGCATCGCCGCAGTCACCCGCGAAGCCGGCGGCCTCCGACGACCCGTTCCAGGATCTGGCCTCCCGTTCGGATCTGAACTGGGAAAGAGACCTGCCGATTCAACCCGAGGACGCACCGTTCCGGTCCGCGATCCTGCCGATCCCGCGCAGGTCGCGCGGCCCTCTCGAGATCTCCGCGCCCGTCGAGCCGGCGCGCGACCGAGGGCCGGCCCCCGCGCCCCTCACGTACGCGCCGGAGCCTTCGTCGGGCCCTCCGCGGCCGCCGGCAAAGGCGCCGGCACCTCCTCACGGCGCACCTCCGCCGCTCACGTACGCACCCGAATCGAAGGCGGTCGAACGGAAGTCTCCGGAAAGAAGCGAGCCGCCGCTGTCGCGCGAGACGCGGCCCGGACTCACCGGCGAGAACGTCGACGAGCTTCCCACCGAGGCGCCGAAGCCCCTGCCTCGGCCCACCGTCGCGTCCGCCCCGTCGATCCCGCTCGCCCCTCCTCACGAACCGCCGGCCGGCTCCATGTCGGAGACGCCGCCCCTGGACGGGCGCTTCCAGGACGACACGCAGCCGGCGATGGAGGAATTCCACTTCAAGGCCCCTGACCCTCTCCCCACGCCGCCCGCTCGTTCGGGCGGGAGAGGCTGGCTCGTGGCCATCGCGCTCGTCCTCGCGCTCGCGGCGGTTCTCGCGTGGGCCGTTCGCGAGTACGTGTTCAAGAACGAGATCGTGAAGCCCGTCGTGCCGATCGCGCGCAAGAGAGCCGAAGAGGCTCCCGTCGCGACTCCGGCGCCCGCGGTGGTTCCGACGGCCGCGCCAGGAGCGGCCGCGAAGGAGGCGGCTCCGGCGACGAAGGTCCCGGCCGCGCCGGCGCGGCAAGGTTCCGCCCCTGTCCCGAAGGGCCGCGCCGCGCTCCTGACGACCCCCGACTGGGCGGGGAAGCCCGCCGTCTACGTCATCCACTTCTCCTCGACGAAGGACCGCGAGAGCGCGGCGAAGGAGGCACGGAAGCTCGGCGCGGTGCTCGGCGCGCCCGCGCGCGCCGTCGAAGTGGACCTCGGGGACAAGGGAGTCTGGTACCGCGTCGTCGTAGGCGAATTTGCGGACGTGGACGCCGCCCGCGCTTTCCGCGCCGAGCTCGAGGCGAAGAAGACGCCCGGCATGGGCTTCGTCTACGAAATGCGGGGCCGCTGAGGCGGGAAAAAGAAAAGGGCCGCGCGACGCGCGGCCCGAAGTCCCGTGGACGAAAGCCGTCAGAACGACGGCTGAAAGCTGCGGATGATTTCCGCGACGGTCGACTGCGGCTTGCCCGCGAGCGCATTCACCTTGACGGCCGCGAGCCGGTCGAGAAGCGTGGGCTCCGAGACGTCGTAGAGGACGCCGGTCGTCACGAACTCCGTTTCGCGCGTGTAGGCGAGCGCCGCCGGGCGCGATGACGTGTCGTGATTCGCGGGGAGCTGCCTCTGCTTCGCCTTGAGGGTCTTGAACTGGTCGTCGCCGCGCCATGTGACGCAGGGCGACATGACGTTGAGGAACGCGAAGCCCTTGTGCGAAAGGGCCTTCACCATGAGCTCCACGGTGCCCTTGAGGTCGCCCGAGAAGGCGCGCCCGACCCACGTCGCCCCGAACGAGATCGCGAGCTCGCAGGGGTCGACCGAGGGCTCGGGGTTGCCGTAATGGGTGGACTTCGTCTTGTCGCCGGCGGGAGTCGTGGGCGCGGCCTGGCCCTTCGTGAGGCCGTAGATCTCGTTGTCCATGAGGAAGTACGTGACGTCCAGGTTCCGCCTCGCGGCGTGCATGAAATGGTTGCCCCCGATCGCGAGGCCGTCGCCGTCGCCGCCCACGGCGATGACCGTGAGGTCCGGGCGCGCGACCTTGACTCCCGCCGCGAGCGGGAGGGCGCGCCCGTGGAGGCTGTTCACGCCGAATGTGTCGACGTAACCGGGGAGGCGCGACGAGCAGCCGATGCCCGAGACCACGACGGTCTCCCAGGGCTTCACCTGCAGCTCGGTGAGCGCCCGGTACAGACCGGTCAGAACGCCGAAGTCGCCGCAGCCGGCGCACCAGACGGGCTTGAGGTCGGTCTTGTAGTCGGCGGGCTTGAATTCGGGAAGGGTCACGGCTTCGCTCATGCGGACACCTTTTCCTGGGCGCGCTCGGCCGCGAGCAGCGCGACGATCTCCGCGTCCACTTCGGCGACGGTCAGGTGCTTGCCGCCCGACCTCTTGAAGACGTGCGTGCGCTCGGCGGGCAGCTCGATGAACGTGCGGAGGTACTTGTAGAACTGCGCCGCGTACGAGAGCTCGACGACGAGGACGTGCTTGACGCCTTTCAGGAAAGCTTCGAGTTCCTTCTTCGGGAACGGATAGATCATCTGAGGCACGAAGGCGGCGACCTTCTGGCCGCGCGCGTTCGCGCGCTGCACGGCCTCGCGGACGACGCCCTTCGAAGAGCCCCAGCACAGGATGCCGACGTCCGCGTCCTCCGGGCCGTAACGCCGGTGAAAGGTGTGGGCGTCCCGGATGGGGCGGAGCTTGCGATAGCGCTTCGCGTTCATCTTCTCGTGGAGAAGAAATCCGGATCCGGGGCTGCCCTCTTCGTCGTGCTCGAGGCCGTTCGTCTGGTAGATCCCGCCCTTCACCCCCGGACGGGCAATCGGCGAGACACCGTCGGGAGTCTCCCGGTAACGGTGGTAGTCGGTCAGCTCCTCGGCGGATGGAAGGCGCCGTTCGCGCACGGCGTGGACCAGGGAGGCCGGGTCGAACGTCTCCCGCCGCTGCGCCACGAGCTGGTCGGACAGGACGATGACGGGGATCTGGTACTCCTCGGCGATGTTGAAGGCGTCGACGGTCGTGTGGAAGGAGTCCTCCACGTCCGAGCAGGCCAGGACGACGCGCGGCGCGTCGCCGTGGCCTGCGAAGACCGCCTGGAAGAGGTCCGACTGCTCGCTCTTCGTGGGAAGGCCGGTGGACGGGCCGCCGCGCTGCACGTCCACGATGACGCAGGGGAGCTCGGCCATCGCGGCGAGGCCGAGCATCTCGGTCATGAGCGCGAGCCCGGGGCCGGAGGTCGCCGTCATCGCCTTCTGACCCGCGAACGACGCGCCGAGGACGGCGCCGATGGCGGAAAGCTCGTCCTCCGTCTGGACGAGCGAGCCGCCCATCTTGGGAAGCCACTCGTCGAGGAACATGAGGATCTCGGTGGAGGGCGTGATGGGGTAGCCCGCGAAGTAGCGACAGCCCGCGTGCAGGGCGCCGATCGCCGTCGCCTCGTTGCCCGACATGATGAGCTTGGCGGGCCCCGGCGTGAAGGCGAGCCGGCGCTCCGGCATCGGGGGGAGCGTCTGGCCGAGAAGGAAGCCGGCCTCGAACGCCTTCAGGGCGCCTTCGCCGACGGCCGCTTTCTTCCTCCCGAAGCGGGAGACCACCGCGCGGCGAAGCGTGCCTTCGGGCAGGCCGAAGAGAGCCGTGAGAACGCCGAGGCCCACGAGGTTCTTCGACCCCTTCGCGCCGGAATCCGTGGACAGCTTCCCGAACGGCAACTTGATCCAGACGGCGTCCGCGTCGAGTCCGAGGTCCTCCGGGGTGCGGGCGACGGGATCGGCCTCGTCCGAAAGGACGACGGCGCTCTTTCGGGGCGTGCACTCGCCTTTGAAACGGCTGAAGTCGGCCCAGCTGAAGACGACGAGGACGTCCACGCCGTCGCCGGATTCGTAGATCGGGTCGCCGCTGAGGCGGACGACGCAGGAGGATTCGCCGCCCCGGATCTGCGGGCCGTAGGCCTCCGTCTTCAGGACGTTGAGCCCGTCGCGCGCAGCGGCCTGCGAGAGGACGTCGCCCATCGTGACGATTCCGTCGCCGCCCGCGCCGACCATGGCGATCGTGATAGTTCGGTTTTCTTGCACGGCGCCCTCGCCTCCTCCAGAGAAATGACCAGGAACGGCTCCCGGAACGGGCCCTTCGGGTGCGCGCCAGAGTGCGGGCGGCCGGAGCCTTCCTCAATGGTGCAAACGGATCACTCCGTTGATTCTGCGTCTCAGCCCCCGAGTCCCTCCGCGGCGGCTCAGCCGGAGATCAACCGGGCCAGCGTATACGCCGCTCCGGACGCGAGAGCTCCGACGAGAACGGTGCGCAGCGCCTCGCTGACGAGCGGACGGCCCGTGAGCTTGCCCTTAAACGCCCCGAAAACGGCCAGCGCGAGGAGCGTGACGACGACCGAGGCGGCAAGAGCCCTGGTGACGGGCATCCCGAGGAGATAGGGGGCCAGCGGAATCGCCCCGCCGGCCACGTACGACCCTCCGATCGTGAGCGCCGAAACGCGTGCCCGCTTGGGATCGGGCTCCGACAGGTTGAGCTCCTCGCGCATCATGAAGTCCACCCAGCGATCGTGATCCGCAGAGATGGCGTGCGTGGCCGCCTCGAGCGTGTCGCCCGCGAGTCCCCAGGCGCGGAAGACCTTGCGGACCTCTTCCTGCTCCTCCGCGGGAACGTCCTTCACTTCTTCGTACTCGCGTTTCAGCTCGCTGCGCCACGTGTCGGCCTCGCTCTTGGCCGCCAGGTATCCGCCTAGGCCCATCGCGATCGCGCCCGCGGCCAGCTCGGCGACTCCCGCCACGAGGATCACGCGCGAGCTCGCGACCGCGCCGGAAAGGCCCGCCGCGAGGGCGAAGGGGACCGTGAGGCCGTCGGACATCCCGAGCACGACGTCCCGCACGGTCTCGGAGCCCGAGAAATGGGCTTCCACGTGGTGGTGGCGGGGGCGGGGCCGGGACATGCCTTTCGCATGGGGAGGCGCCGTGGGCGTGTGCGGCCGGGGTGGCGCGAGGTTCGACGTCACGGATTCGTCTGCCAGATCTCCAGGGCCGTCGTCATCGCGCGGTCGTCCATCGCCACGAGCGACACGATCGCGTTCGCGACGTCCTCGGGCTGGATCGCACGCTCGGGCGAGAGGTTCGTGCCCGCCTTCTTCACGAGGTCGGTGTTCACGGTCGACGGGTAGACGCAGGTCACGCGCACGTTCGACGTGCGCGCCTCGTACCGCATCGCCTCCGTGAGGCCCGCGAGCCCGAACTTCGACGCGCAGTAGGCACCGCCGCCCGCGAATCCGCGCCGGCCCGCCGTCGAGGAGATGTTCACGATGTGGCCGCGTTTGCGGGATTTCATCCCGGGCAGCACGGCGCGGGACATGAGGAAGGGCCCGCGCAGGTTGACGGCGAGCGTGCGGTCGAAGGCGAGCGTGTCCAGCTTCTCGACCGGCGCCGTCACGAAAATGCCCGCGTTGTTCACGAGGACGTCCACCGGCCCGAGCTCCTGCTCGGCGGCGGCGACCGCGCGCGAGACCGCGCCCTCGTCCGAGACGTCCGCCGCGAGGACGACGGTCGGGACGCCTGAGTCCTTCAGCTCCCTCTGCACTTCGAGCAGGTTCTTTTTCGTCTTTCCGAGGAGAGCGACCTTCGCGCCCGCACCCGCGAAGGCGTGAGCCAGCGCGCGGCCGATGCCGCGCCCCGCGCCCGTGATGAGAACGACCCGGCCCTTCAGCTCCATACGTGTCTCCCGCGTCCGGATTCTAGTGCCGTTGCGAGGATTCGAGCCGCTTCGCGACCGTCTCGGCGCCGCGCAGCGCGCGGAGGACGTTTCCACCAGCGAGCTTCACGAGGTCCGCCTCGGTCCAGCCGCGCCGGATCAGCTCGGCGAAGAGATTCGGATACGTCGAGACGTCCTCGAGACCGACGGGCCAGTTGTCGTTGCCGTCGAAGTCGGCACCGAGCCCGACGTGGTCGACGCCCGCGATCCTGCGCACGTGCTCGACGTGGTCGGCCACCTGCGCGATCGTGGCCTTCGGGACCTGGAGAGGATCGAAGATCTCCCGGAAGACTCTCTCCCGCGCCGCGGCATCCGGGATCTCCTTGACCCTTTTGTTGTATTCGGTGAACGCCGGCAGGAGGACGTTCGCCGCGTCCTGCGAGACGAAACCGGTGACGAAGGCGATCATGACGACGCCGCCGTTCTTCGGGAGGAGCGCGAGGACGTCGTCCGGCACGTTGCGCGGGACGTCGCAGAGGGCGCGCGCCGACGAGTGGGAAAAGATCACCGGCGCCTCGGAGACGCGGAGCGCCGCGCGCATCGTCTCGGGCGCGGCGTGGGAGAGGTCCACGAGCATCCCGAGCCGGTTCATCTCGCGTACGACGTCCTCGCCGAATTTCGTGAGACCGCCGTGGCGGGCGGGCGGGTCCGTCGCGCTGTCGGCCCAGTCGAGCGTGACGTTGTGCGTCAACGTCATGTAGCGCGCCCCGAGCGCGTAGTAGGCGCGGAGCGCACCGAGGGAATTCTCGAGGACGTGACCGCCCTCCATTCCGAGAAAGGACGCTATCTTCCCGGAGCGGAACGCGCGGTCCGCGTCGTCGGCGGTGAGGGCGAGCGCGAGGTCGTTCGGATAGCGCGCAATCATGCGGCGGGCGAGATCGAGCTGCTCGAGCTGCATCCGCGCCCAGCCGCTCTTCTCCTCGCCCGGCACGTAGACGGACCAGAACTGCCCTCCGACCCTTCCTTCGCGGAGGCGCGGGAGGTCCGTCTGCCCCTTCGTCCTCTTCGTGAGGTCGTAGGCGGCGACGTCCGACGGGGCGTCCTTCGATTCGCGGATCGCCCAGGGCAGGTCGTTGTGGCCGTCGACGAGAATGTGCCTCCCGAGGAGCGCGCGGGCCTGCCCGAGAGCGGCGTCTTCGGACGGAGGGGCGCCGAAAACGAGTTGAGCCGTGGCGAGCGCCATCGTGAGCGCAGAAGTCGCGAGGATCCCGGAAAAGAGCGCTTGGGAGAGCTTCATGCGCGGACGATAGCGCGGACGCCGCCTGTTACTCTCGCGGGCCGATGCCGGCCTCCGTCGCGCCCCGTTTCGACCCGGCGCGGCGCCGCGCCGTCACGATCGCCCTCCTTCTCGTCACGGCTCTTTCGTCGTTCGAGTCCACGGTCGTGTCGACGGCAATGCCGACGATCATCGGAGAGCTTCACGGACTGCCGCTCTATTCGTGGGTCTTCTCGATCTACCTCCTCGCGTCCACCATCACGATGCCGATTTACGGCCGGCTCGCCGACGTCTACGGGAGGCGCCGCGTCCTCATGGGCGCGACCGTCGTGTTCCTTCTTGGGGCCGTGGCGTGCGCGTTTGCCCGGTCGATGCCGCAGCTCATCGTCGCGCGCGGCCTCCAGGGCCTCGGGGCGGGCGGGCTCATCCCGATCGCGCTCACGGTTTCCGGCGACCTCTATTCGCTCGAGGAGCGCGCGCGGGTGCAGGCGTTCTTCAGCGGCGTCTGGGGGTTCGCGAGCCTCGTGGGACCGCTCCTCGGCGCCTTCCTGACGTTGACGTTCGGTTGGCGGTCCATCTTCACGATCAACGTGCCGCTTGGCCTCGTCGCCCTTTTCCTCGTCGCGACGAAGATGATCGAGTCGCGCAAGCCCGGGTCCGACCCGCTCGACGTCGCGGGCGCGCTCACGCTGGCTCTCGGGATCGGAGCGCTGCTCTTCGCGGTGCTGCAGCGGGCCGGAGCGGGGGCTCTCGGGACCGGGGCGCGTCTCTTCCTCGGGGTCCTGGGTTTCGCCCTGCTCGGTCTCTTCGCGCGGCTGCAGGCCGGGCGCAAGCACCCTCTCATTCCGCCGGAGCTCTTCCGGCACGCCGACACTGCGGCGCCGTACGTCGGCGGCGTTCTCCTCGGAACGACGATCTACGGCGTCGACACGTTCGTGCCCCTCTTCGTCCAGGGCGCACGCGGCGGAACCGCGGGGGCGGCCGGCGCTGTCATCACGCCGCTCGTTCTCTTCTGGGCGATCTCGGCGGCGATCGCGGCACGGATCATCGTCCGCTTCGGCTTCCGGACGACCGCCCGGGCGGGCGCCCTCCTGATCCTCGCGGGCTTCGTGGGTCTCCTCTTGGCGGCGCGAGGCGACGCCCCGGTGGCCGCGATCAGCGCGGCGTGCGGACTCATCGGGGCGGGACTCGGCCCGTCGTCGCTTTCCCAGGTGCTCGCGATCCAGAGCGTCGTCGAAGAACGTCGCCGCGGCGTCGCCACGAGCCTCGTGCCTTTTTTCCGTACCGTCGGAGGCTCCCTGGGCGTGGGCGCCCTGGGCGGAATTCTCGCGGCCGGCCTGACCCGCCGGATGGGGGCGGCTGCCGATTCGGCCGGATCGCTCCTGACGGAGGGGCACGTCCCCCGCGAGATGCGCCTTGCGCTCGAGCAATCGCTCCTGCCCGTTTTCGCCGTGCTTCTCGCCCTCGCCCTGGTCAATCTCGCCGTGACGTCGCGGTTCCCCGATCGACGGGTCCGGCCCCGCACGCCGGGGACCGTCTGATCGCGATTGCGGGAACCATTCCGCCGGCGCGCGGGTCCGATGGGCGAGGAGGCCGACATGTTCCTGCCGCCGTCCGCCTCGCGCTCGAGGCCGCTCTTCGGTATTTCCCTCGCGGCCCACGCCGCGCTTCTCGGCGCTCTCGCCGTCCCGCCGCTCCTCGCGACGCAGGAGCCGCCGGAGCCGGACGGGTTCGTGAGGATCCTCCACGTCCCGATGCTCACGACAGACGCCCCGGCGCGCCAAACGGTGGCTTTGCTTCGAAAGGGGGATGGGGGCGGAGCGCCGTCGACGCCCGCACGCGCGACCGGCGCGCGCGCTTCCGTGCGGCCTCCGATCGCGCCGCCGCGTGGCGTCAGCGAGCTGCTTCCGGCCCCCACCGGTGGTCAGGACGACGATTTGCTCATCTTCGAAGAAGCCGGCGAGCGCAGCGAGCCGGAGGACGGTTCGGGTCTGGGCCGGCCCGGCGGCAGGGACTCCGGCTGCGATGGCTGCAACGCGATCTCCGCGACGGCGCCCGGCGTCACGCCCCCCGTCGCGCTCGAGTCGGCGGCAATCTCTTACCCCGAGCTCGCGCGGCGCGCGCGTGTCGAGGGCGTCGTTCTCCTCGAGGCGATCATCGGCGCCGACGGCTCGGTTCGCGACGTGCGCGTTCTCCAGGGCGCGCATCCCCTCCTCGATCCGGCGGCCCTCGAGGCCGTGCGCCGCTGGCGCTATCGCCCCGCGCGCATCGGCGTGCGGCCCGTCGCCGTCTTTCTGAAGGTGGTCGTGACGTTCTCGCTCCGGAACCTGTGACTTGGCGGGGGAGAACGCCTTCAGGGACTACAATTTGCGCATGAAGCTCACCCGCGCCGCCGTTTTCGCCCTCACGGCCGTCGTCGGCGTCTCGGCGAACGCCCAGCAGACGCCGGCGCCCACGCCCGCCGAAGAGCACGTCGTCGCGCCGTCGCTTCCGGATCAACCGAACAAAGAGGGCGTCGCGCGGCCGAGCGGTTCGATGCCGACGGACTCGGAGGGATACGTTCGGACGAATCGCGGCCCTGTCGATCCGTCGGCCGGAACATCGACGCCCTCCGCGGCTCCCTCGAAGGGCGCGCCGGGCGCGTCCGCCACCAGTCCGGCGCCGGGGCCCGGCGTTCCGCCAGCGCCTCCGGGGCCGAGGGGTCCGGCGGAGGTGAAGGCGGCGTACCTGTCGCTCCGGGGAACGGTGAAGGCCTATGAAAAGGGCGCCTCGATCACCATCGTCGAGAAAGGCGGGGTCGAGCGGACGGTGAAGCTCGTGGCGAACGCATCCGTGTATGACGGCCTCGCGGCCGGCGACAAGGTCGTTCTCAGAGTCCCCCTTCGGAAGAACGCCGAGGGAATGAGCACCGACCGCGTCTCGAGGCAGAGGCCGTCGCAGGCGCCGCCGAAGTCCAAGTTCTCTGCCGCGCAATCCCCGGTCCACTGAGCGAAGACCGACGCATGCGGCGTTCCGCAGGGGTTTTCGTTCTGCTTCTTGCGGTCGCGAGGCCCCTTTCGGCGCAGGAGCCCCCTCCGACGCTCGCTCCGACGTCCGCTCCGACGCCCGCCCCGACGCCCGCCCCGGCAATGGAAATGTCCGGGCCCGCTTCGGCGTCGGATGGTGATCCGACGGTGTCTGCGCCGCCAGTCGTCGCGGCGCCCGCGGCCGGCCGCGTCCGTCTGAAATCCGGTCTCGCACCGGGCAAGCCCGTGTCCCTCACGCGCGGCGCGGCTTCGACGGTGACGGGCTACGAGAAGGGGAAATCGCTCACCGTGAAGACGCCGACCGGGATGCTCGTGAGGTACCGCCTCCTGAAGGGCTCGTCCGTTCCCGACGACCTCGCCGCCGGTCGCACGGTGCTCATCGAGACGAGGGTCGTGAAAAGGCGCCGCTACGCGTCCCGCGTCACCTACGCGGAATCCCGCCTCGTCATGACGAACGTGGACTGACGGCCGACGAGGTGATTCTCTTCGAGAGCGGCGACGTCCTGGCGCTCGACAAGCCCCCGGGCATCTCGATGGCGACGTCGTCGAAGGAAGGCAAGTCGGCGGAAGATGCCGTCAGGCGTCTGCTCGGGGCCTGCGGCGTCGCTTCACCGGATCCTCTTCCGCTTCTCGTGCACCGCCTCGACGCGGGAACGTCGGGCGTCGTCCTCTTTGCGAAGACTCCCGCCGCCCATCGCGCGCTCAGCCTCTCGTTTCAGGAGCGCCGCGCCCAAAAGACGTACCGTGCGCTCGTCTGGGGCCATCCCCTGCCCGCGAAAGGGGTGATCGACCTCGCTCTCTCGCGCGACCCGAAAGACGGGCGCAAGATGCGCGTTTGGGACGACGGAAAGCCTTCCGTCACGCGCTACGCGACGCTGCGGAGGTTCCCGTCGCTCGCCGACCTCGAGGTCAAGCCCGAGACCGGACGAACGCACCAGATCCGCGTCCACCTTTCCGCGAAGGGCCACCCGATCGCGGGCGACGACTTCTACGGGGGCGCGAGCCGCTGGCACGGCGTGCGCGACCGCACGCTGCGGGAGGCGCTCGCGCGGCTGACGCGCCCGCTGCTCCACGCCGAGCGGATCGAGATTCCGGAGATGGGCCTCGACGTCGAGGCCCATCTCCCGGAAGACTACGAGAAGGTGCTCGCGCTCCTCAAAAGATGACTTTCGCGGCGAGCTGGAGGATGCGCGGGCCAGCCGAGGTGGTCGGCGTGCCGAACGCGGAGAGCCTCGTGAGAGTCGTTCCGTTCGCGGCGTAGTAGCCCTGGTTCAAGCCGACGACGTTCGAGCGGTTGAACACGTTGAAGGCCTCGAGGATCACCTGGAGCGTCACGGACCCGATCGGGATGTCCTTCGTGATGCGCGGGTCGATCGAGAAGAACACCGGGTAGTTGAACGAGTTGCGGGCAAATCCCGGCGCGCGGTCGTTTTGGACGTTCCCGTCGTTGTTGAGGTCCGTGAGCGGCGCGAGGATCGCGGTGTAGGGCTGCCCGCTCGCGAGCGTGATGATGCCGGAAAGCGACCAACCTCCGAACAGGGCCTGCTCGAGACCGCCCGCGTTCCGGTAGTAGGGGAGGCTCCAGTAGGCCGAGAGGACGAGGCGGTGGGTCTGGTCGGCGTTTCCAACGGCGTAGTCGGCCTGGAAGTTCTTCGGGTCGGAGGCCTGCTTCCCGTCGTCGCCGACGCCGGGAACGACAGAGGTGGCGTCGGGCTTCGTGTCGAGGACCTTGCCGAAGGTGTAGGCGAAGCGCGCCTGCCAGTTGTTCGAGAAGCGCTTGTTGAGCTCGAGCGTGACGCCGTTGTAGTTGGATTCCGCCGTGCTCTGGAACTCGATGACGCGGTTGAAGTTCGCGAAGGGTCGGTCGGCTCCGTACCGCGTGACGGGGTAGACGTTCCCGGCGGCGTCCGTGAAATTGACGACGGAGGGCGAACCGACGTTGATGTCCGCCGAGCGCTGGAGGTGCGTGCCCTTGACGTAGAGGTAGGAGAAACCGAGCGAGAAGTCATTCGACACGGCGTGCTCGACGCCGAGGCTCGCCTGATGAACGAGCGGATTCTCGAAGTTCGGGTCGAACACGAGGATCGTCAGCTTGGGCACCGCGGCGCCCGTCGGAATGGACGGGAAGATGTTCGGATAGACCGGCATCTGGGCGCCCGTGAACGTGATCCCCTGCACGTTGATACCGTTGTTCGACATCGCCGTGCCGATCATGATCGAAGGCGTGCGGCCGTAGAACATGCCGTAGCCGCCCCGCACGACGGTCCCGTCATGGCCCTTCGGCGTCCAGGCGAAGCCGAGGCGGACGCCGACGTTGTTCGTGTCCTCCGGAACGACGCTCGTGTCGATGCCCGCCGCGAGGAGCTGAGCGTCGGGGTTCCTGACCGTGGGTTGCGCGATGCCTTGCTTGTCGTACCGCACGCCGAGATTGAACGTGAGGTTCGGGGTCGGCCGGAATTCGTCCTGAAGAAAGAGGGCGATCTCGGAGAGGTCGGGATTCGTGTAGGGACCGCTCGTGCCGACGCCCGGGAAGTTCTGAATGTACCGGATGGGCTGCCCGAGGTTGTAGGCAGCGACCGAGTTGAACGTGTACTGGCCGGAGAAGAGGCCCGGGAACCAGTTCAGGATGAGGTCGCGGTTGAAGTCGAAGCCGCCCTTCACGGTGTGGTTTCCGAACAGGAACGTCACCGCGTCGGCGACCTGGTAACGCGTGATCGTCGTCTCGCGCGGGCTGAAGTTGTTCCGCCCGATCGTGAAGGAGAAGTTTCCGACGTCCTGGATGATCGACTCGGGGTCCGTGCTGTTCGCGAGGCCGGGCTCGGAGTCTTTCGCGTACTGGCCGCGCAGCTCGTTGAAGAGCGACGCTCCGAAAGAATTCGTGACGGAAGCCGTGGCCGTGTCCGTGTTCACGAGCGAGTTGCCCGAGTGCGTGACCGACTGCGTCGTGCCGCCGTTCTCGTTGTTCGAGCCGGTGAAACGCTGGCGGTTGTAGCGCACGGAAACGTGCGCCGAGGAACCCGCGTCGTAGTCGGCCTTGGCGAGGAAGACGTCCTGGTTCTGGCCGCGGTCGTAGGGGCCGGTGAGCGGAGTCAGCTTCGCGAGTCCGGCCGCCGTGTTCGCGTCCGTCGGGAGACCGGCCGTGGAGAGGATGACGGGCTGCCCGTTCGTGTTGCGCTGACCGTCGTAGTTCGCGAAGAAGAAAAGCTTGTCCGTGAGGATCGGGCCGCCGAGGCTCGCGCCAAACTGGTTGAAGTGGTAGTTGCTCTTGGCGCGGCCGTTGATCACGTTGATGTAGTCGTTCGCGTTCATGCCCTTGTCGCGGAAGAATTCGAACGCGCTCCCGTGGAACTCGTTCGTGCCCGACTTCGTCACGACGTTGATGACCGCGCCGCCCGCCCGGCCGTACTCGGCCGTGTACGCGTTCCGGTTGACCTGGAACTCCTTCACGGCGTCCTGGCTGAACTGGTACGGCGCGCGGCCCGAGCCGGTGCGGCCGAGGGCCTGGCCGAAGAACGTGTTGTTGTTGTCGGCGCCGTCGATGACGAGGCTGTTCAGCGTGCCGCGCTGGCCGGCGAAGCTGATGTCGCCGAGGCGCGGGTCCTTCGTGACGCCCGGTGTCGTGAGGACGAAGTCGATGAAGTTGCGCCCGTTCGTGGGGAGGTTCGCGATGTAGTTCTCGTTCACGACGTCGCTTTGTTGCGTGCGCGTCGTCTCGATGAGAGGCGCTTCCTCGGTCACGGTCACGGCCGTCGTCACGCTCGAGAGCGCGAGCACGAACTTGAGCGTGACGTCGCCGCCGACGTTCAACTCGA
>DASVJU010000107.1:0-8385 GCA_036385755.1 Thermoanaerobaculia bacterium
ATGCGGGTCATCGCTCCGCTCGCGGACCGGATCCCGCCCCGTGGGACGACCGACCCCGACGAGATCCTCAGCCTGTTCCTCGACTGGGTCACCTCGACGGGCCTCACGCTCTATCCGGCCCAGGAGGAGGCGCTGCTCGAGGTCATGGCGGGCAAGCACGTCATTCTCGGGACGCCGACCGGCTCGGGAAAATCGCTTGTCGCTTTGGGCCTGCACTTCAAGGCGGCCTGCGAGGGGAAGGTGTCGTTCTACACGAGCCCGATCAAGGCGCTCGCGAGCGAGAAGTTCTTCTCTCTGTGCGGGGAGCTCGGGCCCGAGAACGTCGGCATGCTGACCGGCGACGCGAGCATCAATCCCGAGGCGAGCGTCGTCTGTTGCACGGCAGAAGTCCTGTCGAACATGGCTCTCCGCCGAGGCCGGGACCTCGCGGCGCCCTACGTCGTGATGGACGAGTTTCACTACTACGCCGACAAGGAGCGCGGCGTCGCCTGGCAGGTGCCGCTTCTCGTCCTGCGAGAGACCCAGTTTCTCCTGATGTCGGCGACACTGGGCGACACGCGCGCGATTGCCGAGCGGCTCGAACGCGACACGGGGCGCGAGGTCGCGCACGTCACGTCCGACGAGCGGCCGGTGCCGCTCGACTACGAGTACCGCGAGACGCCGCTCCACGAGACGATCGAAGAGCTCCTCGCGGCGGCGAAGAGTCCGATCTACGTCGTGAACTTCACGCAGAGGGAGTGCGCAGAGCTCGCGCAGTCGCTCACGAGCGTGAAGATCGGGACCCGCGAGGAACGGGAGGAGATCCGGAAGGTCGTGAGCGCGATCCGCCTCTCGACACCGTACGGCAAGGAGTTCCGCCGGTTTCTCTCGTTCGGGATCGGCGTCCACCACGCCGGACTCCTCCCGAAATACCGCCTTCTCGTGGAGAAGCTCGCGCAGAAGGGGCTCCTCCACGTCATCTCAGGGACCGACACGCTGGGCGTCGGCGTGAACATCCCGATCCGGACGGTCCTCTTCACGAAGCTCGCGAAGTTCGACGGGACGAAGGTCGGGCTCCTCTCCGTCCGCGAGTTCAAGCAGATCTCGGGGCGCGCCGGGCGGAGAGGCTTCGACACGCGCGGCAGCGTCGTCGTGCAGGCACCCGAGCACATCGTCGAGAAGCGGCAGGCAGAAAGAAAGTCCGAGGTGTCGGGAAAGAAGACCCGGACCGCAAAGGCTTCGCCGAAAGGTGAGATTTCCTGGTCGATCGAGACCTTCCAGAAGCTGATCGGAAGGCCGCCGGAGACGCTGACGTCCCGGTTCCGTCTCACGCACGGGATGGTGCTGTCTCTTCTCCAAAGGGACGAGGGAGAGGCGGCGGCCCGGAACTTCGCGTCCTTGCGCGACCTCATCGCGCGTTGCCACGAGGACGACGGCGTCAAGCGCCGCCTCGTGAAGCAGGCGGCCGTCCTCGTCCGCTCGCTTTACCGGGCCGGAATCATCGGTCTGACGGGCGGACACCCGTATGGCGTCGTCGTCGCCGAAGACCTCCAGTGGGACTTTTCCCTCCACCAGGCGCTCTCTCTCTTCGCGCTGTCGGCGCTCGAGGAGCTCGATCCCGCATCGCCGACGTACGCGGTGGACGCGCTGACCGTCGTCGAGTCGATCCTCGAGGACCCGGACGTGATCCTGAGGCGGCAGGTAGACCGGGCGAAGGGCAGGCTCGTGGCGGAGCTGAAGGAAGAAGGCGTCCCCTACGAGGAGCGGATGGCGCGCCTCGAGGAGGTGACGCACCCCAAGCCTCTCGCGGAGTTCCTCTACGGTGCCTTCAACGCGTTCCGCGCCGCGCACCCGTGGACCGCGGGCTCGGACGTGAGTCCGAAGTCGATCGGGCGCGAGATGTTCGAGACGTTCGCGGGCTTTTCGGACTACGTGAAAAGCTACGGTCTCGAAAGGAGCGAGGGCGTCCTTCTCAGGTACCTCTCGCAGCTCTACAAAACGCTCGACCAGACGGTCCCCGAGGCCGCGAAGACCGACGAGCTCTGGGACGTGCTCGGCTACTTTCGCTCGCTCGTCGGAGAGACGGATGCGAGCCTTCTCGAAGAGTGGGAGAGGCTGCGCCATCCGGAGCTCCTCCTCGCGGAGAGAGCCGCGCCCGCGACGCCGGCGAAAGGAAAGGAAGCCTCGTGGCTCGCCGAGCTTCTTGCCAGCCCGCGCGTTTTTGCCGCGCGTGTCCGCGCGGAGGCGCAGCTCCTCGTCCGGGCGCTCGCGAAGAAGGACTGGGAAGAGGCCGCCGAGCGCGTCTGGCAGACACCCGACGCTCCCGAACCCGCCATCGCAGCCGAAGATCGTTGGGATCCCGAGCGCTTCGAGGCCGCGCTCGCGCCGTTCTTCGACGAATACGGCGCGCTGGCGTCGGGATCCGAGGCGCGCCTCCATCACCTGACGCAGCTCAAATCGACCGGCCCGCGCCAGTGGGAGGTCACGCAGGCGCTCGTCGATCCGAAGGGCGATCACACGTGGGCGATCTTCGCGGGCATCGACCTCAGGGATGGGGGCGCGCCCGACGGCCCGATCCTGAGGATCCGGCGCATCGGAATCTGAGGCGTGCGGATTACGGCGCCGGGCGGCGGATACGCGAAGCGCGCGCTTCCTTCGGGATTCGCGCGTCGGGCTCGACCCAGCGCTCGGCCCAGGCGGCCATCGCGTCGATCGCGGACGCCAGGGCCCGCCCCTTCTTCGTGAGCGCGTATTCGACACGGACGGGCGTGGCCGGCACGACGGTGCGCTCCACGATCCCTTCCTCTTCCAGCTCCTGCAGCCGCTCGCTCAGCATGCGGTCGGTGATGTCCGGGATGGCGTCGCGGAGCGTCGCATACCGGCAGCGCGACCGAAGCAGCAGGAAGACGATGGCGCCCGTCCACCGGCGGCCGATCAGCTCGATCGCCCGGTGAAAGCGGCCGCACAGGGCCAGCTCGGGCGCGGAGGACTTCTTCATCGTTCTCACCGGAAAGAGGATAGCCGAGGAAATCCCTCGGCACAAGTAACTATTTGACTTATAGTCACTATCCTATATATAGTTCTTTTCCCGGGCGAACGTTCTCGACGTTCCGGGAAAGGAGATCGACTCATGGACACGGGACTTCTCATCCTCAGGCTCGTACTGGGGCTCCTCATGGCGGCGCACGGCGCGCAGAAACTCCTCGGATGGTTCGGGGGCCCCGGATTGGCGGGCGCCAGCGGGATGTTCGAATCCCTCGGGTTCCGCCCGGGGCGCCTCTTCGCGGTCGCCGCGGCAGGAAGCGAGATCGGAAGCGGCCTCCTGATGGCGCTGGGCCTCCTCGGTCCCGTCGGCCCGGCCCTGATGCTCTCGGTCATGGTCGTGGCGGCGGTCAGCGTGCACGCGCCGAACGGGCTCTTCGCCGCGAAGAACGGCATCGAGATGCCGTTGCTCTACGGCGTCGGCGCCGCGGCGCTCGCCCTGACGGGCCCGGGGCGTTACTCCCTCGACGCGCTTCTCGGCCTCGCCCCCTTCTGGACTCCACTCGTGAGCTGGGCCGCCCTCGCCGCCGGAATTCTCGGCGGCGCCGCGAATCTGGCGCTTCGGCGTCCACCCGCGACGGCGCCCGTCGCGGCTTGATGGGAAAATCACACAGGAAAGGAATTGCCCGATGGCAACCACTCTCAATCGCTCCAAGACGCTTCTCGGGATCGAGCAGGCCCCGCCCCGGCACTGGGTCGGTGACGGCTTTCCCGTCCGCTCGATGTTCTCGTACGACTCCGCTCCGGCCCTCAGCCCCTTCCTTCTTCTCGACTACGCGGCGCCCGCAGAGTTTCCGCCGGCCCCGGTCCCGCGCGGGGTGGGCGAGCACCCGCATCGGGGCTTCGAAACGGTGACGATCGCCTATCAGGGTGAGATCGAGCACCGCGACTCGGCCGGGCACCAGGGCCGGATCGGGCCGGGCGACGTCCAGTGGATGACCGCCGCCTCGGGCATCGTGCACGAGGAGATGCACGGACGCGCGTTCACCGAGAAGGGGGGCACGCTCGAGATGGTGCAGCTCTGGGTGAATCTGCCGGCGAATCTCAAGAAGTCCGCGCCCGGATATCAGGACATCCTGGATCGCAAGACACCCGTCGTCGAGCTTTCCGGTGCAGCCGGAACGGTCCGCGTGATCGCGGGCGCGTACGAGAACGCGAAGGGTCCGGCGCGCACGTTCACGCCGATCGAGCTCTGGGACATGAGGCTCCGGGGCGGGAAGGTCGCGAACGTCCACGTGCCGGCCGGGCAGTCCACCGCGCTGCTCTTCCTTCGCGGCGGCGGACGCGTCAACGGCTCGAAAGCGGTCGACGAGGGGGAATTGGCGGTCCTGGATCGCGACGGCGAGACGCTCTCGATCGAGGCCGGGGCCGACTCCACCGTCCTGCTTCTTTCGGGAGCGCCGATCGACGAGCCCGTGGTCGGGTACGGGCCGTTCGTCATGAACACCGAACGCGAGATCCGCGAGGCGATCGAGGACTACCGCCACGGGCGCATGGGCCACCTCGGCGGGGCCGCTGGCTCTACTTGATTCGCTGGAAGAAGTCGTTCCCCTTGTCGTCCACGAGGATGAAGGCCGGGAAGTCGACGACGTCGATCGCGAAGACGGCCTCCATGCCGAGCTCGGGGTACTCGATGACTTCTACCTTCTTGATGTTCTCCTGCGCGAGGAGCGCGGCCGGGCCGCCGGGTGAGCCGAGGTAGAAGCCGCCGTGCTTCTGGCATGCCGCCGTGACTTGCGGCGAGCGGTTGCCCTTGGCGATCATGACCATCGAGCCGCCCTTCGACTGAAAAAGGTCGACGTACGAGTCCATGCGGCCGGCCGTCGTCGGCCCGAACGAACCGGACGGTTTCCCTCTCGGCGTCTTCGCGGGCCCCGCGTAGTAGACGGGATGGTCCTTGAAGTACTGCGGGAGGTCGAGTCCCTTGTCGAGACGCTCCTTGAGCTTCGCGTGCGCGATGTCGCGCGCGACGACGAGGCGGCCCGTGAGGGCCAGGGGAGTCGACACGGCGTGCTTCGACAGCTCCGCGAGGATCTCCTTCATCGGCCTGTTCAGGTCCACCCGGACGATCCCGTCGTGGCTCTTTGCGCCGGTGTGAACGGGGAGGAGCGACTCGGGGTGGCGCTCGAGCTCCTCGAGCCAGAGGCCCTTCGCGTCGATCTTCGCGAGGACGTTGCGGTCGGCCGAGCACGAGACGCCCATTCCGACCGGGCAGGACGCGCCGTGGCGCGGGAGGCGGATGACACGCACGTCGTGCGCGAAGTACTTGCCGCCGAACTGCGCGCCGAAGCCGAGGCCCTGAGCCCTCTCGAGGAGCTTCTTCTCGAGCTCCGGGTCGCGGAACGCGCGGCCGTACTTGTCGCCCGACGTCGGGAGGGAGTCGTAGGTGCCCGCCGAGGCGAGCTTGACGGTCTTCATGCACGCCTCGGCGGACGTCCCGCCGACGACGAAGACGATGTGGTACGGAGGGCAGGCGGCCGTGCCGAGTGACTTCATCTTCTCGACGAGGAACGCCTCGAGGTTCGCGGGGTTCAGGAGCGCCTTCGTCTCCTGGAAGAGGGCGCTCTTGTTTGCCGAACCGCCGCCCTTCGCCACGAACAAGAACTTGTAGACCATTCCCTTCGTCGCGTAGATGTCGATCTGCGCGGGGAGGTTGTTTCCCGTGTTGACCTCGTCGTACATGTCGAGCGCGGCCGTCTGCGAGTACCGCAGGTTCTCGCCGGTGTACGTCTGCCAGATCCCCTTCGAGATCTTCTCGGCGTCGTCGGCGCCGGTCCAAACCTGCTGGCCCTTCCACGCGACGACGGTCGCCGTGCCCGTGTCCTGGCAGAAGGGGAGCTCGAACTGAGCCGAGACGACCGCGTTGCGGAGGAGGGTGGTGGCCATGAACTTGTCGTTCGGCGAAGCGGCCGGGTCCTGAAGGATCGACGCGACCTGCTGCTGGTGTTTCGGGCGGAGGAGGAACGACACGTCGCGCATCGCCTCATGCGCGAGGACCGTGAGCGCCTTCGGGTCCACGACGAGGACGGGCTTGCCCGCGAACTTCCCCTTCTTCACGAAACCCTTCGCGCCCGCGACGAGGCGGTACTTCGTCGTGTCCTCACCTTTCGGGAACGGGCTCGAATAGACGAAGACGTCCCGGGCGGGGGCCTTCTTCGGGGTCTGTTTCTTCGTTGTCGTGGGCATGGGACAGTCCTCCGTGACGTTCGGGACGTACGAGGATCGGGCGCCGCCGCGGACGTCGCCACGATGCAGATGCATCCGTGTCGCGCGTCAGGCCGGGGCGCCGCTCCATGCTGCAGCGACGGTGTCCGCGACCTCGTCGATCGCCCGGGCGACGCCGGGAGTGGGATCCGTGCCCGTGTCGAACGAGCCCGCCTCGATCGCGTAGAGCGTCAACCGCCGGGGCAGCCGGACGAGCGCCCGCGCGAGCTCGATGCCGGGCGCGACGCCGAACGCGTGCGACGACCGGAGATGGAACCGCGCCGGGACGGGCCCGGCCACGGCGTCGAGCCGGTGGATCGCGCCCGGCAGGCCGCCCGAGACCGCGGCGTCGACGAGAATCACGTCGTCGCCGGCGTTCCAGAGGTCGAGGAGTTGGGCGCCGTCCCCGGTCGCCTCGACGACGTGGACGTCCGCCGGCAGCCGCGGCCGCGCCTTTCGGACGACAAGCCGCCCGGCGGCGTCGTCGCCCGAAAAGGGGTTACCGGTCCCGATGAGGATTCGCGTCACGCGGTCAATTTCTCTCGATCGTCAGGGTCAGGAAGTGCGTCGCGCACGAGATGCACGGGTCATAGTTCCTAACAGCCTGCTCGCAGCGCCACGTCAGCTGGTCCTGCGGCAGATCGAGATTCCTCTCGACGAAGAGCCGCAGATCGTTCTCGATCGTCCGGAGGTTCTGCGAGGTCGGCGGGATGATCTTCGCCTCCTGGATGAGGCCGTCCGCGCCGATCCGGTAACGGTGATAGAGGATCCCGCGCGGCGCCTCGGTGCACGCCGTCCCGACGCCGTCCCGCGGCGGGACGTCCACGAAGGGACGGTCGGGCGGCTCGTAGGCCGCGAGGATGCGGAGCGCCTCGTCGATCGCGTAGACGGTCTCCACCATCCTGACGACGATGCTCTGGAACGGATTCCTGCAGACGGGCGGGAGACCGGCCTCCTTCGCGAGCTGCTGAACCGCCGGCGGGAGCCTGTCGAAATTGAGGCCATAGCGCGCGAGCGGCCCGACGAAGTAGGCGCCGCGCTCCTTGAGCGCCGAGTGAAGGGCGTTCGAGTGTTCCACGTGCTCCTCGGCGAAATGGCTTTCGTAATCCGAGACCGCGATGTCGAGCCCGCCGCTCGAAACGAGCCGCCCCTCGTTGAACGGGTACTCCGATGCGTGCCGGAGCGCGACGAGCTCGTAGTCGGGCGTGAAATCGGGAAACGGGAACCCGGCCACGAGCTTGAGGATCGAGACGGCGAGGTCGCGCCCCGCCTTCAGCTTCTCCGCGAGCGGCCGGAGGTCCGTCTTCGAAGGCGCCCTGTGGAAGCCGCCGACCCTCGCGTTGACCGGGTGGATCTCGCGCCCTCCGATGACGGTGACGATCTCGTTCCCGAGCTTCTTCAGCTGGAGGCTGTCCGTGACGACCCCGGGGTGGTCCTTCGCCATGTGGATCGCGCTCTCGTACCCGAGGAAGTCGGGCGCGTGGAGCATCGCGACATGGAGGACGTGGCTCTCGATCCACTCGCCGCAATAGAGAAGCCGCCGGAGGTCCCGGATGGGTCCCGTGACGGTGACGCCGCACGCGTTCTCCATCGCGTGAATTGCGCTCATCTGATAGGCGACGGGGCAGATGCCGCAGATCCGTGCGGTGATGTCGGGGGCCTCGGTGAAATGCCGCCCCCTCAGGAACGCCTCGAAGAACCGGGGCGGCTCGTAGATCCGAAGCGATACGTCCTCGACCTTGTCTCCCCGGACGCGGACGACGACACCGCCCTCGCCCTCGACGCGTGCGAGCGCGTCGACGCGGATGGTGCGGGTCTTCCTACTTCCGCTCATGGCTCTCGCTTTCCCGGCGGAACGCCTCGGCGCCGGCGTTGAAGGACCGGAAGGCGCGCACGAGGTCTGCGTCCGTCGCTCCGAGCGCACGCCAGCCGCTCGCGAGGGACGCCGTGTTCGGCGTCTCCATCGGACCGAAGCAGCCGTAGCAGCCGCGGTCGTAGGCGGGGCAGAGCGCGCCGCAACCGGCGTGCGTGACCGGCCCGAGGCACGGGAGGCCCCGCGCCACCATGACGCACGGCGTCCCCTTCCGCTTGCATTCGAGGCAAACGCTATACGCGGGCGTGACGGGCTTCCTCTCGTTCAGGAACGCGCTCAGCACCTCG
>DASVJU010000108.1:0-12123 GCA_036385755.1 Thermoanaerobaculia bacterium
GGGGCGGCACGTTCGATATCTCGATTCTCCGGATCGACAACGGCATGTTCGAAGTGCTCGCGACCTCGGGGGACACGTTCCTCGGCGGAGAGGACTTCGACCGGACGATCATGGACTGGCTTCTCGCCGAATTCCTGACGCAGACCGGCATCGACCTGAGGCAGGACCGCCTCGCGCTGCAGCGGCTCAAGGAAGCCGCCGAGAAGGCGAAGTGTGAGTTGTCGACGGCGCTCGAGACGATGGTGGCGCTCCCGTTCATCGCATCCGACGCCTCCGGTCCGAAGCACATCAACAAGCTCCTGACCCGCGACACGTTCGAATCACTTGCGGCCGACCTCATCCAGCGGACGGAGGGACCGTGCCGGAACGCGCTCGAGGCCGCCGGCCTCAAGCCCGATCAGATCGACACGATCATCCTCGTCGGCGGGCAGACCCGGACCCCGAAGGTCCAGCAGATGGTCGAGACGATCTTCGGAAAACCGCCGAACCGCTCCATCAACCCGGACGAAGTGGTCGCGGTGGGCGCCGCGATTCAGGCGGGCGTCCTGCGCGGCGACATCAAAGACCTCGTCCTCCTCGATGTCACGCCGCTGTCGCTCGGCCTCGAGACGCACGGCGGCATTTTCGTCAAGCTCATCGAACGCAACTCGACGATCCCGACGAAGAACACGCAGATCTTCACGACGGTGGCCGACAATCAGACGACCGTCGAGATCCACGTCCTGCAGGGCGAGCGGGACATTGCCAAGGAGAACAAGTCCCTCGGCAAGTTCCAGCTCGTGGGCATTCCGGCGGCGGCGAAGGGTGTGCCCCAGATCGAGGTCACCTTCGCGATCGACTCGTCGGGAATCGTGAACGTCTCGGCGAAGGACCTGGCGACCGGCAAAGCGCAGGGGCTCCAGATCAACCCGGCGGGCGGCCTCTCGCAGACGGAAATCGAGAAGATCATCGAGGAGGCGTCCACGAACAAGGCGGCGGACGCGAAGCGCAAGGAGCTGCGCCAGCTGAAAAACAAGCTCGAAGGGATGATCGCGGGAAACGACCGCATCTTCCGCGAATTCGGCAACCTCCTGCAGCCGGACGAGAAGGATCGCGTCCAGCGCACGCTCGAGAACGCGCGCGAGGTCCTGACGGGGGAGGAGCGGGGGCCGATCGACGACGCGATGATCGACATGAAGGGCGTTTCGCGCATCCTCACTCAGGCCATGCTGTACAAGCCGGATTCCAAGGAGCGCCGGGGCGACGGCGCGGAGAAACCGGCCTGACCTCGGGGTGGGTGCAGCACTCGTGAGTACTTCCGTTCGCGATTACTACGAAGTTCTCGGTGTGGGACGAAACGCGTCTCCCGAGCAGATCAAGGGCGCCTACCGAAAGGCGGCTCTGCAGCACCACCCCGACAAGAACCCGGGCGACAAGCACTCCGAAGAGAAGTTCAAGCAGGCCGCGGAGGCCTACTCGGTCCTTTCCGATCCCGACAAGCGCGCCCGCTTCGACCGCTTCGGAGTGGAAGGCGTGCGCGGCGCGGGCGGTGGAACCGGTTTCGACCCGACCCAGTTCGTGGACTTCGCCGACATCCTCGGCGACCTGTTTGGTTTCGCGTCGGGTGGCGAGACGCGCGCGTCCCGCCGCACGGGCGAAGACCTTAAAGCCGAGGTGACGCTTACCTTCGAAGCTGCCGCTTTTGGGTCGGAGGTGTCGGTCCCGATCGAGCGCTACGAGCGCTGCGACGGGTGCCGGGGCCGCGGTGGACGTGGCGGGGCGGCGCCGATGACCTGCCCGACGTGCCGGGGCCAGGGCCGCGTCCAGTACCGGCAGGGCTTCTTCGCGGTGGCGCGCCCGTGCCCCGACTGCGACGGTTCGGGCGAACGCATCAAGGACCCGTGCCCCGACTGTCGCGGCGACGGACGCTCGCGCCGCGCGCGAACGCTGATGGTGGCGATTCCGCCCGGCGTGGACGACGAAGCGCGGCTGCGCCTCGCGGGCGAGGGAAACGCGGGCCGGCGGGACGGGCGTGCGGGCGATCTCTACGTCTTCGTTTCCGTGACGCCCCACGAGCAGTTTCGGCGTGACGGTTTCGACGTCGTGCTCACCTGGGCCGTTCCGTTCCACGTCGCGGCCCTCGGGGGGACGCTCCGCGTCCCGACCCTCCACGGTGAGGCCACGTTCGACGTCCCTTCTGGCACGGCTGCGGGCCGCGTCTTCACGCTCAAAGGCAAGGGGATCCCACGTCTCGACGGCCGCGGAAAAGGTGACCAGCACGTCCTCCTCACGGTCCGCGTGCCGAAGAAGATGTCGCACGCGCAGAAAGAGGCCGTCGAGAAGCTCGCGGAAGCCTTCGGGTCCGAGTCGGGCACTCCGACGAAGGACGAGAAGGGGTTCTTCGATCGGCTGAAAGACTTTCTGGGCCAGTGACCGGGGGCCGCGCGGTCAGGATCGAATTGCCAGCGGCGCTCGCCGCCGCGTTCGAAGAGAACGAATATTTCTTAGAAGGGTTAGGAGGGTTGGAGTTTTCGTCTGCGGCCGCGCCTGGTGGCGGACAGTCCGTCTGGGTGGACTCCCAGGACCTCGCGGCGGCCCTTGCCGCTCTCGCCGCGCTGGGAGCTTCCGGCCTTCTTACCTTCGAAGAAAAAGACACCGACTGGGTCGCCGAGTCTGCTGCACTGAGGAAGGCGGTTGCGGTCGATCGCTATCTCTTCGACCCTCACGACGGCGATCTCGCTACGGCGGCCCCGCACGGCGTCCACCGGCTGTTCCTTCCGGCCGTCCGCGCCTTCGGAACGGGCTCGCACGAATCCACCCGCCTCGCCGTGCGCCTCCTGCTCGCCGAGAACCTCACGGGTGCGCGCGTCCTCGACGTCGGGTGCGGGACCGGGACGCTCGCATTCGTGGCCGCGCTCGAGGGCGCATGCCACGTCGTCGCGTTCGACCTCGACCGCGAGGCCGCGTTCGCGACGCGCGCGCAGGCGCGCGCGAACGACATTCCGCGCGTTTCGGCGTTCGCGGGACCTCTCGACGCGCTTGCCGGAAGCGTGCGCTTCGACGTGGTCGCCGCGAACATGATCCATGAGGAGATGGCGCCTCTTCTCCCGGCGATCCGCGCGTCCCTCGCGCCGGGCGGGCGCCTTCTCTGCTCGGGGCAGCTCGTCGAGAGAAGAGGGGAGTGGGAGGATTTGCTTCGGAAAGAGAGCTTCCGACAGGTCCGCTCGATTCAGGAAAACGAATGGCTCGGGACAGCGTGGGTTTCTTCGGATGGCTGAGAGCGCCCCCACACGCCCGCCGCGCGTGCTCGTGCCGGATCTGGCGGAGCATCGAGAGTCGTCCGAGGGGGACGGGAAAGAGAAAGAAATATTTCTTAGAAAGGAAGAAAGAGAGCACGTGCGCTCGAGGCGGCTCAGGGACGGCGACGAGGTCGTCGCGCTCGACGGCAAGGGCGCCCGGGCGGTGGCCCGAATCGTGAGGGCCGGCGCGGCCATCGCTCTTTCACCTTCTAAGCAAATCTTCTCTTCTTCCTCCTCTTTTCCTTCCTCTTCCTCATCTTCTTCTCTTTCTTTCCCCGGCGAGCCCGCGAACCGCGTTGTCGTCGCGCTCGCGTGCGCGGAGCCCGCGCGTGTCGAATGGGCGATCGAAAAGGGCACGGAGTGCGGCGCCGCGGGTTTCGTTCTCCTCGATGCCGGGCGCTCGCAACGCGCGCACGTGGCGGCGCTCGCGAAGCGGATTCCGCGGCTGATCCGGATCGCGGAAGAAGCGACGAAGCAGTGCGACCGGACGATCGTGCCCTTTGTCGAAGGTCCGAAGAGCACCGAAGAATTTCTTAGAGGGTTAATTGGGCGCGAAGCATTTGTCGTCCTGGATCCGTCTGGCGCCGCCGCGGAGCGCTCGGGGGCCCATGGAGACCTCGTGGTCGCCATTGGCCCCGAGGGCGGGTTTGCTCCGTCCGAAATCCTCCTCTTCGCAGAAAAATCCCCGGTCTTTCTCTCTCTCGGCCCCCGCATCCTCCGGCTCGAGACTGCCGTGGTCGTGGCGCTCGCGCGGTTGGTCGATCCCGCCTGAAATCGGCCCCGGGCCGCGCGGCTCGTTTCGGTTAGGATTCCGCCGAAGACGGAGGGCCCCGATGAGCTTCGAAAACATCAAGAAGGTCTGGATGAACGGGAAGCTGATCGATTTCGCGGACGCGAAGATACACATCTTCACGCACGCTCTGCACTACGGGTCGGGCGTCTTCGAGGGGGAGCGCTGTTACGACACGGCCCGCGGGCCCGCGATCTTCCGTCTCGACGATCACCTCGACCGTCTCTTCTGGTCCGCGAAGATCTACCGCATGGTGATCCCGTACACGATCGACCAGTTGAAGGAGGCGACTCTCGAGGTCGTGCGTGCGAACGACTTCAAGGCGTGCTACATCCGGCCTCTCGTCTACCGCGGCTACGGCACGCTCGGCGTCAACCCGTTCCCGAACCCCGTGGACGTGGCGATCGGCTGCTACGAGTGGGGGAAGTATCTCGGCGCGGATGCTCTCGAGCAGGGCGTCGACACGTGCTGTTCGTCCTGGATGCGCATCGCGCCGAACACGATGCCCGCCATGGCGAAGGCCACCGCGAACTACGCGAACAGCCAGCTCATCAAGATGGAAGCGATCACGAACGGCTATCACGAGGGGATCGCGCTCGATCACAACGGGCGCATCTCCGAGGGCTCGGGCGAGAACCTCTTCCTCGTCTGGAAGGGCCGCCTCTATACGCCGCCTCTCTCGGCCTCGACGCTGCCCGGCATCACGCGCCTCTCCGTGATCCAGCTCGCGCGCGAGCTGGATTTCCAGATGGAAGAGAAGACCATTCCGCGGGAGATGATCTACGCGGCCGACGAAATGTTCTTCACCGGCACGGCCGCCGAGATCACGCCGATCCGCTCCGTGGACCGGATTCCCGTCGGGAACGGCAAGCGCGGCCCGATGACGGAGGCCCTGCAGAAAGCCTTCTTCGACATCGTCGAGGGCCGGGTCGCGGACCGCTACGGCTGGCTGACGCCGGTTTACGCGGCGGTCCCCGCGGCCGCGCGGTAGAGTTCCCGGCCGGCGGTGGCTCCGTCCCGCAGCCGTGAAACCGCCCGCAGGGGTGGCTACCTTCGACGCCTCCTCGTCGCGATCAGCTCGGCCACGATCGCGATCGCAATCTCTTCGGGGGACTCCGCCCCGATCTCGAGGCCGATGGGATTCTTCGCGCGGTTCAGCTCGTCCTCCGTGAAGCCCTCCTTCCGGAGCTCGTCGAAGAGTGCCTTGCGTTTCGTCTTGCTGCCGATCATGCCGAGATAGGCGACGGGCTCGTGACGGAGACGGCGAAAAGCGAGACCGTCCGTCACGTGGCCGCGCGAGACGATCGCCACGAAGTCCGCAGGTTCCGGGAGCGGCAGGTCCGAGTAGTCGTCCTTCACGTGCACGAGCCGGACGCCCGGCGGGAAGGCGGCGGCGTCGAGCTGCTCTTCCCGCTCGTCCGCGACGGTGACCGCGTACCCGCTGAAGGCCGCGGCGCGGGCCAGCGCGCGGCCGCAGTGGCCCGCGCCCACGACGAGGAGGCGCGGCGCGCGCTCGACGATCTCGAGAAGAACGGTCGCGGTCCCGCCGCAAACCGCGCCGAAGGCGTTCTCACCCGCCGGGACGAACGCGTAGTCGCGCGTGAAAGGGAGACCGTGGCCGTCGAGCAGCTTCCTCGCGTCCGCGACGACGAGCGACTCGAATTTTCCGCCTCCGATCGTGCCCGTCGTGTCTCCGTCGGGGAGGATCAGCATCCGCGCCGTCGTCTCACGGGGCGTGGAGCCCACGACGGAGACGACGGTCGCCATGGCGAGTCGGCCGTGCTGCTCGAGGAGTTGCGGAAGCTCGGTGAAGAGTTGATGGCTCATGTGAAGAGAATGACGAAGATGGATGTTCCTAGAAAGAAGACGAGAAAAGCGGGCCCTCCGACCTTGCCGGGAGATCTCCGGGCCTGTCGACGTCGAGAAGGACCGTCTCGTCGAACCCTTCGAGCGGCAGGACCTTGACGTCGGGCTCGGCGAAGAGGAGGTTCAACCGGGCGTCGGCGGGCCAGGCGAGAACGCGCGCGACGAGGAAGGACGGGATCAGGAGCGGGTGCCCGCGGCGTAGACCGCAGACGGGGACGAGAAGCGTGCGGGAGTCCGCCTCCGGCAGGTTCGTCGCCGAGAGAACGGTTCGAAGAGAAGATTTTCTTAGAAAGGGAAGATCTGCGGGGGAGAGCGCAGCGTGCGTCGACTCGGGTCGAATCGCTGCGAGCCCGGCGCGGACGGACGAGAACATGCCGCTTTCCCAGTCGGGATTGACGACGAAGCGAACGGGCGGCTTGGGAGCGCTCCCGGCCGTTCGACGTAACTCCTCTTCGATCTTCTCTCTGAGGCTTGCGGCGTCTTTCCCGAGCACCACGACGATCTCGACGAAGCCCGCGGCCCGCCACGTGTCGATCACGTGCGCGAGCATCGGCCGCCCTGCCGGCGGCACGGGGGCGAGCATCTTCGGCGACGCGAAGCGCGTGGAGGCGCCGGCCGCGAGGAGCACCCCGGAGACGAATCCCGCTGGTCCGCTCAGTCTTCGCCCTCGAAGCACGCGCGGCCGGCCCGGCAGTCGTCGAGGCAGGCGGGCTGACCGTCCGGGCCGACCGCCCCCATGACCTGCAGGCACCAGTAGGCGGCCGAAGTCGAGGGATGCTCGCGCGCGTGTTCGTCCCAATCGCCCGTCGCGACGAACATCGTCTTCGTGCGGAGGTGGCGGCAGCGCAGCGCGGGGTCGAGCGCGACGGCGTCCGACCCGCCGAGGCCGTTCGGCGCGCTCATCCGGGCTCCTCCGTTCCGTCCGGAAGCCCGGCCGACGCGAGGAGCGTCCGCCGAACGACGGCCGCCACCATCGGCAGCTTGTAGGCGTTCTTGCCGAGCGGCGTCGCGCCTTCGAGAGCCGCCTGCGCGGCCCGCGCGGCGAGCGCGGCGTCGATTCTCTTCCCTTCGACGAGAGTCTCGGCGGCCTTTGCGCGGAACGGGACGGGCGCGGCCGAGCCGACCACGATCCGCACGTCCTTCGCGAAACCGCCCGCATCCCGGTACGCGACCGCCGCGTCGGCGAGCGGCCAGTCGAACGACTGTTTCTGCTTGATCTTGCGGTAGGCCGAGCGGAGGCCCTCCGGCCTTTCGACGTGAATTTCGACGATCAGCTCGCCGGCCTTCAGCGCGTTCTCCGCGAAAAGGTCGACCTCGGGTCGCACGAAGAAGTCCGCGGCGAGGAGGGTGCGGCCGCCGCCGGGCGCGAGCGTTTCGATCCGCGCGTTCAAGGCGAGAAGCGCAACGCCAGCCGCCGAGGGGTGGACGATCGCGCACGTGTTGTTCCCGAAGATCGCATGGAACTCGTTCTCGCCGGACTTCGCGAGGCACTCGACGCCGCCCTTCTTGAGGCACTGAAACTCGGACGAGCGGAAGTACCAGCAACGCGGGCGTTGGCAGAGGTTGCCCGCGAGCGTCGCCGCGTTGCGGATCTGCGGCGTCGCCGCGCCGAGGCACGCGTCGGCGAGGGCGGGGAAATCGTCCTTGACGCCTTCCGCGACGCGCGCGAGGGTGACGAGCGCGCCGATGGAGATGGCGCCGGAAGATTTTCTTTGAATGGAAGAATGGGCGGCCAGCCGTCGAAGATCCACCACCTGGTCGGGCGCGAGGTTGTGTTCCTTCAGTCGATCGAGGAGTTCGGTACCGGCTCCCTTTGCTTCAGAAGAAAGTTTCTTCTCCTTCGCCGTTGCCAGAAGCTGTGCCGCCTCCTCCCAGCTCCTCGGCTGGACCCTTTCGAAGCTCTTCACGCGTTCACCTCCCGCTTCGGCACTTTCCCGAGCGCGTCGAGGATCCGCGCCGGCGTGATCGGCAGCGCCGTCGGCCGGATGCCCGTCGCGTGCGCGACCGCGTTCGCGACCGCGGCCGCCGTCGGCACGGTCGCCGGCTCCCCGATGCCGCGCGCGTGCGCGTTGTTCTTGCCGGGGTAGAAGTCCACGAGGATCGGGACGATTTCGGGCGTGTCCTTGCTCCCGAGGATCTTGTAGAACTCCACGTTCGGGTTCAGGACGCGGCCGGTGCGCTCGTCCACGATGCGCTCCTCGAAAAGCGCGTAGCTGATGCCCTGCAGGATGCCGCCGCGGATCTGGCTCTCGACGCCCGTCTTCCACACGGGCTGGCCGCAGTCGTGGACCGCGACGACCTTCTTCACGGCGACGACGCCGGTTTCGACGTCCACGACGACCTCCGCGAACTGGGCTCCGAAGAGCCGGGTGTCCGCCCCGTCGTAGTCCTTCGCGCGGTCGCCCGTGGCGACGAGCGTATCGCCCGGCAGGCGCGAGCAGACCTTCCGGAAGTCCGCCGTCCGGCCCTTCGTGGAGAAGGCGCCGTTCGCGAGCGCGATCTCCGACGCCGGCGCCCCGAGGAGCTTCGACGCGACGTCGAGGAGCTTCTCGCGCGTGTGGACGGCGGCCGCGCGGACGGCCGGGATCAGGGACCCCGTCGTGACGGAGCCGCCCGAGGCGGGCCCGAACGGGTAGCGCGAGTCGCCGATCCTGACGTTGATCTTTTCGACGGGGAGGCCGAGCTCTTCGGCGACGACCATCGCGATCGGGGTCCTCACGCCGCCCCCGATGTCCTGCACGCCGTTCTCGACCTCGACGCTCCCGTCGCGGTGGATCCGGACGAGGACCTGCGATCCGGGCGCGACGAACGTGTACCAGAGAGACGCGGCGCAGCCGAGGCCGCGGCGGAGCGGCCGGCCGGCCGCGGCGGCGGCGGCGTTCGCCTTCGTGATCTCCCCGCGGCGGGACCACCCGAACTCCTTCGCGCCGATCTCCCACTCGGCCCTTCGCACTTCGGAGGGATCGTTCTTGAGGCGCAACGCGAGCGGGTCCATCCCGAGCTTGTCGGCGAGCGCCTCGAGCGCGGTCTCGACGGCGAAGCAGCCCTGCGGGTGGCCGGGCGCGCGCATCGCGCAGCCGGGGCCGAGGTGGGTGAAGACGTCGGACTCGGCGACCCTGACGGCGGGGAAACCGTAGGCCGACTTCACGAACCCGCCGGTGCCCGTGCCCGTCGCGACGCCCGCGGTGCCGAAGGACTCGTAGTCCGCGGCCGTGACCGTCCCGTCCATCTTGTAGCCGAGCTTCACGCGGTTCCACGAGTCGGGCCGGTTGCCGGCCGCGAGGTGCTCTTCCTTGCGGTCGAGCGCCATGAGGACTGGCTTGCCAGCCTTCTTCGCGAGCTTTGCGGCGAAGACGCCGTAGTCGCCCGCACCGAACTTCGCTCCGAACCCGCCGCCCGTGAACTCGGCGCGGACGATCACTTTGTCCTTCGGGAGCTTGAGGACCTCGGCGAGCTCGTCCCTCACGCTGAACGTGCCCTGAGTGGAGGCCTGGACCTCGAGCGTATCGCCGACCCACTCGGCGAAGAGGGAGTGCGTCTCGAGCGGAACATGCGTCTGGACCGTCGTCGTCGTGACGACTTCGAGCGTTCCCTCGGCCGCGGCGAAGCCTTTGTCGACGTCGCCGCGGCTGGAGGCCTTCGGCCCGCGGACGTTGCCCGTCTGGGGCAGGACGGCCGCGGCGCCGGGCTCGTCGCCCGCGCTGTGCTTCTCCTCGATGGGTTTCAGGAAGACGAGGGGCGCGCCCTCCTGGCGGGCGGCCGCGAGGCTGACCGTGTGGGGGAGGACGTCGTACGCGACCTTGACGGCGCGCATCGCGTCCTCGGCGGCGGCCGCCGTCGGCGCGGCGAGCGCGAGGACGGCCTCGCCGTGGTACCTCACGACGTTCTTCTTCGGGTTCTCGATGACGACGCCGGCTATCTTTTCGGCACCGGCGGTGTCGATCGAGACGATCTTCGCGTGCGCATACGGAGAGCGGAGGATGCGCGCGTGAAGCATCCCCGGCTTGCGCGCGTCATGCGTGTAGAGGGCGCGGCCCGTGACCTTCTGCGGCCCGTCGAGGCGGGGGCCTCTCTTCCCGGTGAGGCGGCGCTCGCCGACGGGATACGGTGGAGGATCGCCAGGAGAAAGAAAGATTTGCTTAGAAAGAGTATGGCCGGCGAGACCTATCTCCACGACCGCCGCGGTCCCCTTTGCGTCGGGCACCGTCATAGAAATCTCTTTCTTCTCTTCAGCAGAGTTCTTCTCTTCAGCCATGTTTCACCCCCGACTTCGCGGCCGCCTCGCACGCCGCGAAGACGCCCGTGTAGGTCCCGCACCGGCAGAGGTTGCCGGCAACCGCCTCCCGGACATCGTGCGGTGAGGGGCGGGCGTTTTTCGCGAGGAGAGCCGAGCAGGAGACGACCATCCCCGGTGTGCAGAAGCCGCACTGGAGGGCATCCGCCTCGACGAACGCCTTCTGGATCGGAGCCATCGCCTCGGGCGATCCGAGCCCCTCGACCGTCGTGACCTTTCGGCCGTCCGCGTCGTGGACGAGCGTCAGGCAGGAGTTCACCGGGACCCCGTCCAGAAGCACGGTGCACGAACCACAGGCGCCGCGGTCGCAACCGATCTTCGTGCCCGTGAGCCCCCATGCGTCCCGCAGCGCCTCGGCGAGCGTCGCTCGCGCCTCGAACGAGCCCGTCCGCGCGGTGCCGTTCACCGTGACGCTCACGGGGATGAGGCCGCCGCCGTTCGCCGCTCGAAGCTCGTGGCGCGCCTCGATGAGAAGCGTCGTCGCGCCGGCCGAGACTACGCCGACGGCGCTCGCGATCCCCTTGATCAGACCGCGGCGCGTGACGCCGGTCGACTCATCGGTCATCTCGTGACTTGGCTCCTTGGACTTCGCCATCGTCGTCCTCCCTGAAGGCCCGGGAAATATACAGCGGGAAGGGGTCTCGATGTCACCCTTCGCGTTGACCCAAGTGCCTGAAATGCCTATCCTTGTCGTAATCCCCGGAGGCTCGGAGGGCGCTCATGCACATCAACGACCTGCTCAAGATATCGGTCGAGCGGAAGGCGTCGGACCTCCACCTCAAGGTGGGAGCGCACCCGATCATCCGGGTGGATGGCGAACTGATCCCTCTCGTGGACCTCAAGCGCCTCATGCAGGAAGACACGATCGCGATGGCGTTCTCGATCATGTCGTCGCGGCAGAAGGAAAAATTCAAGAACAACTTCGAGATCGACATCGCGTACTCGGTGCCAGGTCTCGGGCGGTTCCGCTGCAACATCTTCCAGCAACGCGGAACGGTCGGAATGGTCTGCCGCGTCATTCCCGCCCGCATCCTCACGATCCGCGACCTCCTCCTTCCGCCCGTCCTGGAGCGGATCTGCGAGGAGACGCGCGGCCTCGTCCTCGTGACGGGCACGACGGGCTCGGGAAAGTCCACGACGCTCGCGGCGATGATCGACCAGATCAACTCGACGCGCGCCGAGCACATCATGACGATCGAGGACCCCGTCGAATTCCTCCATCGGGACAAGAAGTCGATCATCAACCAGCGTGAGCTGGAGGTCGACACGCGCTCGTTCGCGTCGGCCATCCGGGCGGCCCTCCGGCAGGACCCGGACGTCATCCTCGTCGGCGAAATGCGCGACTTCGAGACCGTGGAGACGGCGCTCGTGGCGGCCGAAACCGGCCACCTCGTCATGTCGACCCTCCACACGATGGACGCGACGGAGACGGTCAACCGCATCATCTCGGTCTTCCCTCCGCACCAGCAGAAGCAGATCCGCCTCCAGCTCGCCGCCGTCATCAAGGCCGTCTGCTCGATGCGGCTTCTCCCGCGCGCGGACGGACTCGGACGCGTCCCGGCCATCGAGATCTTGATCGCGACGAACTACATCCGCGACTGCATCGAGAACAAGGAAAAGACGAAGTACATCCACGACGCCATTAAGGCCGGCACCTCGCAGTACGGGATGCAGACGTTCGACCAGTCGCTCTTCCAGCTCTACAAGACGGGCCTCATCACGCTGGAAGAGGCGATCCGCCGCTCGAGCAACCCGAACGAGTTCAAGCTCAAGATCCAGGGCATTCAGTCCACGTCGGACATCGCGAACGAGCTGATGGAGGGATCGCTCGAAGCGCCGGACGCATTGAATCCGCAGGATTCGGCCTCGCCCTTCGACTTCTCGAACCAGCCCGG
>DASVJU010000109.1:0-18047 GCA_036385755.1 Thermoanaerobaculia bacterium
CCCCGTGCCACTTGTAGCCGTCCTTCTCCATGAAGGGGACGCCCTTGGACATGACCGTGTGGCAGGCCACGAGCGTCGGGACCGCCGCGCCTAACGCCGCGCGGACCGCGCGATACACGGCGCGGACGTCGTGACCGTCGAGCTCGATCACCGCCCAGCCGTCGGCCTTCCAGTCCGCGACGATGTCCTGCTTGAGGATGTCGTCGTTCGTCCCCGAGAGCTGGACGCGATTCCAGTCGAGGAGGGCGACGAGGTTCGTGAGAGAGAACTTCACCGCGTAGCGCCGCGCCTCCGAGAGCTGGCCCTTCTGCTGCTCGCCGTCCCCCATCGCGCAAAAGACCTTCGAGCCGTCCCCCTTGATTCGTGCCGCCAGCGCGAAACCGACGGCCGCCGAGAAACCCTGCCCGAGGTTGCCGGTGCCCCATTCGATCCCGGGAACGTCCCTCTCGACGTGCCCCTCGAACGGAGATCCGCCGCGCCGGAATCCGAGGAGCGGGAGTGACGGGTCGAAAAAGCCGAGGTGCGCGAGCGCCGCGTAGGCGGCCGGCGACGTATGACCGTGGCTGATGACGACGCGGTCGCGCCCCTGGGCGAACGGATTCTTCGGATCGCAGTTCGAAAAGCCCCAGAGGACGAGCTCGAAGTCGATCGACGACATCGAGCCGCCGGGATGGCCCGACGCGGCGAGCGTCGTCATTTTGAGGATGTCGGCGCGGGTCGCGACGCCGAGCGCCGCGAGCCTCGCGACCACCGCGTCGGTGAGCTCCGGAGCCTCGAAGTCTCCGAGGATCACTCCCGCACCCTCGGGCGCGTCTTCATGGCCTCGACGCGGCGCGTCTCGATCGATGCAAGCAGGTTGTCGTACGACTTCTCGAACAGGAGGACGCCGCTCTTCTGGAGCTCGTCCCCGACCGCCTCGACGTCGATGCCGGCGGCGCGGAGATCGTCGAGTGTCTGGCGGGCGGCGGGCAGGCCTTCCTTCACGGTGTCTCGAGGCGTTCGGCCGTGATCGAGGAGCGCTTCGAGCGTCTTCTCGGGCATCGTGTTCACGGTGTCGGGCCCGACGAGGTTCTCGACGTAGAGGAGGTCCGAATAGGCCGGGTTCTTCGTCCCCGTGGACGCCCAGAGGGGGCGCTGGACGCGCGCGCCCTTCGCGCCGAGCGCGAGAAAGCGCCCGGCGGCGAAGACGGCGAGAAAGTCCTCGTAGACGACCTTCGAGTTCGCGATGCCCGCCTTGCCGCGCAGGCCCTCGAGGCGTGCTTTCTCGGGCTCCGACGCCTTCTGCGCCATCTCGTCGAGACGCTTGTCGATGAGCGTGTCGACGCGCGAGACGAAGAACGAGGCGACCGAGTGGACGCGCGAGAGGTCTCCCCCCTTCGCCGCAAGGTCCGAAAGCCCGTCGACGTAAGCGTTCGCGACGTCCCGGTAGTGCCTGCGGTTGAACATGAGCGTCACGTTGATCGAGACCCCCTCGCCGATGAGGCGGCGGATCGCGGGAATGCACGCGGGCGTCGCGGGCACCTTGATGAAGACATTCGGGCGGGCGAGCGAGCCCGCGAGCCGTTTCGCCTCGGCCACGGTCTTCTCCGTGTCGTTAGCGAGCGAAGGCAGGACCTCGAGGGAGATCCATCCGTCGACGGGATTCTTTTCGTGCTGGGCCCGGAACGCGTCCGCGCCCTCGCCGATGTCCTTTTGCGTGAGCGCGTCGTAGATCGCGAAGGCGTCCTTCCCGTCGCGGGCGAGAAGCTCGATGCCGGCGTTGTAGTCGCCCTCGTTCTTCACGATGGCCTGGCCGAAAATCGTCGGGTTCGACGTCACGCCGTAGATCGAGCCCTCCTCGATCAGTGACGAAAGCCTTCCCGAATGGATCATCTTCGAGGAAATGCTGTCCAGCCAGACGGCCTGGCCGTGCTGGCGGTATTCGACGGGTGCGCTCATCGCGATTCCTCCAAGACTCTATGGATCGTATTACGAAGTCTCGGGCGGCAGGATCGCGTCGAGGTCGGACTGGGAAAGGCGGTAGACGCGAAGCGACGTCCCGATGAAGGCATCCGGCGCGCGCGTCCAGAGGGCGCGGAGCAGGCGGCCTCTCTCGGCCGCCTCGAAGGCCTCCCACGCCGCCGCTTCCCGGCCGAGGAGGCCGGGCGGGCGCACGAAGCCGAACGCGCGCGCCATGTCCCAACGGCTCTCGTACCACTCCCGGTTCGCCGGCTTGTCCCAGAAGTCGTCGCGCGCGATCGGAAGAAAGAGCCCGATGAGCTGGTTCACGCTCGCGACGTAGACGCCGGGCTTCAGAAGCGCGCGCTCGCCGAACGGATACGCGCTCGCCAGGTTCGTCGCGTGAGGGACGAATCGCCGCGGGTCCGCCGCGCCGAAGTACGCGAGCTTGACTTCCGGGTCGCCGTTCTCCTTCGTCCAACGGGCGAGGCGCAGGAGGTCCTGGCCCCAGTCGACGTTGCTGTCGGCGAGCCATCGGGAGCCGTTCTTCCAGCCTCCCACCGTCTCGTTGAAGTAGCCGAGCTCGTTCGGATGGACGAGGGCAACTTCCGCGCCCAGCCAGAGGACGAGCGCGAAGAGGAGAGCCTTCCCCCACCGGACCCGAGCCCAGGCCGCGCCCGCCCCAGCGATGACGGCGAGAACCGGATGCAGCGGCAGAAGGTGGCGCTCGCCGATGTTCATCGTCGAGAGAACGGCGAAAACGCCGTACGACAGGGTGAAGACGGCGAGGCCCCACGCGAGAAGAGGGTCCCGCGGCGGAGCTCGCCGCGCCGCGATCGCCGCCAGCCCGAGCGCGCCGAGGAGGAGCTCGGGAAGGGGGGACTTGATCAGAAACGCGACCGGGAAATACGCCGCCCATCCCGGCCCGATCTCTCCGTGGAAGAAGGCCGTTCGCAGATACGACATCTTCTTGAGCAGCATGACGCCGTAGATCCAGGCCTCCGGCAGGATTCGGTGTCTCCTGGCCCAACGCACGAACCCCGCCGTGGGCCCCGTGATGGGGATGCCTCCGGAATCGCTCAGGACGGTCGCCCAGGCCTCCTCGTGGCTCGTCACGGCGGGGATCCCGGCCTGAAGAGGCACGTGCATGCGCGCCTGTGCGGCTCGGGGCCCGCGGAAAGGCGAGAACCGGAAGCCGTAGCACGCCCAGATCGCCCCCCAGGCGACGAGCGCGCAAACGAACGCGACGCCGGCAAGCGAGACGACGCGCTCGCCCCGCGAGGCGGCCGCGAGGATCCCCATCGAGAGAAGGGCCGGGAGGACGATCGGCCACGAGTACTTCGTGAGGACGAGCGCGGAGAGGAGCAGGGCCGCCGTGACGAGACGGACGGGGCGAAGCTCTTCGCCGAGGCGGGCGAACGCCAGGAGCACCGCGAGAAAGAGGAGGGCCGCCGGCAGGTCCGTCGTCACGAGATGCCCATGCGCGAGAAGCGACGGCGACAAGGACGCGACCGCGAGCGCGAGCAGGCCCGCGTCTGCGCCGAAGAGAGAGCGCGCGACGGCGCGCACGAGAATGAGAAGCACGAGGAGCAGCGCGACGACCATGAGGCGCGAGAGCGTGAGCAGCGGGAGCCGGGGATTCCCTTCGAGAAGTTCGCGGCCCGCGATGACGAACTCGCCGGTCCGGAAGGCATCGCGGTTCGGGTCCGGCAGCACGACGGGCAGGAAGGCGGAGGGCAGCGCTGCCCAGAGCCGCGCGAGGGGAGGATGGTCCGGCGCGAGGCGCAGATCTCCCATCTTCAGCTGGACGATGCCGGCCGGGAGGTGAATCACCTCGTCGAAAGCCGCGCTGTCCCCGAGGAGAGCCGTCACGGCGAGGATCGCCGCGAGAACGAGAAAGCCCGCCGCGGCCAGCCGCTCGACGCGCGTGCTGAGGAGAGCCGGGCCCTCAGCCGCTGGCATTCCCGGATCCGTAGAACGGCATCCGCGAGCCGAGGGCCGTCAGGCGCGCGACGATCGCCTCGAGGAGCTCGGGGAGCCCCGCTCCCGTGGCCGCCGAGATCCGGATGGCGTCGGCGTCGAGCGCGCCCGCGTGCGGGCGGTCGGTCTTGTTGTACGCGAGGAGGATGCGCCTCTTCTCCACGCCGAAGCCCGCGATCACCTCCTCGGCGACGGCCCGCTGTTCGGAGGCCTGGGGGGAGGACGCGTCCACGACGTGGACGAGAAGGTCCGCGTCCTTCACCTCGGCGAGCGTAGACTTGAACGATGCGACGAGCGTGTGCGGGAGCTTGCGGAGAAAGCCGACCGTGTCGGCGAGGACGATCGCGCGCCCGCCCACGCCGTGGAGCCGCGCGTGCCGCGGGTCGAGCGTGGCGAAGAGACGGTCTTCGGCGAACTCTTTCGAGGCGGTCAGACGATTGAAGAGCGTCGTCTTCCCGGCGTTCGTATAGCCGACGAGCGAGACCGTCGCGACCCGCTTGAGCCCCTTCCGCCGAACGTCGCGCTGGGTCTCGATGGCTTTCAGCTCTTCTTTCAGCCGCGCGATGCGTGTGCGCACGCGGCGGCGGTCGAGTTCGATCTTGCGCTCACCCGCGCCGCCGCGGAACGCGCCGCCGCCGCGCTGCTGGGCCAGGCCGTGGGAGGGTCCCGCGAGGCGCGGAAGCTCGTACTGCAACCGCGCAAGCTCGACCTGCGTCATGGCTTCCCGCGAACGCGCGCGGGCCGCGAAGATACGCAGGATGACACCCGCGCGGTCGAGCACCTGCGTCGGCAGCTTCTTGTCGAGATTCCGCGTCTGCGTGGGCGTGAGCTCGTCGTCGAAGACCGTCCAGCCGACGTTCTGTGCGCGCGCCGCCTCGGCGATCTCCTCGACCTTCCCCGAGCCGACGTACGTGGCGGGGTCAGGCCCGCGGCGCTCCTGGAGCGCGCGCGCGACGACCCGGCCGCCCGCCGTCTCGACGAGGCGCTCCAGCTCGTCGAGCTGGTCCTCGGCCATCTCCCTCGGAATCTCGCGTCCGTAAACGCCGACCAGAATCGTCCGGTTCGAGTCGGGCTTCTTTTCGGGCGGAGGAGGAGCCTCCTTCTCGGGGCGTCGCGGACTCACGGCGAGGATGCTAGCGTAGGCGCATGAGACGGCGCGCGGGCGGCCCCCGGAACCTCGCCCTCCTCGGCGAGCGCCTCGAGACCCTGCGCGAGGAGTGGCGCTCCCGCCGCCTCGATTCCGATCCGCTCGTCTTCGCGCACGGGTACGGGGATCCCGGTGACCGCGAGGTGGTCGCTTTCCTCTCGGCCTCCCTCGCGTTCGGCCGCGTCGCGTCCATCCAGGCTTCGGTGGCCCGGGTGCTCGCGGCGATGGGGCCGAATCCCGCGAAATTCCTCGATTCATGGGACGAGAAGAATCTTGCCGCCCTGCGCACATTCCGGCACCGGTGGGTGTCCGGCAAGGACATGGGGGATTTTCTTAGAATGGTGAAGAGGGCACGGCACGCGCACGGCTCCCTCGGCACCCTTTTCGCGGCGGGAGACGAAACCGACGCCGCCCCTTCGGACTACGTCGCTGCTCTTTCTTCCTTTCACAGAAGTCTTTTTCTTCTCCTCTCTTCTCCCCATGCCGCCCCCTCGCGCGGGTTGCGCTTTCTTCTGCCCTCCCCCGCCGGGGGCTCCGCCTGCAAGCGCTCGCATCTCTTCCTGCGCTGGATGATCCGGACGGAGGGCTTCGACCTCGGCCTCTGGACGGGCGGGCGCTTCACGCCCGCGCGGCTCCTGCTCCCCATGGACGTCCACGTGCACCGCATCTCGCGCCGCATCGGCCTCACGCGCCGCAGGACCGCGGATCTCGCTGCGTCGCGCGAGGCGACGGGCTGGTTGCGCCTCCTGAACCCCGGAGACCCCGTTGCCTACGACTGGCCGCTCTCGCGCCTCGGGATCCTGTCCGAGCCCATGACGCCTCTCACAGGGATTCGAGCGCGCGCATGAGCGATTCGAAGAGCAAGGCCGCCGTCCTCGCCGCGGCGGTTCTCGCGGCCGCGGCGGCCGCCTGGTTCGCGAAGGATGCGTTGATTCAGCCCGCCACGAAGACTCCCGCCGCCGTGCCGGCCGCTGCCGCAAAGCCCACCGTTCCCGCAGGGCCCCTCGTCGTGCTCGGGAGGGACGGCACCCGCCGCGATCTCGCCGCGAAGACCGGCAAGGGGCTGATCCTGCACTTCTGGGCGACGTGGTGCGCGCCCTGCCGCGAAGAGATGCCCGATCTCGTGAAATTCGTCCGGGACACGAAGGACGACCCGCGCGTCGACTTCCTGGCCGTTTCGGTCGACGAGGACTGGAAGGTCGTCGATGCGTGGCTGAAGGAGCGCGGAATCTCGGGCCTGCCGGTCGCCCTGGATCCGAAGGGCACGATTGCCGGCCGCTATGGCGCGACGGGGTATCCCGAAACGTTCTTCATCGCGCCTTCCGGCGAGATCGTGCAGCATTTCGTGGGGGCGGCCGACTGGAGCAAGCCCCAGGTTCGGACCTTCGCGGCAGAGTTCAGCCGTCTAGGAGAGTGAGCACGACGTCCGCCCGGGCGGCTCCGGACGCCGGGACCGTCACCGGCTGCGACTTTTCGCCGAGAATTTCGTGCCAGGCTCTGAGGCGATACGTGCCGGGCGGAACGCCGGGGAACGCGTAGCGGCCCTCCGCGTCGCTGACCGCCGCGTACACCGTGTCGGCCACGAAGAGCCACGCCGTCATCCACGTGTGGACGTCGCACTTCACGCGCACGATGCCCGTCTCGGAAAACGTCTCGGTGAACGTCTGCCCCTTGATCGGGATCGCCCTGTTGAAGATCAGCGCGGAGCCCGCCGTGGCCGCATGGACGTTGTGGAGGACCGCGTCGGAGTTGCCGAAGACGACCGGCGCGCCCTTCGACACGATCTGCACGTAGGGCGTGAAGAGACAGTTCTTCTGGTCGAGCCGGAACGGGCCCTTCGGCGGCGCGAGGCCCTTTGCTCCTTCCAGCCACACGACGGCGTTCGCGAGACCCTTGTCCTTCGAAAGGACGAGGGACGGGCTCGGGCGGTCGGTGCGCCCGCACACGGCTGCGTCCGCGTTTACGGGGCGGGCGGCGAGCTTCGGGACAGGACCGGAGAGAGAAATTTTGCCAAAGACCCCGTCGCTGGCCTCCTGCGCCGGGGCAGAGGCACGGGCGCTTGAGAATTTCTTAGAAGGTGAAGAGGGAGACGAGGCCGATGCGCCGCTGCCCGCGGCTGGCGCACCGCCGGCAGCCCGTTCGCCGCCGCCAATATTTCCTTCTAAGAAGAAAACCACCGAGACGACGAGCACGAACGCGTGCACGAAGCGCACGGGTCTTCTTTCCACGAGCCTACTTTGCCGCGACGACCGCAGGCGCCTTGATCTTGCCCGGCGCCGTCAGAAAGTCGTTGCCGAGCGACCAGACGTGGTCGCGCAGCGCCTTCGTGACGCGGTCGGGATCGCCAATGTAGGCCTTCGCCTCCGCCTCGGAGCCCCAGATCGCCACGAGATCCTTCTTGAAACCCGTGAACGCCGGAGAATCGAGGGCGGGGGCCAGCGGCGAGATGCGCTTCTCGGGCTTGCCGGGGCCGTCGTCCATCTTCGGGAAGTTCGTGGGCATCCGCGTTCCCGGCATCCACTCCTCGGGCCGCTTGATCCAGTCCGCGATCCACTCGTACCGCAGGCGGTCGTGCGCAGCGGCGAGGATCGGGGCGAGGTCCGCGGGCGTCTTGCCCGTGCGGAGCGCGAGCGCGAACGCGTCCTCGGACGTCGGGTGGCATTGGGCGCACTTGAGCGCTTCGAACGTCTTCGCCCCCGCCGCGCGCGAGCGCGCGTCGAGCGCCTCGACGCGGCCGTCGAACGGATAGCGCGCCTTGTCCAAAGAGGCGAAATACGACGTGAGAGAGTTGAGCTGGTCGGGGTTGAACGGGAACGTCGGCATCCGGACCTTCAGCCACGGCCGGATCTGGCCCGAGCGCGGGGCGTGCAGGAAGGAGAAGAGCCAGTCGCTCTGCACCTTGGCGCCTTCGCCCCGAATGATGGGCGGCGCGAGCGCGAGATCGATCTTGTTCGCCGTCATCGCCTCGCGGATCTGCCCGCCCTTGTCCTCGAGGATGTGGCAACCCTGGCAGTTGTAGTCCTTCACGATGCGGCGCCCGGCCTCGACCGCCGCCCGAGGGCCGGCGGCCTTCACCTTGAGCGCGTCGGCCATGTCGTCCTTCTGCATTCCGAGGACGACCGTCTCGACGGCTTCGATCTCCGCGGGCGAGAGGGAGAACTGCGGCATGCGCGACTTCTCCTGGAACGTCTTCACCTTCTCGCGGTCGAAAGAGCGCGGCTGGCCGGCCTTCTGGGCGAACCAGTCGGCGCGCGTGTGAGGCAGGTGGAGGAAACCGAAGTCGAGGAGGTGAACCGGCTTGTTCCCCCACTCGGACAGCTCGACGCCGATCGGTTTTGCCTTTTCGAACCCCGGAATCGCATGGCAGGCGTAGCACCCGTAGTGGCCTATGATCTTCTCGCCGACGAAGAGGTCCTTCTCGCGAGGCGTCATCTTCACGACGTCGGCTTTCGCCTCCACCACGGATTTCGTCTGCGTGAGGTAATCGAAGACGAGCGCGTCGCGCTCCGTCTCGTCTGCCTTCGGAGCCCTGCTGCGTTGAAACTCGGGCTGCGCCGGCCGCGACATGAGGTACGCCACGAGATCGGCAATCTCGTCGTCCGTCAGGCGCAGGTTCGGCATCCGCGTCTCGGCGTTGTAGGCCTTCGGGTCCTTCAACCAGGCCGCGAGCCACTCCGGCGTCACCTTCTGGGACAGCCCGATCAGGTTCGGGCCGTGCTGGCGCCAGCCGTCCATCACGTGCCGCTCGGCGCCCGGTTCGGACACGTGGCAGCCCTGGCAGCCCACGTTCTCGAACAGCTGCTGGCCTCGCGCCGCATCCCCTTTTGCAACCAAAGGCCACGACGCTTTCTCCGACTTCTCGAAGAGATAGGCCGTGACGCCCGCGACCATCGTGTCCGTGAGCCGGTGCCCGGCCTCGCCCTCGAAGTTCTCGAGGTAGAAGAAGCGGGGCATCTTCGTGTTGTTGCGGAAAGCCCGCGGGTTGACGAGCCAGCGCGCCGTCCACTCGGGCGTCGTCTTGGAAGCCACCCGGAAAAGGTTCGGCCCGATGCGCGGCAGGTCCTCGAGTCCCTTCATCTTGTGGCAGCTCCAGCAGCCGAGCTGCTCGACGAGCTTGCGGCCCTGGTCGAGTTTCGCCGCCTTCGGGTGCCCGGCGTCGGTCCTGTGGCAGCGGAAGCAACCGGCCTCCACGGCCTTCATCGGGTACATGGGCAGGTCGTTGAACTTGTCGACCTCCCAGTCGTACTCCTTCATCCAGCGGCCCGTCTGCGTCTCGTCCATGTCTTCCTTCACGACGTCGTCGTCGGTTGGAAGGCCCTTTTCGTCGCGCCCCGACTCGAGCTGCGTGGCGAGGTGCTCGTAGCGCCCGTAGTCGTTCGGCATGTGGCCCGCGCGCGTGAAGTCCGTCGCGCGGTCCCGCCCGCCGTGGCACGACGTGCAGCCGAACGTCGCGTACGGGTGCGGCGAGTTGGAGTCGACGAAGAGGTCGAGGCGCGGGTGCGTCCTCAGGACGGACTGCGGGTACTTGTCCTTGTCTTCGAACCCGCGGGTCTCGGCCGCGATATGGCAGGTGACGCACCGGTCGACGCGCTGACTCCGGAGGAAGTTCACGTCGTTGTAAAGCCCGTCGAGCTGCACCTGCTGGATCTTGAGGGACGGGGCGAGCATGTCCGCGATGGGCGCGTTGCGCACGAAATAGAACGCGTCGTTCTGGCGGAGCGTCCGGATCTTCGCCTGGAAGCGGTCGTAGTCGGCGTCCAGCGCGGCGAGCGCCTCCTCGGCGTCTTTCTTCGTCTTCTCGAGCGCCGCCAGTTCGGCTTTCGCGTCGTCCCGTCGCGCGCGAGCCGCTTGCTCCGTGACGGTGGAGGTCTCGTACGCGGTCTTCAGCCGTTCATATTTGTTTCGTGAAGATGCCGTTCCCGAGGACTTCGGAGCTTCCTTCTGAAGAGTCTCGAAGTCGTACCGCGCCGTGTCCATCTCGGCCTTCTTGAAACGGAAGTCCTGGTCGGTCAGGTACCAGGCGCCCTCGGCCTTCCGGGCCTTGTCCTCGGCCTCCGACACCGCCGTGCGGTTGCGGCGCAGCTCGCGCGCGCCTTCGCGTTTCTGTTCGAGGAATTTCTCTTCGGCCTCGGGATCGATCTTCTCGGAAGCCGTCCGGAGGGCCGCCCGCGTCCTCTTGCGGTCGTTCTCGACGAATTTCTTCTGCCAGCTCTTCCAGTCGCGCCCGTAGTCCTGCCACGTCATCCACGCGAACGCCGGCAGCACGAGGATGGACGCGATCGCGAAGACCTTCGTCAGCCTCCTGATGTCGTAGTGGTGGTCGATCGGTTCGGGCGGAGGTGCTTTGGCCATGCTAGATATTGAAGCTGAACTCCTGGATGTTGACGATGTACTTGAGGTTGAAGATCCACCGCAGATACATCTTGATCGGCACCGCGAACATGATGAGGAACAGGTTCACGCCCACGAAGTAGCGCACCATGCCCATCTTTTCGTAGAAGCGCTTGAAGAGCGTCTTGCTGAGAAGACCCGGCAGTGCTCCCATGTAGAACAGCACGAGGAGGATGCCGGGCAGCTCGCGTTTCAACCAGTACGTCGGGAGCGCCGTCTTCAGCCATTTCACCCAGAAGATCTCCGAGACGCTCACGTTGTTCAGCGGAACCAGCTTGTTCGGGTCCCAGTACTCGTAGGGCCCGAAGAAGTTCCAGTTCGGGCCCCTGAGGAACGTCCCGAGGATGATGAGGACGACCCAGAGAATGATGAACCCGAAGCAGAACATGACGATCTCCCACTTCCTTTCGCGGAAGGAGAAGTAGCCGTTCCCGCGCGGGTTCGTGTCGATGTACGGGATCGCCATGAGGCCGACGATGATGAGCGTGGGAAGGACGACGCCCGCCATCCACGGGTCGAAGTAGACGAGCAGCTCCTGGAGGCCGAGGAAGTACCAGGGCGCCTTCGCCGGATTCGGGGCGGCGCCGGGGTTCGCCGGCTCCTCGAGCGGAGCCTTCAGGACGATCGACCAGAGGATCATCACGATCGAGCACACGATCAGGGAGACGAGCTCGACGTAGACGAGGTCGGGCCAGGAGAAGACCTTCTTGTCGCTGTCTTCCTTCTCGAGCGGCGGCATGCCCATCGCGAGGCGCGCGTCGTTGAGATGCGCCTGATACATCGCATACCAGAAGAAGAAGCCGACGAGGAAAAGCATGCCGAGAATCGGCACGTTGTCGGGCATGCTCGCGACGATGCGGAAATTCGGGTCCGTGAAGCTGAACGCGAACCCGCCGATCAGCGTCGCGAAGAGAAGGAGGCCGCCCTTTTTCGTCCAGAGCGGTTTGCAGAACATCGCGCCGACGAGCCCGATCATGGACAGCGTCACCGCGATCGCGGGCGACGCGAGCCAGTTGATGAGGTTCTTGATGGCTGTCATCGGCTCTAGAGAGGCCCCGAGATCCCGCCGTCCTTCCGGACCCGCCAGAAGTGGACGGCCATGAGGAACGCGGCAACGAGCGGGATGAAGACGCAATGGAGGACGTAGAACCTGAGGAGCGCGTTCGCGCCCACGATGCGCCCGCCGAGGAGGCCGAAGCGGGCGTCGCTGCCCGCCGTCACGAGGTTCACGCCGTTCACGGCGAGCTGCGCGGAGAACGGGCCCTCGTTACCGGCGAGAGGCGTCGCCCGGGCCATGTTCGACCCGACCGTGATCGCCCAGATCGCGAGCTGGTCCCACGGCAGGAGATAACCTGTGAACGAGAGGAGGAGCGTGAGGACGAGAAGGACGACGCCCACGTTCCAGTTGAACTCGCGCGGCGGCTTGTAAGAGCCCGTCATGAACACGCGGAACATGTGGATCCAGACCGTGATGACCATCGCGTGCGCGCCCCAGCGGTGCATCTCGCGCATGATTCCGAAGGGAACCTGTTCCCTCAGGTCGAGCATGTCGCCGTAGGCGTACTCGATCGTAGGCCGGTAATAGAACATGAGAAGCAGGCCCGTGAACGTGAGCACGAGGAACAGGAAGAACGTCATCCCGCCCGCGCACCACGTGTAGCGCATCTTCACGCCCGACTTGCGGGTCTTGACGGGATGGAGATGCAGGACGACGTTGCCGAGCATCGCGAGCACGCGTTTGCGGTTCGTGTTCGGAATTCCGACGCGGAAGATGGACTTCCAGACCTGGGTCTGGGTGACGGTGCGCTGCAGGTGGCGCCACGACTTCTCGAGGCTCACGCCGCACCCCACTTTCCTTCGAAGAAATTCTCTCTCTTCTTCATCCTCGTCCTATGTCTTGATGAATGCGGCCGGGTCCGTCCACTGGCCCTTCTCGTAGAGGAACTTTCGCGCCTTTTCGATGAAGATCTGTCCGTCGTCGGGCGAAATGGAGATGGCCGCGCGCTCGAGAGGGCGGGGCGTCGGGCCCTCGAAGTTGATGCCCGACCGGTAGTAGCCCGATCCGTGGCACGGGCATTTGAACTTGTTCTGGGCCGCGAGCCAGTTCGGGATGCAGCCGAGGTGCGTGCAAACCGTGATCAGCGCGTAGGTCATCTCCGTGTTGCGCACGACCCAGATCTGGTACTTCTCTTTCCAGCGCTCGTCCACTTCTCCGACCTGATAGTCCGACGGAAATCCCGCCTTGAAGGATGACGGAGGCTCGAAGAGGACGTTCGGGAAGAGAAAGCGCGCCATCGTCGTCACGAACGCGCCGATGCCGGCGGCGAACGCGAGCCAGCCGACGGCGAGCCAGCTGATGAAACCGCGGCGCGTGGGGGCACCGGCGGCGTTTCCCGCGGCCGAGACTCCCAGAGACCCCGATTCCGTCATCCGCCCCCTCTAGAAAAACCGTGAGACAAAGTCTCAAATATTCCGGACTCCGTCAAGGAGCGTTTCCGGACCGCGTTAATGCTCAGGGCCCGGACCTTTCCGGAGCCGCCGGCTTTTCGGCCTTCGACGCGAGCAGGATCTTCTTCGCCTCGCGCCGAACGCGCAGGGACGGGTCCGACTCGCCCATCTTCCCGCCGAGCGCCTTCGCCGCGGGGTCATGCAGGAGGACGAGGCCGCGCAGGCCGTTGAGAAGCGCGTCCTCCTGCTGCTCGGCGGAGAGCCCGGGCGTCGTGCGCAGCCGTTCGCGATCGCACATCCCGAGGAGGACGTCGCGGCCCGCCGGGTCGTCGAGCGTCGCAAGGGCCAGCGCTGCGTTCCATCTCACGTCCGTGACGGAATCGGCGAGCAGCTTCCTGAGCGCGGGCACGGCCTCCCCGTCTTCCATCCTTCCGGCCGCGAAAGCCGCCGTCTTGCGGACACCGGCGTCCTCGGACTCGAGAAGAGGGCGCACCCGCACCGCCGACGACGGATCCCCGACGAGCGCCAGCGACCAGAGCGCATAGAGCCGCGTTTCGGGATCCGCGTCGTCGAGCGCTTTCTCGAGGAGCGGAACCGCGCGCGGGTCTCCGAGGCGCCCGAGGACGAGCGTCAGGTACCGCTTCACCCGCGGGTCGTCTTTTTCGGCGCCCTCGTATGCGCGGAGCGCTGCCGCCGAAAACGCCGCGCGTTCCTTCGGGTCCGTCATGGCGGGCAGCTTCTTCGTGAGCTCGAAGGCCGATTGCCAGCGCTGGTTCCGGCTTCCCGTCCGCACGTCGTTGAGCAGCTCGGCAGCGTTCTTCCGGTCGACGGCGATCGCGCCGAAGAGCCAGAAGACGAAGACCGCCACGCCGACGACGAAGAGCGGGATGACGAAGAACTGGACGAGAAGACGGCCGGCAGGAGTGGCTTCAGAGGAAGAGGAAGGTTCTTCGAAAGGGTCCCGTGACTGTGCCGGCGGCGGCGCGGAGTCGATCAAAGCACCGGCAGGTACTGCTTCGCCTGCGTGACCGGGTTCGGGACGTAGATGGCGTCCTTGTCGCACACGGTTTCGCAGAGCCGGCAGGACACGCAGGGCGCCGCGTCCACCTCGGCGACCTTGTAGTGGAAGTTCGGGGCGAGCGGGTCGGCCACGAGATGGATGCAGTCGAACGGGCAGATGTCGATGCAGAACTCGCACGCCGTGCAGAGCTCCCGGTCGACGATCGCCTTCGGGATGTCCTTCGGTTTGACCTTCTGGACGAGGTCGCCGTGCTGGTCCTGAATGCAGGAGACCGGGCAGTAGACAGCGCACACGGAGCAGTCGATGCACCGCTCCTGGTGGATCACGAACTTCTCGTTCTTGCCGCCGGTGATCGTGTGCGTCGGGCACTTGATCTCACAGACCCCGCAGCCGATACACGTGTCATGGATGAAATGAGGCAATTGGCCGTCCCCCGCCGGGAAAAGCTAGCATCGGCGGCCGGGAATGTCCATGCCCGGGGCGCCGGGAACCTTTCGCCGTCGTCCCTCGTTCCTGTCTCTGGAGGCGGAGGCCCACGTGAAACAGCCCGTCGGAAAAGAAGTCCAGTCCGTCGTCAACGCTCTCTTTCTGTTCGCCCTGTTCCTCCTCGCCTATTCGGCGATCGTCCCGGGTCACGTCTCCGGAAGCGTCCGGGGCCCCCGATTCCTGAGGATGAAGGTGGAGAACCTTCGGCCGGGGGCCGGGGGTCCCTCGAACGTCTCCTTGTCCGTTCCCTACGCTTTCGTCTCCGGCGCGCTACGCTTCGCCTCGCTCGGGAAGGTGCGGCGGGAGATGGATCTCCACTTCGACCAGTCCGTCGACGCGAGCGACATCCGGACGATCGTGCAGGAGCTCAAGGACAAGCCGGACGGCACGGACGTCGTGCGCATGCACGAGGACGCCGAGATTCACGTCCGCAAGGACGGCGACATGGCGACGCTCGAAGTCCGCAAGAAGGAGCATCCGGACGAGATCGTGACGCTCAAGCTCCCCTGGCACATCGTGGACGCCGTGTCGAGCTCGGACCGCGATCTCGACGTCGACGCCCTCCTCGCGCAGCTTCGCCACGCCGAGCGCGGCGACCTCGTGGAGATCAGCGCACCGGACGCGCACGTGAGGATCTGGATCGACTAGGGGGAGATCTCAAGGGGCTTCGTCGCCTCGACGAAGAGATTGAGATCGAAGTCCCTCAGGTCGAGGTAACGCAGCGAGGCATGCCAAGACCTGTTGAAGGAGACCCTCCGGACCGTGAAGCCGGTCTCCGTGAGCCCGCGCTCGAGAAGCTCGTAGTCCCAGACGAACCGGTGGGCGCCGCCCTCCATACGCAGCCACATGTTCAGCGCCTCGCACGGGCCTTCGGCCTGGAGGTTGACCCTGCAGAAAGTGAGGTGGCGCGTCTGGCGCTCCAGGTAGACCCTTTCGACAATCGCCCGCAGGTCGGGCGTCAACAGCCTCATGACCCCTCCGGGCCGGAGCACACGGAAGCACTCCGAGAGGAGTCTGCGGCCCTGCGGCAGATCGACGTGCTCGAGGAAGTCTTCAGAGTGAACGTAGTCGACCGAGCCCGAACGGACAGGGATCGACCGCGACAGGTCGGCCTGGAGTTCTCCCCGGCGCTCGAGGTCGACGTTCCACCAGCCTTCCAGGTGGTGGTCGCCGCAGCCGAGGTGCAGCTTGGTTTCCCGGCCGGTGGCGGGGCGCCGTCCTTGCTCCGCCGCGAACGTCAGGGCACGGGCCTCTGCGAGTGCCCGCGCGTAGCGCGGGAAGAGCTCGGGGACTTGGTCGCGCGAGGTCGCGTAGTACTCGCGCTGGATCGATCGAAGCGTCCCCTCGAGGCGCCGCAGCCGCAGAAATTTGCGGAACAACTTCAGTCGTCTTCGAACGGGTCCCGGCCCATCTCCGCGATGACCTTGTCCAGCCGGTACTGGCTGGGGCCGAAGATGAAGCGCATTTCGCCGTTCTCGCAGACGACGTCCTTCACCTGCACGGAGAGCTCGGGCGGCAGGACGCCGTTGAGGTTCAGGACGACGATTCGCTCCTCGGGGTAGAAGAACGCGCGCCCCTCGGGCTGCCGCTCGACGATCTTCGTGATGACCCAGTTCGGGATCGGCACCCTCCTGAAGATCCGGAGGTCGACGATCGTGAACCCGAGGAATCCGTCTTTGAATCTCAGAGACTCGAGGTGGCTCCGGAACGCTACCGGAATCCCCTTCTTGATGCGCACCGTGAGGCCCAGCCGGCCGTCCTCGGGCTCGATCAGGATCTCCCGGACCTCGGGCACGTTGCGAGTGGCCTTTCGGGCGATCGTGTTCAGCGTCGTCGCGTCGATGGCGACGACGAGGCCCTCCCAGCGGACCGTGAGGGCCGGCAGGTCCGGGGACGGAATCGCGTAGGCGGGTTCGGCCACGACTTCAGATCCTACGCTCACGGCCCGCGTTCACAAAAGGCGCGGTGACACGCGGTCACAGGAGATAAGCGGCCGCGAAGCCGATCTGCGCGGCCATGAGCATGAGGTACATGTGGGTCCAGGAGGGATGGTTCTCCGACGTGGCCAGCTCGTCCGGATTTCTCTTCAAAAGGTAAACCGTATACACGCCCCAGGCGGCCAGGAAGAGGCCGAGCGCCGTGAGGAGGAGCGGGTTCCCGCTCAGGAGGCGGTGGGCGGGCGCCGCGGGGTCCGGCGCGCGCGCGAAGAGCGGCACGAGAAGCCAGGGCAGGACGAAAAAGGGCGAGATGATCGCGACGGCCCGGCGGTTCCCGTATTTCACGGGGAGCGTCGCGCACCCCCCGGCGCGGTCCCCCGCGGCATCCGAAAAGTCCTTCGTCGAGGACGCTCCGAGCAGGAACAGGCCGAATACCGATCCGATGGCCCAGGGCTCGACGGAGAACGCCGAAGCCACGAGCGTCCAGCCCGCGACCTTGAGGAGGCACCCCCGAGGAATCGCGATCGTGAGGTTCGCCCACATCCCGAGGCGCTTCGTACGCCCGAAGGCCGGGACGGAGTAGATCAGTGTCGCGAGGAGCCCGCCGAGAAACAGGAAGAAGCACTGGTGGTCGCGGAGGGGGGCGCAAACCCGCGCCAGAAGCCCCGGCCGCGCCGGCACGACGATCGCCCACGTGGGCACGAGGGCGAGGACGTAGAGCAGCCACGTCAGACGCCACGCCGCGGCGACGGACACCTCGCCCGTGACGAGCGGGCGGTCGGGCTTGTTGACGCGGTCCACCTCGAGGTCGGTGATCTGGTTGAGGACGTTCGAGGCCGCGTTGAGGAGCGACGCGCAGAGCGCGCCGAGCGCGACGATTCCCAGCAGCTCCGGCGTGACTTTGCGAGAGGCGTTGTGCACGCTTCCGAACGCGCAGACCGCGCCCGAGAGAATGCCGAGGAGAGGCGGCAGGAGCGTGAACGGACGCGAAAGGCGCGCCGCGAGTCGAAGGTTCACGAGACGGCTCCCGCGGCCACGAGGAGGGCCGGAGCCGTGACCGCGCCCGCGAGCGTGTTCAGGAAGTTCAGGACGTGGCCGTTCGACAGGCGCCAGGGAGCGCCGTCCCGCCCGAGGAGGCTCTCGAAAACCGTCCCGGCGCAGGCCGCGAGCACGACGGCGACCGCGCCGCCTCTCGTAAGAAGCAGGACCGCGACGCCCGCGGCCGCGAGGAGGACCGCCGCCGCGAATCCCGCCAGCGTGCCCGCCACGGAAACGGCGCCGTCCGTGCCCGGCGGCACGCGGCGGAAATCGGGCAGGAGGACCGTGGGCGAAGCAATCGACTGGCCGATCTCGGTTCCGACCGTGTCCATGAGCGCCGTCGCGAGCGCCGCGGCCGCGGCGAGGCGAAAGACGTCGCCGTTCGGCCCCAGCCCCGCGACGAGGGCGCAGAAGGCGGGGACGGCGACGTTCGCGAGGACGTTCTCCGCGCCGCGCCGCCCGCCCTTTTCCTCCGCCTTCCCGATCGCCTCCTTGCGCGTCTTCCCCAGACGCGTCGCCAGCGTGCCGACGCCGAAGAACAGCCAGAGCAGAAGATAGAGAGGCGCGGTTCCGAAGGCGAGGATGACCGTCCCGAGAAGCGCGCCGGCCAGCGCGCCCGAGGGGCGGACGAGGCGCAGGGCGAGGGCGATTCCGGACACGA
>DASVJU010000110.1:0-27744 GCA_036385755.1 Thermoanaerobaculia bacterium
CCGTCGCTCCCGCCACGCGGACACCATAGGCCACCGCCTGGGCCTGCGCCCCGAGGCCCGGGAAGGCGGGCAGGAGGGACGGGTGCACGTTCAGGATGCGAAGGCGCCAGCGTGCGACGAACGCGGGCGAGAGGACGCGCATGAAGCCGGCGAGGCAGACGAGATCAGGGCGGGCCTCTTCCAGGGAGGAGTGGAGCGCGGCCTCCCTCCCGGCGCGGTTCGGCCAGCCCGCCTTGTCGACCACCTTCGTCGGGATCCCTCTTCTTTCCGCTCTCCGGAGGCCTTCGGCACCGGCGTTGTCGGAAATCACGAGGCAGACATTCCCGGGGATCTCGCCGCGAGCACAGGCTTCCGCCAGCGCATCGAAGTTCGAGCCCCGCCCGGAGAGCAGCACCGCGAGGCGCGCCGGCAGCGGACAGAGGGGACGGGGAAAGGGAACGGGGGCGCTCACTGCTCAGACGAAGCGAACGGTTCGCGCGCCCTTCTGAACGCGCCCGATCTGCTTCCAGTCTTCCCCGCTCGTATCCAACCGGTTTTTCACCTCGAGGCCTCGGGCCGGCGGGACGATCAAGACCATTCCGATGCCGCAGTTGAAGACGCGCAGCATCTCGGACGGGGGAACCGGCCCCTTGTCCCGAAGGAACCGGAAGAGAGGCGGCCAGCTCCACGCGTCGGGGTGGACGACGGCGTCGAGCCCAGCGGGCAGGACGCGCGGGATGTTGTCCGGGAATCCTCCGCCCGTGATGTGGGCCATGGCCGAGAGAAGAAGACTCTCTACGAGTGGAAGAACGCAGGAGAGATAACTGCGGTGCACCGCGAGCAGCGCCTCGGCGACCGTCTGGCCGCTGAGCTCCGGCACCGCCGTTTGCGGCGTCATTCCCAAACCTTCGAAGAAGATCTTTCTGGCGAGAGAGTACCCGTTGGTATGCAGGCCCGAAGAGGGCAGACCGATGAGCAAATCCCCTTCCGAGACCCTGCTTCCGTCGAGGAGCTTCGGCCGGTCCACGGCGCCCACGATCGTCCCTGCGAGGTCGTAGTCGCCCGCCGCATACATGCCCGGCATCTCGGCGGTCTCGCCCCCGAGGAGCGCGCAGCCGTTCTCGCGGCAGGCCTTCGCGACCCCCTCGAGGAGCTCGCCGACGATCTCGGGCCGCATCTTTCCCGTGGCGATGTAGTCGAGAAAGAAAAGCGGACTCGCGCCCTGCACGAGGATGTCGTTCACGCAGTGGTTCACGAGGTCCTGCCCCACCGTGCCGTGGATACCCGCCGCGATGGCGACCTTCAGCTTCGTGCCGATGCCGTCGGCCGAGGCCACGAGGAGCGGGTCGGACATCCCCGTGAAATCGGGGCGGAACAGCCCTCCGAAGCCGCCCACATCGCCCACGACGCCGCTCGTGAACGTGGAGCGAATCGCGTCCTTCGCGCGGGCGACCGCCCCCATCTTCGCGTCGATGTCGACGCCGGCATCCGCGTAGGACATCGGGCGAGGCTCCATCCCGGCGCGGATCCTAGCAGCGTCAGAGAAGAGCCTTGAACGAGGCCCACCGCCGCGCGGCGTCGGCGCACGCGAGGGGCAACCTCACGACCTTGTCCGGGGACGTGTCCCCCGAGACGATCTCCACATCCGACGTCGCGAGGCCGAACGTCTCGGCGACGAGCGCGAGGACGTCCCTGTTCGCCTTGCCCTTTTCGGGCGGGGCTTTCACCGACAGTTTGAGCGCACGCCCGTGCACGCCGAGGATGCGGCGGCGCGAGGCCCCGGCGGAGACGCGAAGGCGGAGACGCACGCTCCGGCCTCCGACCTCGGCCGTGAACTCCGGCTCATCCCCGGCCGCCTGGGCCGCGCCCGCCAAGGCCCTCAGGTCTTGACCGCACGGACGAGCCGCGGGAAGGCCTCGGCCGGTCTCTCCCCCGAGACGTCCGCGGGCGGTTCGTCGGTCGGAAACAGCGTTGCCTGCGGATCAGGCACGGTCAGCGGAATCGGATACCGGCCCGAGAAGCAGGCCGCGCAGGAATCGTTCTCGGAGCGCCCGAAGGCCGTCAACATGCCCTCGAGCGACAGGTAGCCGAGCGAGTCGGCCTCGATGAATTTCCGGGTCTCTTCGAGGTCGTGCGTCGAGGCGACGAGCTCCTTCCGCCGGGGCGTGTCGATCCCGTAGTGGCAGGGGTTCTTCGTGGGCGGCGACGAGATACGCATATGAATCTCGCTCGCTCCCGCGGCCTTCAGCATCTTGACGATCTTCTTGGACGTCGTGCCGCGCACGATCGAATCGTCCACCAGGATCACGCGCTTCCCGGCCACGACCGAGCGCACCGGGTTCAGCTTCACTTTCACGCCGAAGTGGCGGATGGACTGTTTCGGTTCGATGAATGTGCGGCCGACGTAGTGATTGCGCACGAGCCCCATGCCGTACGGGATCCCGCTCTCCTCCGCGTAGCCGAGCGCCGCGAAGACGCCCGAGTCGGGCACGGGCACGACCACGTCGGCCCCGACGGGATGCTCGAGCGCGAGCCGCCGGCCGAAGGAGCGCCGCGACTCGGCCACGGACTTCCCGAACACCATGGAGTCCGGCCGCGAGAAGTAGACGTGCTCGAAAATGCAGAAGGCCGTGCGCTGCCCCATCGCGAACGACGCGGAAGCCGTTCCGCCGGCGTCGAAGACCACGATCTCGCCAGGCTCGACGTCCCGCAGGGGCTCGGCGTCGATGAGGTCGAACGCGCACGTCTCGGAGGCGACGACGCGCGCGTCGGGCGCGCCCTCGATCCGGAGGCGGCCCAGAGTCAGCGGCCGGACGCCCTGCGGATCGCGCGCGGCGATCACGCGGTTCTTCGCAAGCAGGACGATCGAGTAGGCGCCGCGGACGCGCGCGAGGGCCTCGCGGAGCGCGCCGACGACGTCGTCCACGCGTGACCGCGCCATCAGGTGCAGGAAGACTTCGGTGTCCGAGCTCGTCGTGAAGATCGAGCCCTCTTCTTCCAGCTCGGCGCGGATCTCGTCCGCGTTCACGAGGTTGCCGTTGTGCGCGATCGCGAGCGGCCCCTTGTTCGTGTTGTAGACGATGGGCTGCGCGTTTTCGAGACGCGACTCGCCCGTGGTCGAGTACCGGACGTGACCGATCGCCGACGAGCCGGGAAGCCGGGAGAGGCGCCCCTCGTCGAAGAGGTCCGCCACGTATCCCATGCCCTTTTCCACCGACATCCGCGTACCGTTCCACGTCACGATGCCGGCGGATTCCTGGCCCCGGTGCTGCATGGCGTAGAGGCCGAGGTACGTCAGGTTCGCGGCGTCCGGGTGGCCGAAGATGCCGAAGACACCGCACTCGTCCCGGAACTTGTCCGAAGCCTCCTCGAACGAGCCCGTCTTCACGGCGGCAGTTTATCCGCAAACGGCGCGGCCCGCCGTGCGCCCGGCGGGCCGCAGGGTCCCGATGTCTCAGTTGATCTTCGTGTCGCCCTTCTCGAGCTTCGCGATGGCCTCCGTGAGGACCTTCTTGTTCGGCTCGTCCGGCGCCTGCCTGAGCGCGAGGCGCGCTTCCTCGAGAGCCTTCTTCGCGTCGCCGACGCCCGCGTAGCCGCGCATGAGACCGACGTGGACGGGCCACTGGTTCGGGAAGCGCTTCGCGTTCGTCTGGAAGATCGACAGCGCCTGCTGCGCCTTGCCCTCGGCGATCAGGCTGCGGCCGACCTGGTGGATCTGGATGGAGGTCGCGCCCGGCAGGTTCACGGCCTTGTCCCAGGTCTTCGCGGATTCCGCCTCCATTCCGTTCGCCGCCTGAGCCCGCGCGAGCGTCGTGAGAGCCTGCACCTCGCCGGAGCCTCCGAAGTTCGGGCCCGCGGCCCGCTGCGCCCAGTCGAGCGCCTGGGAAAGGTTGATCTTGTTCTGAAGGCAGTAATCCGCCGCGCGCTGCCAGTTCTCCCATGAGAAGCCCGTGTAGCCGCGCAGCTCGTCGCGCATCTTCGCGACCCAGCGGGCCGGGACGTCGTCGACCGTGATCGTGAACGGGACCTGCAGCTCCTCCCATTTCAGAGCGACGGTCGCCTTCGCGGGCTCACGCTCGACGAAGTCGTACGTGAGCCATTCTCGGTATTCGCTCTTCGCGGGCTTCGCCGTCACGCGGAGAACGTCTTCCTTGGGGTCGTACCAGTAAGCACCCCAGGACGTCGCGTTCTTCGAGAAGATGAACGTCCACTCGTCGGCTCCCGGAATCGCGAAGAACCCGTACGAGCCGGCCGGCAGGGACTTCCCCTGAATCTTCACCTCGTCCGAGACGGTGAAGATCGTTCCTTCGTTCGCGCCGGCGCGCCACGGGCAGGACTTGCAGTCGTTGAAGTCGAGCTCGGACAGGCCGTAAGGCACGAGCCCGCCCCAGATCTTGCCCCGCCGGTCGTTGCCCCTGAGGACGACGCGCGGACTCCCGTAGGAGATCGTGACCGTGGCGGGCCCGACCTGCTGGGTCACCGAGGCCCGCTGGTTGTCTCCGCTCGCGGGGAGGTAATGAGGCTGGGCGGTGACGGAACGCGACGAAAGGGTGACGAATGCGGCAATTGCCGCGAGCGCGAAGGCTCGAAAATTCTTGTTCATGGGATCTGATACGCAGACGGAAATGTTGTGTTTCTTAGATGGTGAAGAATGCCGATCCGGCGGGGGCCCTATTCCCTTCTAAGCAGTTCATTCTTTCTCCCTAGCGCTCCGGAGCACCGCATCGAACATGGCGGGCGTGAGCCGGCCCGTGAACGTGTTCTGCTGGCTGACGTGATACGAGCCGAGTAGAAGGAACCGGCCCAGCCGGACTTCCGCGCCATGGCCGAAAGCCGGGAGGGGCCTGGGACGCGGGGCACCGTTCCGGACGAGCGCCTCGATCGCGGCCCGCCAGGCGTGGGCGCCGAGGGCGAGGACGACGGAGAGGCGCGGCAGAGCCGCGATCTCGCGGACGAGGAACGGGCGGCAGCGCGCGAATTCGGCCGGTGTCGGCCGATTGTCCGGCGGAGCGCAGCGCACGGCGGCGGCAATCCAGGCGCCGCGCACCTCGAGGCCGTCGTCCTGCGAGACCGAGACCGGCTGATTCGCGATACCAGCCCGATGCAACGCTGCGAAGAGGAAGTCTCCCGAGGCATCGCCCGTAAAGACGCGGCCCGTGCGATTGCCTCCGTTCGCCGCGGGTGCGAGTCCCACGACGAGAAGACGTGCCTCGGCGTCGCCGAAGCCGGGCACGGGGCGCCCCCAGTAGCGCTCTCCGTGAAAGCGCCGCGGCGCGCTCGCGGCGGCCCCCTCACGCCACGCGACGAGGCGCGGACACGCGCGGCAGGACGCGATCTCCTCCGCGAGCCGAACGAGGGGTCCACGGACCTTCACGCTCTTCAAATGAATTGGCGGCGCCGGTCATCCCGGATGCCGCAAAGAAGAAGACGCAGAACCGTCTTACTTCTTGGGGGCGACGGCGGTGCTCGCGGCCTTCGCGGCGCCCGCGGCGGCTTCCTTCGTCTTGTCGGCCGCCTTGTCGACGGCGGCGACGGCCTTGTCGGCGGCCTTGTCGATGGCAGCGGAGGCGGTGCTCGAAGCCACGGCCGCGGCGGTCTTGGTCTTGTCGGCGACTTCACTCATTGATTTGGCAGCCTCGGCGCCCGCCTCCTTGGCCTTCTCGACGGCCTTGTCGACGGCCTTGTCGGCCGCGGCGCCCGCCTTCTCCATCGGGCCCTTGTCGTCGGTCTTCGCGCAGCCTCCGAGAACGAGAACGGACGCGGCGGCAAGGGCCAACGCGCCTCCGAACGAACGCCCCGTCGTGAGCTTCATGTCGGGATCTCCTTCTGACGCCCTTTCTGATCGACAGGGGCGCGCCGTTGAATCTCCAGCAGGAACGCGGTGCGCAGAAAGTACGAGAACGAATGGAGAAACGCAACGTAGAAGCCGACGAGACCGTCCAGAAACCCCGCCTTGAGCACGAGAAAGCGGAAGAACTCGACAAGCGGGCGGAGGAAGAGCGCCGGCGCGCTCCCGCGCGCGCCGCGGTCGTAGCGATCTTCGGCCCCGAGCCGCGCGTACGTTGACGCTTTTCGGAGGGCGTCCGAAAGGTCCCGGTAAGGATGGTGGACGAGCGCCGTCGCGAGCCGCCCGACGGCTCCGTCGACTTCCAGCGTCTCGTGGACGCGCCCGCCCTCCGCGCGCAGGCCGCATGAGCGCCGGCCGAGGCGCAGCTTGAAGTCCGGGTACCACGTCCCGTGCCTCACCGGACGGCCGAGGAAGTGCGAGAGGCGGGGCATCCGGTAGCCGGCGAAAGCAGCGTCGTCCTTCTCGAGAACCGCGAGGATCTCGGCGCGCAACGCCTCCGGTACGCGCTCGTCCGCATCGAGGACGAACACCCAGTCGTGCCGTGCCTCGGCGAGGGCCCGGTTGCGCGAAGCGACGAAGCCCTCCCACCCGATCGGGACGACGCGGGCTCCGGCGAGGCGCGCCAGGTCCTGCGTCCCGTCCGTCGAGCCCGTGTCCGCGACGACGACCTCGTCCGCGAACGCGACGGACTCCAGCGCGGGTCCGAGCCGGTCCTTTTCGTTCTTGGCGAGGATGACGATCGACAGGGGCGCGCGCACGGCCGAGACATTAACAGGCGCGAAACGCGGCGGGCGCTATCCTCCCCCGCGTGAGGCTCCTCGCCCTCGACCTGGGTCCCGATTTGCGCGGCGGCCAGGGGCAAACGGCCCTCCTTCTGCAGGCGCTCGCGGGCCGCGGACACGTCATCCGGTTCGTCGGCAGGCGGGGTGCACCGCTGCCGGAAATCCTGCGCGGACACGGCGCGATCGACGTCGTCGAGGCGCCGGCCGGCCCCGAGGCCTCGCCGGGCCTTCTTCTGACCGTGGCGCGAGCCGCGCGCCTCTTCCGGCCGGACGTCGTCTACGCGGGAGACTCGCGCGGACACGGGGCGGCGGTCTGGAGCCGGGCGTCCGCCTCACGCCCGCTCGTCGTCCATCGGCGCGTCGACTTCCATCCGTCGGGCCATCCCCTCTCTCGCGCGAAGTACCGCGCCGCGGATCTGTTTCTCGCCGTCTCGAAGGCTGTCGAAGCAACACTGATCGACGCGGGCGTCGACGCGGGGCGGATCGTCGTCGTGCTCGACGGCCTCCCCCCCGGGGCCTTCATCGAGGCACCGGTCCAGCCTGCCCCGCCGTTCCGGCTCGTCCATCTCGGCGCCTTCGACGGCCGCAAGGGTCAGCGCGTCGCCCTCGAAGCCTTCGCACTTCTCGTGAAAGGTGGTCTCGACGCCACGCTGCTCTTCCTCGGGATCGGGCGGGACCAACCCGCCGTTGCGGCCCGCGCGGCGGAGCTCGGCGTCGCGGAACGCTGCAATTTCGCAGGCCAGGTCGAAAACGTGGCCGAGCGGCTCGCGGCGAGCCATCTCCTGCTGCTCCCGACCGACAGCGAAGGGGCGCCGCTCTCTCTCGCAGAAGCGATGGCCGCCGGATGCCCCGTCGTCGCGCACGACGTGGGCGGAGTCTCGGAGGTCGCCCTCGGAGGCGTGGCGGGCGTCCTCCTGCCGTCGCTGGACCCCGTGGCCTGGGAGGCCGAGGTCCGCGGGCTTCTCCTCGACCCGGAGCGCCGCGCGCGCCTCCGGGACTCGGGCCGTTCGGCAGCCGCGGGCCGCACCATCGCGCACAGCGTCGAGCGGGTCGAGGCGGAACTCCTGCGCGTTCTAGGGGACACCGCGTGAAGACGCTCGTTCGCGCGACGAACTGGGTCGGCGACGTCGTCATGTCGCTGCCGGCAGTCCGGGCTCTGCGCGCCGCCGACCCGAAAGGCACGCTCGCGCTCCTCGCGCGCCCGTGGGTCGCGGAGATGTACCGCCTTCTCCCGGAAGTCGACGAGGTCGTCGTCGAAGGCGCGAAGGAGGCCGATGCCGACGCGAACGCGCGCGAGCGCCTCGTCGGCGAGATCCGGGCCGCGCGTTTCGACCGCGCGATCATCCTCCCGACGAGCTTTCACTCCGCGTGGACTCTCGCACGCGCGGGCGTGCCGGAACGGATCGGCTACCGGAGCGAATGGCGCGGCGGGCTCCTGACGCGCGCGGTGGCCCTTTCTCTCGCGCCCGGCGAGCACCAGGTCTGGAAACACCTCCGCCTCGCGGAGGCGGCGGGCGCTGCGGGCGCGGCGTCCCCTGGCGCACCGGACGTCTCATGGCCCGTGAGTGCCGCGCTCCGGGAAGCCGCACGTGCGCGCCTCGCCGAGGCCGGCTGGAAGGGCGGGGCGTTCGCCGCCGCACACGTCGCTTCGTTCGAGAACGCCGCCAAGCGCTGGGAGCTTGCGCGCTTCGCGGCCGCCTTCGACGAGCTCGCGGCGCGGCGCGGACTTCCGGTCGTCCTCCTCGGAAGCGCCGGGGAAAAGAGCGTCAACGGCGAGGCCGCGGCTCTCGCGAAAAAGGCGCGCGTCTTCGACCTCTCCGGCGCCACGTCGCTCCCCGAGGCGCTCGGCGTCCTTGCCGAGGCGGCGCTCTTTCTCGGCAACGACTCCGGCCTCGCGCATCTCGCAGGTGCCGCGGGCACGCCGTCCGTCGTCGTCTTCGGCCCGACGGACCCCGACGCGACGCGACCGTGGGACGGGCCCCGCGCGGACGGCAAGCGCGTCCGTCTGGCCGTTGCCCGCCAGCGCACCCTTTGCGCGCCCTGCCGCTTCGCCGTCTGTCCGATCGATCACGCCTGCATGAATGGCGTGACGCCCGCGGACGTCGTCGCCGCGATCGACGCCGTATTCCCGGCCTAACGGTATTTGTGCGTCCCGATCGTGATCGCGCGGACGTAGAGCGTCTCGCAGGCGCCCGCGCCCGTGTCCGTCCGCGTGAGGCTCGTTCTCCAGACGAACCCTCCCGGGCCGTCGATGTCGACGAGGTCGCCCTCGAGGCGCACGACGTCGCCCCGCCTCACGCGGGCGAGGGCCGACGCGACGCGGGACGAGCCCGGGAGAAGGTGCGTGTTCGCGGTGTGGCTCGAGACGTACCCGGGGTCGAGCGACGCATCGCGCGTCGACCATAGATAGAAGCGCCCGGTCTGCGTGAACGAGATGGAAGACCACGCCGGGTCTTTCGTCACGGCGCCCCATGTGAGGACGAAGTCCCAGGGAAGGAGCCTTCCCGAGGCGCCGGACCAATAGCGCTCGGTCGCGCCGACGCGCGCGGCGACGTCGTACGCGGCCCGGGGAGAGATCCGGTACGTGAGGCGGCCGCGGGTCTCGGCGAACGGGTCGCGTACAGGCTCCTCCTGCACGGGTTCCTTGAGCGCGTTCGGCCGAGGGGCCGCCTCCGAGGAAAGGAACGACAGCGGGACCGCCGGCACGAACCGGTTGATCGCGAGCCAGGCGACAAGAGCGATCGCCGCGGTCTTCAGGACCGCACCCGTCCGACCCTCCACGCGCCGTCAGCCCCTGCGGCCCCGTTCCTCGTCCACGAACCGGCACATCAGATGCAGCGCGGCGAGGTGAAGCTCCTGCACGTGCGCCGTCTCGGCCGAGGGCACGACGATGCCGACGTCCCAGCGCGCCGCCTCGGCGCGGCCCTTCTCGCCCGTGAGCATGATCGTCGCGAGGCCGCGCGCCTTCGCCGCCTCGAGGGCCTTCAGGACGTTTGAGCTCTTTCCCGAAGTCGTGAATCCCACGGCCAGGTCGCCCCGCCTCCCGAGCGCCTCGATCTGCCGCGCGAAGATCACCGAGTAGTCGTAGTCGTTCGCGCAGGCCGTCAGGATCGCGACGTCGGCGGTGAGCGCGACGGCCGGGAGTGCCGGCCGGTCGTCCTTGTAGCGCACGACGAGCTCGGCGACGAAGTGCTGGGCCTGCGTCGCGCTGCCGCCGTTTCCGAAAGCAAACGTCGTCCGGCCGGACAGCGCGGCGTCGGCCACGAGCCGGGCGGCTCTCTCCACCGCGGGCCCGATCGAGACGGACGCACCGGAGACCAGGGCAGCCAGTTCGTCGAAATACGCGCGCATCAGTTCCCGCCTTTCAGGCGCGCGACCATCGACGAGGTCGACCGTCCTTCCACGAGAGGAATCAGGACGACGTTCCCGCCGTAAGAGCGCACGAACGGCGCGCCGACGACGGAGGCCTCCGTGTAGTCGCCCCCCTTGACGAGCGTCTGGGGCTTGAGCTCCTCGATGATCGCCTCCGGCGTGTCCTCGCCGAAGACGACGACGAAGTCCACGGCGTCGAGCCCCCCGAGGACCTGCGCGCGGTCCGCCTCGGAGAGGATCGGCCGGCCTTCGCCCTTGAGCCGCTGGACGGACGCGTCGCTGTTGAGGCCGACGAGGAGGACGTCGCCGTGCGTGCGCGCCTCGGTGAGGAGCTTCACGTGCCCGGGGTGGAGGAGGTCGAAGCACCCGTTCGTGAAGACGACCCTCTTGTGCGCGCGCCTCAGCATCGACGAAAGGGCCGGAAGATGCGCGCGATCGAGGAGTTTCTCGTGCGGCGATCCGGACGCGCTTTCGAGAAGATCGGCCCAGTGGACCGGCGCGGTGCCGACGTGCGCCACCGCGCAGCCCGCGGCCCGGTTCGCGACCCCGGCCGCTTCGAAAAAAGAGAGGCCGCAGCCCGTGGCCACGCCGAGCGCCGCGAGGACGGTGTCCCCCGCGCCCGTCACGTCGAAGACCTCGCGGGCGTGGGCCGTGATCCGGCGCGGCGCCCTCCCCCGCTCGAGGAGGAGCATGCCCTCCTCGGAAAGCTTCACGAGGAGCGCCTCGAGGCCCAGCTCGTCCCGGAGGCGCGTGCCGAGGCGGGCGACCGCCGGGAGGTCGCGCGCGCTCTCGCCCGTCACGGTCTCGAGCTCCTTGCGGTTCGGCGTGACGACCGTGGCGCCCCGGTACCGAGCGTAGTCGCGTCCCTTCGGGTCGACGAGCGCGGGGATTCCCTTCGCGCGCGCCGCCTCGAGAAGGGCCGCCACGAGGGCCGGTGTGAGCGTGCCCTTCGCGTAATCGGAGAGGAGAAGGACGTCGGCGGCGTCCACCGCCCGCCGCACCGCGGCGAGGAGCTCCCGCTCGGCGGACGGCGACAGGGAGGAGGCGAGCTCCTCGTCGACGCGCAGCATCTGGCGACCTTCCGACACCATTCGCCGCTTGACGGGCGTCGCGCGGAGCGGATCGACGACGATCGTCCCCGACGCGCCCGGCAGAGTCGTGAGCCGCCGCGCGAGCCATTCGCCCTCTTCGCCCGGGCCCACGGCACCGAGCGTGACGACGCGCGCGCCGAGAGCGGCGAGGTTCTCGACGACGTTTCCCGCCCCGCCGGCGCGCCGGCTCATCGCCGCAAGCGACAGCAGGGGCACTGGCGCCTCCGGAGCGACGCGCTCGACGGACCCCGTCCAGGTCTCGTCCAGCATCAGGTCGCCGGCGACGGCGACCGTGACGCTCGGCGCGGCCGCCGCGAGAGCGGCGATTTCACGCGGCGTCACGCGGACCTCCGCAGCGGACGTCGAGTGAGGGCGGCGCGGGAAAGGAGCTGGTCGAGCGCATCGGCGAGCGTCGTCGCGAGTATCGCACCGGGCGCGCGGGCGATCACGAGCGGGCGTTCCCGCCGGCCGTGCCCCGTGAGGACGTGCGCCGCCAGCGCGCCGAGCGCGACACCCGAGCCCACGTCGTCCCACTTGTCTCCCACGACCGCCGAGCGGCGCGCCGAGAGCCCGCGGGCGCGGAGGGCGCGCTCGTGGAGAAGCGTGCCGGGCTTCCGGCAGCGGCACCGGCGCCTGAGGGACGCGACCGCCCCTTCGGGGTGGTGCGGGCACATGAGGATGCCGGCGAAGGGAACGCCGCGGGCGGCGTAGCGCCGCACGATCTCGGCGTTCATGGCGTCCACCTGGCTCCGGGTCAGGAATCCCCGCGCGAGACCGGACTGGTTCGTCACGATGAAGAGCGCGGTGCCTTCGCGCGCGAAGACGCGGAGACGCTCGGCGGCTCCCGCCGCGAGACGGATGTCTTTCGGGTCGCCGAGGAAACCGCGTTCGACGACGAGCGTTCCGTCGCGGTCGAGGAAGAGCGCGTCGAAGGGCGGGCGACGCGCAGCCCCGCGGCGGATGGGCTTGCCGCGCGCGCGTTTGCGAGGTGCCCTCAAGGACCCGCGGCCAGCGCCTTGCGGACCGCCTCCGCGAACGACCGCTCGGTTTGCGGCCCGAGGAGCCGGGCGGAGAGCTCACCCTTGCGGTCGTACACGAGCGTATAGGGCACGGCGCCGTTCCAGGACTTGTCGACGGCTTCGATGAAGCGTTGCGGATCGGCGCTCTTCGCCTGCCAGCAGACGAACGGTATCTTTGCCGCCGCGAGGAACCTCTGTACGTCCGCCGTCTTCTTGATCGAGTCGGTCGATACGAGCGTCACGGCGACGTCCTTGGAGGGGAACCCCTTCGCGGCGGCGGCGAGGGCCGGCATCTCCTCGCGGCACGGCTCGCACCATGTGGCCCAGAAATTCACGAGCACGACCCGGCCCTTTTTTGCCGCCACGACGCGCGAACGATACTGCTCCGGCTTCACGAGCTTCACGGACTCGGCCGCCGCGGGCCGCGCGGAAAGAGCAGAGACCGCGAGGCCCGCCGCCGCGAACAGGAGCCTGAGGACGAATCTCACACGCGCTGGATCGAGCAGCCGAAGGCCTTCGTCTGGGCCGTGGGGACCGGCTTGCCGGCGAGGACCGCGTCGAGCGCGTTCCTGAGATCCGGGGACCTCACATTCCTGGCATCGTCCTGGCTCTCGTCGATGCGCCCGTGGTAGATCAGGTTTCCCTTCGGATCGAGCACGAAGACTTCCGGCGTGTGCGACGCGCCGTACGCGTCGGCAATCTTGTTCCCCTCGTCCTTGAGGATGGGAAACGTGAAGCCATGCTTCCCGGCGTGTTCCTTCACCTCGGCCGCCGGCTCCGTCTTGTTGCTGTTGATGCCGACGAGCTCGACGCCCTTCGCGCCGTACTCCTTCCCGAGCGCGGCCATCCGTGTGTTGTACGCGTTCGAGACGGGACACTTCGTCGCGACGAAAACGACGGCGACCGCCTTGTTTTTCGCGAGGAGGTCCTTCAGCGCGACGGCTTTCCCGTCCGAGACTTGGGGCAGCGTGAAGTCGGGCGCCTTGTCTCCGATCTTCAGGTCGGCGATCTTCAGGTCGGCGGCACGCGCCCCGAGTGGCGCTCCGGACAGGACCGCGAGAAAGGAAGCGAAAGACGCAAGGGCGGGGAACGTCTTCATGATTCAGGCCTCCAGGAGTCGCTCGAACGCGGACTCGGACAGCGCCTTCAGCACCGACGTTTCGATGTCGAACGCGCGGACGCCGTTCACGGATGCGGCGAGCCGGCCGGGCACGACCCGGCCGAGAAGGGCGGTCGCGACCCCGTAGCGGCGCCCGGCCTCCACGAGGTTGCGCTCGCGCCCTGCGGGCAGCGAGACGAGGGCGCGCCCCGCCGTCTGCGAGAAGAGGACACGCGTGGACGAGAGCGGCGTCTTGACGTTGACGTCGGCTCCGAGGCCTCGGGGGCCCATCGCCGCCTCGGCGAGCGCCACGGCGAGGCCGCCCTCGGAGACGTCGTGTGCGGAAGACAGCATGCCGTCCCGTACGGTTTCGAGGAGCATGTTGACGAGCGCCCGCGCCGACGCGAAGTCGAGCGACGGGCACGGGCCCTCGTCGCGGCCGAGGATCGTCGCGAGGTATTCGCCGGCCCCGAGCTCGTCGCGGGTCGTGCCGAGAAGCGCCACGAGGTCTCCCTCCCGCGCGAAACGGAAGCCCACCGTGCGCGTGACGTCGTCCAGAAGGCCCACCATTCCCACAGTGGGCGTCGCCAGAATGGAGACGCCGTCCGTCTCGTTGTAGAGCGACACGTTGCCGGAGACGACCGGCGTCTCGAAGACGCGGCACGCTTCCGACAAGCCGCGAATCGCCGCGGCGAACTGGCCGAGGATCTCGGGACGTTCGGGGTTCCCGAAGTTGAGGCAGTCCGTGACGGCGAGCGGTTTCGCGCCGACGCACGCGAGGTTCAGCGCGGCCTCGGCCACGGCATGCGCGGCCCCTGTCTGCGGGTCCGCGCCGACATAGCGCGGGTTCACGTCGCAGGTCATGGCGAGGCCCTTCGCCGTGCCGGGAACCCGGATCACCGCCGCGTCGCCGCCGGGGCCCGCCACCGTGTTCGTCCGCACGCTCCAGTCGTATTGCGCCGTGATCCAGCGCTTCGAGCAGAGATTCGGAGACGCGAGAAGCGCGCGGAGCGCCGCGGCGTCATCCGGCGCTCCGTCGAGAGACACGGGCGTCGTGGGCGGCAGCGCTTTCGGAATCGTGAAGGCGCGGCTGTAGAGAGGGGCCGACTCCACGAGCGGCGCGATCTCGAGATCGGCGACGACGTCGCCCTTCCACAGGAGGCGCATGCGCGGCTCCTTGCGCACGATGCCGATCGTCTCGACGTCGACTCCCCAGCGGCGGAAGATCGCGGCGACCTCCGCTTCCCGCCCCTTGTGGACGACGAGGACCATGCGCTCCTGGGATTCGGAGAGCATCAGCTCGTACGGCGTCATTCCCGTCTCGCGCATCGGAACCTTCGAGAGGTCGAGCTCCATCCCGACGCCGCCGCGCGAGCACATCTCGAACGTGGAAGAGGTCAGCCCCGCGGCGCCCATGTCCTGGATGGCGACGACGGCGTCGCCCTCGAGGACCTCGAGAACCGCTTCGAGGACGAGCTTCTCCACGAACGGGTCTCCCACCTGCACCGTGGGCCGGCGTTGGGACTTCGCGTCGTCGAAGACGTCCGAGGCCATCGACGCGCCGTGGATCCCGTCGCGGCCCGTCTTCGAGCCCGCGTAGAGGACCGGATTCCCCGGTCCCGCGGCCTTCGCGCGGAAGATGCGGTCCTGGCGCACGAGCCCGACCGCCATCGCGTTGACGAGGATGTTCCTGTTGTAGGCGGGGTGAAAGAACGTCATCCCGCCGACCGTCGGCACGCCGATGCAGTTGCCGTAGCCGCCGATCCCGCGCACCACGCCGTCCACGAGGTCGCGCATGCGCGGAGCCGCGGGGTCTCCGAAGAAGAGCCCGTCGAGAATCGCGAGCGGGCGGGCGCCCATCGTGAAGACGTCGCGCAGAATTCCGCCCACTCCGGTGGCCGCGCCCTGATACGGCTCGATGAACGACGGGTGGTTGTGGGACTCCATCTTGAACACGACGGCGAGACCGTCGCCGATGTCCACGGCTCCGGCGTTCTCGCCCGGGCCCTGCAGCACGCGCGGGCCCGTCGTCGGGAACTCCTTCAGGAAGTGCTTCGACGACTTGTATGAGCAGTGTTCGCTCCAGAGCGCCGAGTAGATGCCGAGCTCCACGAGGTTCGGCTCGTGCCCGAGGATCTTCCGGATCTTCTGGAACTCGTCCGGCGAGAGCCCGTGCTCGGCCACGACGGCGGGGGTCAGGGGCGCGGCCGTGTTCGCCATGGAGCGCGTAGTTTAGCGGGTTCCGCGCGACGTCACGCCGCGGGACGCCAGCCCCGGAGGCTGCGCACGATGACCTCCGCGTCCACGAGAGCCTTTCGCACGGCCTCCGCCATTGCGGCCGCGTTCGGAGTATCGCCGTGAAGGGAGAGCGTATCGGCCGCGACGGGAATCGTCTGCCCGTCTCTCGCGACGAGCCTGCGCTCGAAGACGATCGCGAGCGCCGAGCGGGCGGCGTCGGCCGGATCCTCGATGAGCGCGCCCGGCTTCCCGCGCGGGATGAGAGAGCCGTCGGCTTCGTAACCGCGGTCGACGAACCCCTCCGCCGCCACCGCGAGACCGAGCGCGCGCGCGGCCTCGAGCAGCTTCGAACCCGGGGACGAGACGACGACGAGGTCCGGCGACACGTAAAGGACCGCCCGCGCGACCGCCGCCGCGACCGCGCCGTCGCCGGCCGCCGCATGATAAAGGGCTCCGTGGGGTTTGACGCCCGTGAGCTGGCCCTCCTCCTCGCGGACGATGTTCCGGAGCGTCTCGACCTGCCTCTTCACGAGGTCCTCGATCGCGGCGGGCGAGAGAGCGACCGGCGCGCGCCCGAAATTCTCGCGGTCCTCGTAGGACGGGTGTGCGCAGATCGCGACGCCCCTCGACAGGGCGAGGCACGCGACCCGGCGCATCGAGTGCTCGTCCCCCGCGTGCCCCCCGCAGGCGATGTTCACGGTCGAGACCGAGCGCATCAGAGCCGCGTCGTCGGCCCCCTCGCCCCCGTCGAAATTCAGATCGACGGCGAAGCGGCCCTTGGTGCGGTACTCACGGATGGGCTGGGTCATGCACGGCCTCCCGGATAGGAACGAAGACGGACGTCACGCGCGGCGAGAAGACTTCGGGCCTCGGTCACGGAGATTCTCTCAAAGCGCACGCTTCGCCCCGGCGGCGTCCGGGCGAGGAGGCCGAGATCGGTGGCGGCGACGACCGCGAGCTTCGGGTAGCCGCCGGTCGTCGGCCTCTCGGCGAGAAGGACGATCGGATGCCCGTCCGCCGTCACCTGAACGGTGCCCGGCGTCGTCCCCTCGGACGCGCGCGCGGCCGTCTCCTGGAGGCCGAGCGACGGCCCTCCGAGCCTCAGCCCCATGCGGTTCGACTCGGGCAGAATCCTCCACGGCGACCCCCAGAAGGCCGCTTGCTGAGCCGCGTCGAATTCGCCTTCGTCCGGACCCGCGAATGCCCTGAGCAGGATGTCGCCTGCGCCCGGCTCGACGAGCTCGACCAGATCATCGACGAGAGGCTGCGACGACGGCGAAGGCGGCAAAGGCACCGCGAGAAAGTCTCCGCGCCAGAGCCGCCTGCCCTGGAACCCGCCGAAGCGGGCCGAGAGGCACGTGGAGCGGCTCCCCAGGACGACGGGGACGTCGATCCCGCCCGACGCGGCGACGATGGCGCGCGCCGCGCCGCGGGCGGCCGCGAAAGACACGACGTCGCCGTCCTCGAGCCGGAGCACTCTGCCCGGAGCCGGGCCGAACGAACCTCCCACGACCGCGACGTCGAGCGTGCCCGACGCGCGCAGCACCGGCCCGACGAGCGTGATCTCGAGCGCGGCAAGGCCCTCGTCATTTCCGACGAGCCGGTTCGCGAGCCGCAGGGCTTCCTCGTCGAGCGCGCCGGCCGCGGGCACGCCGAACGCCGCCCAGCCGTGACGCCCCCGGTCCTGGACCGTCGACAGGAGCCCCGGCTCGAGGACGAGAAGGCCTCGTGGCGGCGTCACAGCTTGAATCTCACGACGTCGCCCGGCGCGAAGAGAAAAGGAGGGTCGGCGCGGAGGTCGAAGAGACGGCGCTGCGTCGTGCCGAGGAGATTCCAACCGCCCGGCGTCGAGGCCGGATAGATCCCGACGTAAGGCCCCGCGAGGGCGATGCTGCCCGCGGGCACGGCGACGCGCGGCGTGCCACGCCGGGGCAGGTGGAACGTCCGGGGCAGCCCGTAGAGATAGGCGAACCCCGGTGAGAAGCCCAGGAACCCGACCGTGAAGGACAGCTGCGCGAAGACCTCCAGGAACGCGTCCGCCGGGAGCCCGCAACGCGAGGCGATTTCGTCGCGATCCGCTCCGTCCGCCACCATCCGGATCTCGTGTGTGCGGAGCGAGGCGGCGGAAGCCTCGAGGCGGGGCGCCTCGAACGCGCGGAGCCGCTCGGGATCCAGCTCCGGTGTGCCCGAGACGAGCACGGACCGCGCGGCCGGCACGACGTCCATCACACCGGGCAGCCGCGACGCGCGGATCGCCGCGGCGGCGCGCCGCGCGGCCTCGTTCGCCGCGGCCTCGTCGCCCTCGAACGTGAGGAGCCACGCAAACTCGCCGGCCTCCTTCATCGCGCGCGTCCCCTGCTCCGCCTTGCGAGGTAAACCGGGATGCCGGCGAGAACGAGACCGAAACCGGGCAACGTCGTGCGCGGACTCGCGACCGCGAGCAGAACGACGACCGTGCCCGCGAGGAAGACGAACAGGCCCGAGGTGAGCGGATGCCCCCATGCGCGGTACGGACGCGCGTGCGCGGGCAGACGGCGCCGCAAGGCGGGCACCGCGACGACGAGGAGGATCAGCACGACGAATTCGACGGCCACGACATAACGCAGAAGATCCGTGTACGTGCCCGAGAGCACGAGGACGAGCGCCCAGGCGGCCTGAAGGGCGAGCGCCACGCCGGGCACGCCCGCCTGGTTCAGGCGTGCGGCGGCCGCGGGAAGATGGCCGTCTGCGGCGAGCGCGTAGACGACGCGTGCGCCCGACAGGACGAGGCCGTTCGCGCACCCGAACGTCGACACGAGAATCGCCGCCGCCATCCACGCCCCGCCGCCCGGGACGAGCGCCGCGGCGGCCGCCGTTCCAACGCGATCCTGCGTTGCATGGGCGATCCCGAGGAACCCGAGCGTCCGGAGGTACCCCACGTTCGCGAGCACGTACAGCCCCGCCACGAGCGTACAGCCGAGAAGGAGCGCGCGCGGAAACGTGCGGCCGGGCTCGACGACTTCGGCGCCGGGAAACGTCACGTTCGTCCAGGCCGACTGCGAGAACGCGGGCCCGACGAGCGCGACTGCGAATGCCAGGACGAGGGCGTGAGGCGCGAGCGCCTCCGCGGCGGCGGCCGCGGTCGCCGCCTGCTCTTCCGCCGGGACCCGCCCGAAAAGGATGCCCCCGGCGGTGAGGGCCAGGAGCGCCAGGACCTTGATGACCGTCAGGACGTTCTGGACGCGCGTGCCCACCTGGAGCCCGAGCGCGTTCGTCCCCGTCAGGACGACGACGACGAGCGCGGCCACGGCCTTCGTCGCGCCGCCCGCGACGGACGGCACGAGAAGGCCGAGGAACTTCGAAAACGCGACCGCCACGGCCGCGATCGTGCCCGTCTGAATGACGAGCACCGTCGTCCACCCGTAGAGAAAACCGAGGAGCGGCCCGTAGGCCTCGCGGAAGAAGACGTAGGGGCCGCCCGCGAGCGGGAACATCGTCGCGAGCTCGGCGCACGCGTTCGCGGCGAGAAGCGTCAGCAGTCCGGCGACGAGCCACACGGCGAGGAGCCGCGCGGGCGTTCCGACAAGCCGCGCGGACTCGGCCGAGACGATGAAGATGCCCGAACCGATCATCGAGCCGACGACGAGCGCCGTGGCGTCGATGAGGCCGATGAGGCGCCGCGGGGCGCCGGACGGCGGCTGCATGGGTGGCGAGACGTTAACTCATCGCGGCTCCCGCTTGGAACGCGACTGCCGTTCCGCCTCACGGGTCAGCGCTTTCCAGCGTTCCTTCTCGGCCCGCGCGAGGCCGGCGTCCTCCCTTCGCGCAAGCCACGCGCCCTCTTTCAGGAGCTTTTGGTGGCCGAGGAGCTGGCCCGGGTCCAGCCGGCCCTCTGCGACCGCCGCGCGCACCCCGCAGCCGGGCTCGGCGTCGTGCCCGCAATCGCGAAAGCGGCACGTCGACGCGAGCGCTTCGATGTCGGCGAATGCGTGCCCCGGACCGTCCCAGAGCGCGAGCTCGCGCATGCCCGGCGTGTCCACGAGGAGGGCGCCCCCCGGCAGGAGCAGCAGGTCGCGGCGCGTCGTCGTGTGCCGCCCGCGACCGTCCGAGGCCCGGATCTCACGCACGGCCTGAACGCCGGTTCCAATCAGCCGGTTCACGAGCGTGGACTTCCCGACGCCCGACATTCCGACGAGGGCGAGGGTACGGCCCGGCGCGAGGTGAGGCGCGAGCGCCTCGAGGCCCGCTCCGGTGACGGCGCTCACGGCGACGACGGCCGCGCCCGGGGCTGCGGCCGAGGCTTCCCCGACACGCGCGGGAACGTCCGCGCACGCGTCGGACTTCGTGAGGACGACGAGCGGGCGCGCCTCGCTCTCCCACGCGAGCGCGGTGTAGCGCTCCAGCCGCCGCACGTTGACGTCGCCGTCGAGCGCCATGACGATGAAAAGCACGTCCACGTTGGCGGCGAGGACCTGCGGCCTCGCGGCGTCTCCCGCGGCCTTTCGCGCGAGCCTGTTGCGGCGCGGAACCACGGCGTGAATGACTGCCGGCCCGCCCTGCGAGGGCGGTCTCAGCGCGACCCAGTCGCCCACCGCCGGCAGGTCGAGACGGTTCTTCGCCGCGTACCTGAGGCGCCCCGCGACCTCCGCGACGACTTCGCCGTCCGGAGCGACGACGAGACAGGATTCCCGCTCCTCGCGCAGGATCCGGCCCGGAACGAGCCCTCCCTCGGCGAAGGAGAGGAAGCGGGATTCGAAGAAAGATGACCATCCGAAACGCTCGATCAGCGTCATGACGCACTCCTTTTTTCTCGATCGGGGTCGCACGCGGAGGACCATTCGCCGCCGCGAAGTCGCGGCGCGATCGGGAGAGCGCGGTCGGCCCCGAAGGGCCGGGCTCTCAGTGCGGGGCTACAAGGTCGTGCGTCAGAGGCCTGAAACCAGCCGGCATTCTAGCTGGCCCTTCCCGAAACGCGCGAACGCCTCCGCCGCCTTCCGCCGCGCCCTACGCCCCGTGCATCGCCATCCGGGTCGTCGCGAAGGACTTGAAGAGGCGCGCGCCGTCCGTGCCGCCGAGGAGCTCCTCGGACGCGCGCTCGGGATGCGGCATGAGGCCCACGATGTTGCCCCTCACGTTGCAGATTCCCGCCACGTCGTCGAGCGAGCCGTTCGGATTCCCTCCCTCACCCCGCGAACCGTCGGCGCGCACGTAGCGGAAGACGACCTGATCCCGGGCGAGCATCTCCTCGTACACCCTCTTCTCGGCGGTCCAGTTCCCGTCTCCGTGCGCGACGGGCATTCTCAGGACGTCCCCTTTGTTGATCGCGAGCGTGAACGGGGTGCGCTTCGATTCGACGCGCAGGAACACGTCCCGGCAAACGAAGCGGAGGCCTTCGTTCCGCAGCATCGCTCCCGGCAGAAGCCCGGCCTCGCACAGGATCTGGAAGCCGTTGCAGATGCCGAGGACCGCTCCGCCCTGCCCCGCGAACGCCGCAACGGATTCCATCACGGGCGAGAAGCGCGCCATCGCGCCGCTCCTCAGGTAGTCGCCGTACGAAAATCCCCCCGGAAGAATCACGAGGTCGGGATCGCCGAGCGCGCGCTCGTCGTGCCGCACCATTTTCACGTCCGCGCCGAGCACATTCCTCGAAGCGAGCGCGGCATCCTCGTCGCAGTTGCTCCCCGGAAAGACGACCACGGCGACCCGCGGTATGCCCGCCCCCGCACCGTCGGCAGGCGTCGCGGCGCTCACCGGGGAGCACCGGCCGCCGCGCCGGCCTCTTCGAGAACGAGCTCGTAGTCCTCGATCACGGGATTCGCGAGCAGCTTCTCCGCCATCTGGGAGCCGGCCTCCCGCGCCGCCTTCGGATCGTCCGTGTCGACCTCGATACGGAAGATCTTCCCCGCCCGCACGTCGGAGACCGCGCCGTAGCCGAGGCGGTGGAGGGCGTCGGCGATCGCCTTCCCCTGAGGATCGAGGACCCCCGGCTTCAGCATGACCTTCACGAGAACCGTCATCGTCGACTCCTCTCTCTTCTAGTAAGCGGCGATCCATTCCGTGGGCGCGTCGTGCCGGGCGACGGCGAGCGACGCGCGGGTGCCCGTCGCATCGAGGGCCTCGCGAAACACGCGCTCGGCGAGCGCCCGCGTGTTGTTGTGCCGCGAGACGTGCAGCGCAACCACGGCCGCCGTGCGCGGACCGATCAGGCGTTTCAGCCCATCCGCGGCGCCTTCGTTCGACAGATGGCCCACGGCCGAGAGAATGCGTTTCTTGAGGTACGGAGGATAAGGACCGGACCGCAGGAGGTCCTCGTCGTGGTTCGCCTCGAGCCCGAGCACCTCGCAGCCCGCGAGCGCCTCGAGGACCGCAGGCGAGAGGTGCCCGAGGTCCGTCACGATGCCCACGCGGCGCCCTCCGGCGTCCGCGAAGACGTAGCACACCGATTCGGCCCCGTCGTGCGGCGTGGACGTGACGCGCACGTGGAGATCGCCCACGGTGATCTCCTTTCCGCCGGCGACGGGCCGCACGTCCGCGAAGAGCGGTCCGGGAAACCCACCGGCGACGGCGGTCCCGCGGGAGGCATAGACGGGGATCCCGCGTTTCCGGTTCAGGTCGAGAGCCGCGTGGACGTGGTCCGCGTGCTCGTGCGTGATGAAGACGGCGGAGATCGCGTCGAGGGACGAGCCGCGAAGGGCGAGCCGCCGCTCGGTCTCCCTCATCGAAAGGCCCGCGTCCACGAGGACGCTCGTCCCGTTCACGCGCACGACGGCGCAGTTACCCGAGGAGCCCGATCCGAGGAAACAGACCTCGAGGCCGCAGGCGCCGTTCACACCGTTCACCGGGCCCCCGTGCTTCCGAAGCCGCCGCCGCCGCGCGCCGTCTCGCCGAGGCCCGAGGCCTCCTCGAACACGGCGCGCGCGACGGGCGCGATCACGAGCTGCGCGATCCGTTCGCCGCGCGCGAGCGTGACGGGCTCGTCTCCGAGGTTCACGACGAGGACGCCAACTTCGCCACGATAGTCCGCATCGATTGTTCCAACGCCGTTTGCGAGCGCGAGCCCTTTCTTCAGTGCGAGACCCGAACGGGCCCGCACCTGTCCCTCGAAGCCCGCGGGAATCTCGAGCACGAGGCCCGTCGGGACCACGAGGCGCGCCCCCGGAGCCACGACGAGAGGCTCGGCGACCGCCGCGCGCAGATCGGCGCCGGCGGCGCCCGGGGAGGCGTAGGTCGGCGGAGCGAGATCCAGGAACGCATCGGCCATCCGGTAGCGCACACGGACGGGCAGGCCGGAAGGAGGGGCCGTCACGCCGCGAGCGCCTCGGAGACGTCGTCGGCGAGATGGCGCACGAAGGCTTCGGGCCGCGCCCCCGCGGGCAGGGGCCCGGCGATGCCGAGACTGAATCGACCCGCGCCGTGCGGGGACCCCGAGGACCCGTAGAGGCAGCCGATGGCGGCGGACACGTCGTCCAACGTCACGCGGTCCACGTCTGCCAGGAATTGCTCGGTGGAGTAGGGGCGGCCCCGATAAAGCCAGGCGCGAACGGCGCTCTCGCGCCGGGCGGCCGTGGACTCGAGAGAGAGCGCGGCCTCCGCGTGGAACTGGTTCTTCGCCCGGCGAAGTTCCGCGCGCGTGATCCCCTCTTCGCGAAACAGCCGGAGAGCCCGGGCCGTCGTCGCGACGAGGCGCTCGAGGTTCTTCGGCTGCGTCGCGGCGGAGACGAGGGAGACGCCCGCCGCGCGATGCAGGGTCAGGCCCGTCCCGATGGAGTAAGCCAGGCCCCGCCGCTCGCGCACGTCGCGCCACAGGCGCGACGAGACGCCGCCCCCGAGCACCTCGGTCGCGATCCACGCGGCCGGAACGAGAGGATGGAGGAACGGAATCGTCGATCCGCCCACGAGAAGGTGCGTCTGCTGCAGCTCCGGTCGCGCGAGGTGAAACGCGCAGGGGGCCGAGCGGGGCTTTCCCCGCGCGAGCGCGGGACCGGCGGAAGCCGCCTGGGGACGCCGCGCCCGCGCGCGGGCCAGTAGCTCCACGAGCCGGTCCGGGTCGAAGGCGCCCGCGACCGCGACGAGGGTGGCCGACGGGCGCGCGATCGCGCGGAAGCGCGCCGCGAGGCGCGTGCGCGTGAGACCCGTGACCGTCTCTCTCGTTCCGAGAATCGGCGCACCGAGCGCGTGCGAGGGCCAGAGGCGCCGCAGGAACGCCTCGTGAAGCAGGTCTTCGGCCAGGTCTTCGGCCTCGGCCATTTCCTCCAGGATCACGCCGCGCTCGACCTCCACGTCGGCGGCCGTGAACGCGGGCGCGGCCGTGAGGTCAAGCAGGAGGTCGACCGCCTCGGCCGCCCGTTCGGAGGGGACGCGCGCGTGAAACGAGACGGACTCCTTCGTCGTGTACGCGTCGCACTCGCCTCCGAGCCGGTCCGTGATGCGCGCGACGGCCGCACCCGAACGGCGGCGCGTCCGCTTGAAGAGAAGATGCTCCAGAAAATGCGTCGCACCGCGCTCCTCGGGCTCTTCGCCCGCCGAGCCGCCGGCCATCGTGACCGAGAGCGCAAGGCTCCTCACGTCGCGCATCGGGTCCAGCCACACCGCCGTCCCGTCCGGGAGCCTTCTCACGAGCACGGCCGATTCTAGTTCGAGGAAGAGGGTTTGGAACGTGGCGGGGCGACAATGAGTCGGGACGAAAGGAGCGAATGATCGCGTCGAAGGAATTCCGGCGAAATGCCGCTCTCACGCTGGCGGCGCTCGCGGTCTCAGTCGCGGGCGTCGAAGCCGGTCTTCGGCTGCTCTTTCCCCAGCCTCTCGCCGAACGCTACGCCGCACCCCGCGAGGGCGGGCCGCTCGTCAACATCGACCCGGAACTTGGCTGGACCCTTCGGCCCAACATCGCAGGCCTCAGGAGCGACGAACCCTGGCAGGCGTCCGTGCGAACGAACGCGCTCGGGTTCCGCGACGACGAGCACGCAGGGAAGGATTCCGGAATCATCCGCGTCGCCGTCCTGGGCGATTCGTTCGTCTTCGGCAGCGGCGTGGGGCAGGGCGAGGTCCTCACACAACGGCTCGCGGCCCGTCTCGGACCGTCCTTCGAAGTCGTCAATCTCGGCGTGCCGGGTTACGGGACGGACCAGGCGCTCCTGACCCTCCGGCGCTGGGGCCCTCGCTTGTCACCCGACGTCGTTCTCGTCGGATTCTTCTGGAACGACGTGATGGAGAACGCGAGCAGCGAGATCTACGCCATGGAAAAACCGCGCTTCGTCCTCGAGAATGGAGGCAAGAAGGGAGACCAGGACGGCGCCCTGACCCTCGTGCCGCCGGGCGCCTCGCACGGGCATTCGGCGTTCGCGCGCCTGGACGCGGTTCTCGCGGGGCGCTCGCACCTGTGGTCGCTCGCGCGCCGTGCTTTCGGGGTGGCGGACGGCAGAGGCGAACCGGAAGAACGGCCCGTCATGGTCGACCTCTCCCTCCGCGCCGCACCGCCTTCGAGAAGCGCCGAGTTCGAGCTCACGTGGGCGCTCCTCGACGCCGTCGCCCGGGAGGCGCGCGCCCTCGGCGCGGCACCGCTCGTCTTCACGGTTCCGCCGCGGTTTCTCGTCGACGATGCCGTGAAGGAGAAGGTTCTCAGGATTTACGGGCTCGGCCCGGAGGCGCTCGACCCCGACGGTTTCTTCCGCGTGAAGCAGGCCTGCACGCGCCGGAACGTGCCGGTCGTCGACCTGCTTCCCGCGTTCCGCGACGCCACGCGCGCGGGCGAACGGCTCTTCCTTGCGACCGGCATCCACTGGAGCGCGGCCGGGCATGCGCTCGCGGCGCGCTCACTGGAGGCGGCCGTGCGCGACGCCGCGCGGACGTTGGCAGCCGCCACACCACCGCACCCGCAGCCCTGAATCAGCGCGGGATTCCCGGGCCAGGCGCGGCCGGCGGTCCGGAGGATCCCTGGTTCAGGATCGTCTGCTCCGTGAAGCGCCACTCGTTGTAGTTCTCCCGGCCCGTGAAAAGGCGATAGCCCTTCTTCTTCGACGTCGAGTAGACACCGGTGATGGGGCCGGGCAACGCGTCTCCGGGATTGCCCGGCTTCCCCCCTTCCCCCGGGCGCGGCGTGGGGAGGGGGGTGGGCGTGAACGGACCGCTGTTCGGCATCCCTCCCGGCGTCGCTCCCGGAAGAGGTGCCCCACCCACTACGGTGATGAGGCCCCAGTTGAGCGAGTTCGTCATCGGGTCTTTCCAGAGCTTGCGGAGCGTCCGCGGGCGGACGTCGTACATTTCCTTCAGCGAGTTCGGGTACCGTCCGTAGCGTTTCCGGAACGTGCGGATTCCCTCGGCGTACTGGACGCCGCGAAAAATGAGCTCGGCCTCCTTGTCGCGCTGCGCCTCGGCCGACGCCAACGGAAGCACCGCCGCGATGAGAATCAACATCACGGTCATTCCGACGATGAGCGCGACGAGCGTAAAGCCGCGGCTCGACCTCTTCACGTTCACCACGTGTTGTACGGGGACCCGTCGAGCGACGGCTGTTTCGCGCCGCTCTTCACGTCGATGATCCCCGGGGGCTCCTGCGACGCGGTGTCCGAGGAGTCCGGCTCTTCCATGGTGAGCTGCCACGTGTCGGCCGACTTCGTGAACGGGTCGACCGGGATCTTGCGGATGTACTTCTCCGTCACGAGCGTCTGGAGACTGTCGGGATAGTGACCCTTGTCGGCGTAAAACTGATCGAGACACGAGCGGAAGGTGAAGAGGTCCTCGCGGAGCGTGGCTTCCTTCGCGCGGATCGGCGCCTTCTGGAGCTGTGGAACCGCGATGGCGACGAGAATTCCCAGAATCGCCATGACCACGAGAAGCTCGACGAGAGTGAAGCCCGGAGCCAAGCCTTTTCCTCTTCTCATTCACCAGTCCTTGTACTTCGTCTTGTCGAGGCCCGTCAGCGGCGAGAGCGAGTACACGTCGTAGACGTTCTGCCGGCCCCACGAGCGCGCGTCCGGATCGTCCTGATAGCTCCGAAGTCCCCATTCCGCCTTGCCGGTCATCGGATCGAACGGGATCTTCCGGATGAACCTCTTCTTCTTCTTGACCTGACCCACGAGGTCGACGCCCTCGACGAGCTTGTCGAGTGTCTTCGGGTAGCCCTCGGTGTCGAGGTCCACCGGGATGAGACCCTGGTCCGAGAGGCGCTTGAAATCGTCGATCGCGCTCCGCATCGAGCGCAGCGCTTCCTTCAGCTCCAGCTCCTTCTGTCTCACCATCCCGAAGCGCGTCACCGGCACGATCATCGCCGTGAGAATGAGGATGCAGGCGCAGACGATGACGAGCTCGACGAGCGAGAAACCGCGCGCTTGGATGCGGGTCCGAGAAAGAGGGGTCATGGCGCCTGCTTCACCGCGAGAGAAGCCGCCTCGACGCGCGGCGTCGGCGTGGCGCCGCCGGCCGTCGACGCCGTCCCCGCCGTGGCGCGCACGAGCGTGGTCCCCGGAGCAAGGGCGCGCACGGCCAGCGTCGCGAGCACGCCGTCGGGCAGCCCGGCTCCGCCGGTGCGCTTGAAGTGGAGTTGGGCCCGGCCCTGAACGCGGTCCGCGTCGAACCGGACCGTGTCCCCGCCGAAGCCGCTCCGCCAGGGTCCGGGCGCGATCGCCGTGACCTCGGCCACGAAGGGATCCCATTCGATCGTGAGCTCGAGCGCGCCGAGCGCGTCGAGACCGGAGTCGCCCGTGAGATTCACGATGGAAACGGCGCCGGGCGCGACTTCGGAAGGCATCGCCTCGAGCCGGAGCACGGGCCCGGCTATGGCCGCGGGCGCGGGCGCGGCTGCCGCCACGGCCGTAAGCGCGGCAGGTGCCGTGGACGCAGGAGTCGCGCCGGATTCGACGACGGCCGCGGCGGTCGCGCTCTGGACGAGAGCCTGCGTTTCGACCGTGGCCGTCGCATTCGACTTCGGCGTCGCGGGAGGCGGCGTGGGCGTCTGGCGGAACGGGTCGTTCGGCATGCCTCCCCGGGGGACCACCAGGCCCGGGCTCGGGACCCCTGGCGCGACCACGGGCCGGACCGGCGGACGCGCGCCGTCGGCCGGCTGGCCGTCGAACGGCGAGCCCGTCGCGTTCGGCGACTCGAGACGCGTGTTGAGGCCCGAGAACGACACGTTGTTTTCCGTGCCGACCCAGATCGGGATCAGGTCCTCGTCCGTGATCTGGGGAGACCGGATGATGTGCGGCGTGAGCGTGAGGTAGAGGTCCGTCCGCCTGTCCAGCGTGTTGTTGTTCGTAAAGAGCGCGCCGATGAGCGGAAGGTCTCCCAGAAACGGGATCGTGCTCTTGGTCTTGGTCGTGTCCTTGCGGATGAGGCCCGCGAG
>DASVJU010000111.1:0-2484 GCA_036385755.1 Thermoanaerobaculia bacterium
GACGCGCGCCGTCGTCGAAAGGCTGGGGGCGGCGACGCGACGCGCGAAACGGTTCTTCCTCGTGACGGATCGGGAGGGCCGCTCGGCCGTCGCCCTCGTCCGCGAGTGGAGTCGCTCCCTCGAGGCCGGCGGCGCTCTCGAGATCCGCCTCGACTTCACCGACACGGAGGCGGCGCGCCTGAACCCGCACGGAGAAACGGATGCGGCCCGGGCGCTCGGGGAACCGGTGACGGGCGGCCTTTTCGACGACGTGGTCTGGTTCGTCGCGCAGGGGCCCGCGGGCCGGTTCCCCGACTACGATGCCGTGAACGATCCGCCGTCCATGAAGTTCCCGCATCCCTTCCTGGCCGTCGCCGAATTCGCCGGGAACGGCCGGTGGGAGGTCGCGCGCCAGGGCGAGGACGTCGAGGAATTCCAGGTGGCGTGGGGGCTCGGGGCCGCGGGGGACGCGCCGACGTGGCAGGGCGGTGCGGCGGGGAGCCCGGTGCCCGTAGCGGGAGAGCTCACGGACGCCGCGGGAAGGTCGCGGCTCCGCGCCCTGAAATTCGCATGGACCGCGAAGGCCGAGCGCCGATTCGTCCGGGGCGACGGCCCCCCGCCCCCGCTCGAGTTCCCGCCGCTCCTGAACGCGCCCGTGCCCGGTGCCATGCCTGGCGCAGGACCTGTCGGTTGGGATCCGGACGAGAGCCGCCGGATTCCATTCGAGCGTGTGTCGAAGGAAACCGTCCTGACCCTCCTCGACACGGAGTCGCGAATACCGCGCGGCGCGCCCCCGCGTGTAAAATAGCGGTGTTCTCGACTTGGAAGGAGGTCCCATGCGACGGCTGATGTTGGCGATGGCCGTCCTCGCGTGCCTCACCGGCATCGCGGGGGCCGACGAAATCTGGCTGAAGGACGGTCGCCGGATCGTGACGAAAAAACCCCTCGTCGCGAAGGGCAGCCTCGCTCTTCTCACGACGACCGACGGGGTGCTTCTGTCCCTTCCCCTCGGTGAGATCGATCTCGAGAAAACGGCCGCCGAGAAGGCACGCGTCGCCCCGACCGCGGCGCTCCCGGCGCCGAGCCCGCTGAAACCGCTCACGCCCGCGGAAGCCGCGAAGCAGAAGACCGGACGCCGGGCCGCGGTCGTCCTGACGGACGACACGATCGCGCACGGAATCGGCGACGACGTGGCGGCCAAGAAGGAAGGCGACGGCGAGGGACGAGTCGACATCGCGAACACGAGCGTGACGCGCTCGAAGGACGGATACGCGTTCACGGGCTCGGTGATCAACGGGGGCGGTGCCGACGTGTCGGCCGTCGCCGTCACGGTGGAAATCGTCGGCAAGGACGGCAAGTCGTTCTCGTCGGCGTTCGCGCAGCTCGCGAAAGACACACTGGCGCCGGGAGAGAAGTCGACGTTCACGGCGAGCGCCCCGCTCGAAGGGGAGGCCGCTTCGTACCGGTACATTCCCCATTGGCAGGTCCGTGTTCCCGTCAAGACGGCGGGCGACGCCGCGGCTGGATCGCGCGCGCCGGGAGGAACGGCTCCCAAACCGGAAGGTGAGGCCGAGGCGACCGCCGCGGCGCCCGCACCCACGCCGCCGACCTACATCACGGTCCCGCGGCCCGACGTCGCCCCCCCCACGGCCAACGCGCCGACGGGGAATCCGGCGAACGGAACCTTCATTCCGGGTTCGGACGCCCCGAAGGCGACTCCAAAGCCCCCGGCCTCCTGACGAAGCCGGATCCCGACATTCAGATGTCCGCGGAGATCCTGCTCGTCGAGGACCGGGAGTCCCTCCGCGCGATGCTCGAAGAGACGCTGACCCGAGACGGCTACAGCGTCGAGGCCGTCGCGACCGGCGAGGAAGCGCTGCGCCGCCTGGCAGAGGGACGGCGCTATACGCTCGTCCTCACGGATTTCAAGATGCCGGGGGCCGACGGTCTCGCCGTTCTCAAGGCGGCCACGGCCTCGGACCCGGCGCTTCCCGTCGTCGTCCTCACGGGGTTCGGAACCGTCGAGACCGCGGTGGCCGCGATGAAGCTGGGCGCGGCCGACTTCCTGAGCAAGCCGGTCGACCCGGATCTCCTCCTCCTTCTCGTCGCGCGGCACGTGCGCGCGCGCCGGGCCGCCGTTGCGCACGGGCTCCTCGCCGCCGAGGCCGGCCTGGCGGGAATGCCGGAGATCGTCGGGACGTCCCGGGCGCTCGCCGAAGCCCTGGAGCGGATCCGCCCGGCCGCCGCCTCCGACGTGACGGTCCTCCTGACGGGCGAGTCGGGGACCGGCAAGGAGCTCTTCGCGCGGGCCGTGCATGCCCTCTCGCCGCGCGCCCCCGGGCCGTTCGTCGCCGTGAACGTCGCCGCCCTTCCCGAGAGCCTCGTCGAGAACGAGCTCTTCGGGCACGAACGGGGCGCCTACACGGGCGCGAGCGAACGGCGGGCCGGGCGCTTCGAGCTGGCCGACGGCGGGACCCTGTTCCTCGACGAGATCGGCGAGCTTCC
>DASVJU010000112.1:0-17681 GCA_036385755.1 Thermoanaerobaculia bacterium
TCGACGGTCACGACGTCCGCGCCGTGTATCGCGCGGTCCGCGCGGCGTTAGGCGCGGCGGTCCCGACGCTCGTGGCCTGCCACACGGTCATGTCCAAGGGCGTCCCCTTCATGGAGAAGGACGGCTACAAGTGGCACGGGGCCGCGCTCCCGCCGGACAGGTGCAAGGAAGCGCTCGCGATCCTCGGCGCCGAGGACGACCTCGACCACTGGACCCTGGAACGGAAGAAGACCGCGCCCGACTGGCACGCGGTGCTTCCGCGCCGCCCCGTGGAGACCGTCGTCCTGCCGTCTCAAGGCACACCGCGGACGTACACGACCGAGAAGACGTCCGACAACCGCGGGGCGTTTGGCGCGGCCCTCGAGGACCTCGGGGGACTGGCGGGCGACGTTCCCATGGCCGTCCTCGACTGCGACCTCCTGAAGTCCACGAAGACCGACCTCTTCGAGGCGAAGTTCCCGAGGAGCTTCTTCCAGGGCGGCATCGCAGAGCACCACACCGCGGTCGTCGCGGGCGCGCTTTCGGTGGCGGGTATCGCGGCGTGGTGGGGCGAGTTCGGCATGTTCGGCGTCGCCGAGGCCTACAACCAGCAGCGTCTCAACGACGTCAACGCGTCGAACGTCAAGCTCGCCGTGACGCATTCGGGCATCGACGTCGGCGAGGACGGCAAGACGCACCATTCGATCGATTACTTCGGGCTTCTGAACTCGACGTTCGGCTGGAAGGTGTTCACGCCGGGCGATCCGAACCAGACCGACCGGATCACGCGCTGGATGGCGACGCACCGGGGCAACCACGCGCTCGTCATGGGGCGCTCGAAGTTCCCGGTCGCCCTGAAGGAGGACGGCGCGCCGTTCTTCGCGGGCGATTACGTGTTCGACCCCGCGAAGGCCGACCACCTGCGCGACGGATCCGGCGTGTCGCTCGTGTGCGCGGGAAACATGCTGCCGTACGCCATGGACGCCTGGAACGCGCTCGCGAAGGAAGGGACCCGCGTGGATCTCGTCAGCGTGGCGGCGTGGAGCGACCTTTCGGACGCGGATCTCGCGCACATCGCGCGGCACGGCCGCGTCGTCACGGTCGAGGATCACAACCCGAAGACCGGCCTCGGCACCTGGATCCAGGCGCGGCTCAACGACCTCGGGCTCCCTGCGCGCGTGCGGAAGATGGGCGTCACCTTTTACTCGTCCTCGGGCCCCGCGAAGGAGCTGTATGCGCTGATGGGGCTCGACGGGCCCGCAATCGCGGCGGCCGTCCGGCGGGCCCTGTCGGCGAAGAGCGGAACGGAGAGGTCCGCATGAGCAGCGCGAGCCCGACCGACCCGGCGACGATCGTCATCTTCGGCGGCTCGGGCGACCTCAGCAAGCGGAAGCTCGTCCCGGCGCTCTTCCAGCTCCACTGCGAGAAGCAGCTCCCACCGGCGACCGCGATCGTCGGCTACGCGCGTACGGGCGAATCGGACGAAACGTACCGAGCCGAGATGAAGGCCGCCGTCGCCGAGTTCGCCCGCAAGAAGCCCGTCGACGAGACGGAATGGAGCGCGTTCGCATCCCGCCTCCACTTCTTCAGGGGTGACCTGACGATCCCGGAGAACTTCTCGGACCTGAAGACGCGCCTCGAGACGGTCGAGAAAGAACGCGGCCTCCCCGGCAACCGCCTCTTCTATCTCGCGATTCCACCGTCGGCGATCGCCGCCGTCGTGAACAATCTCGGCCAGGCGGGTTTCGTGTACCGCGTCGACGGCGGCCCCTGGTCGCGGGTCATCGTGGAGAAGCCGTTCGGACGCGATCTCGAGACCGCCCGCGCCCTGAACGAGGAGCTCGCTCAGGTCTTCCGCGAAAGGCAGATCTTCCGCATCGATCACTACCTGGGCAAGGAGACGACGCAGAACATCCTCGTTCTCAGGCTCGGGAACGGCATTTTCGAGCCTCTCTGGAACCGCCGCTACGTCGACCACGTCCAGATTACGGTGGCAGAGGCGATCGGCGTCGAAAACCGCGGGAAGTTCTACGAGGAAGCGGGCGTGCTTCGCGACATCATCCAGAATCACGTCCTGCAGCTCCTCTGCCTCGTCGCGATGGAGCCACCGGTCGCCTTCGACCCGAACGCCGTGCGCGACGAAAAGGTGAAGGTGCTCCGCTCGATCCAGCCGCAGACGGCCGAGGAGATCCTGCGCGACAGCGTGCGGGGGCAGTACGGCCCCGGCGCCGTGGACGGGCAGCCCGTCGTCGGCTACCGGAAGGAAAAGGACGTCAATCCGATGTCCCTCCGCGAGACGTACGCGGCGTGGAAGGTGCAGATCGAGAACTGGCGGTGGGCGGGCGTGCCGTTCTACCTCCGGGCGGGCAAGCGGCTCCAGAAGCGGGTCACGGAGATCGCGATCCAGTTCAAGACGCCCCCCATCGCGCTTTTTCGCGGAGTCGGCGTCCTCCGGCAGGAGCCGAACGTCCTCGTGCTCAGGATCCAGCCCGACGAGGGCGTCGCGCTGAAGTTCGGCGCGAAGATCCCCGGGCCCGTCACGAAGGTCGAACCCGTGACGATGGATTTCCGCTACAGCGAGTTCTTCGGAGCGTCGCAGCCCGAGGCTTACGAGAGGCTCCTCATGGACGCGATCCACGGAGATTCCACCCTCTTCGCGCGGCGGGACGAGGTCGAGGCGGCCTGGGAGCACGTGACGCCCCTCCTCGACGTCTGGCGCGACAATCCGCCCCTCGACCACCCGAACTACGAAGCGGGTACGTGGGGGCCTGACGCGTCGGTCGCGCTCCTCGCGAGGGACGGGAGGCGCTGGCGAAGGCCGTGAGGGAGGTCCTCGCTTTTGCCACTGCCGACGACGTCGCAGACGCCGCGGCCTTTCTCTTCGTGAATCTCGCGGCCCAGGCGATTCGCGACCGCGGGGCTTTCTATGTTGCCCTGGCGGGCGGCACGACGGCTCTCTCGTGCTACCGGCTCCTCTCGGCGCCGCTGATTTCCTCGCGGGTCGACTGGGAGAAGACGCAGGTCTTCTTCGGAGACGAGAGGTGCGTCCCGGAAGGTCATTCCGACCGGAATGACGACGCCGCCGCGGTCGCGCTCCTGAACCACGTTTCCATTCCAGGAAAGAACATCCACCGCGTGCCCGCCACCGAACGGGACGGCGCCGAGCGTTACGAGTCCGAGATCCGGGGCGCGTTCTCGATCTTCTCTCCTTCCTCCGACAAGGGAGTCCCCCGCTTCGATCTCGTGTTCCTCGGCATGGGAGGGGACGGCCACACGGCTTCTCTGTTCCCCGGGCGCGCGTCTCTCGACGAAGCCCAGCGGCTCGTCCTCCGTGTCGACGACTCGCCGAAGCCTCCGGCCAGCCGGGTGACGTTCACGCTGCCGCTCGTGAACGCGGCCCGACACGTGGCGCTTCTCGTCACGGGAAAGGAAAAGGCGGCGGCGCTGGCGCGCGTTCTTCTCGAGGACGCTTCCCTGCCCGCGGCGCGTGTGCGCCCCATCGCGGGGACATTGACGATCCTCGCGGACGCCGCGGCAGTGTCGGTTTCGCGCAACCCGCCGGCGCCGCCGGTTTCCGAAAGCCGCCGTTGATCCTCGCGGGCGACATCGGCGGCACGAACGTCCGCCTCGCCCTCTTCGAAATCGAAGGCGGAAGGGTCGCGTCCAGAGAAGAGAAGAAGTTCCGGAGCCGCGATTTCTCCGGACTCGAGCAGCCCGTGGAGGAGTTTCTGGCCGGGCGCCGCGTGTCCGCCGCGGGATTCGGCATCGCGGGGCCCGTGCGCAACGGCCGCTGCGAGGCGACCAACGTCCCATGGAGCGTCGACGCCGCCGCCCTCGCGCGGCGGCTGTCGCTTTCGCGCGTGGCTCTCGTGAACGACCTCCTCGCGAACGCGGCCGGCCTCGGCGAGCTCTCACCCTCCGACTTCGCGGTCGTGAACGCGGGGGCGGAGGATCCCGGGGGGAACGCCGCCCTCATCTCCGCGGGCACGGGCCTCGGCGAGGCGTATCTCGTGCGCGTGAACGGCCGCTTCCAACCGCAGGCTTCGGAGGGCGGACACGCGTCGTTCGCGCCGCGGAACGCGGTCGAGGTCGACCTCCTCCGCCACCTCGAGGCGAAATGGAGCCACGTCTCTTTCGAGCGGATCCTTTCGGGCCCCGGCCTCGCGGCGCTCTACGCCTTCGAGCGGGCCCGTTCGGGCGAGAGCGAGCCCGGCTGGCTCGCCGGGGAAATCGCCCGGGCCGGCGACCCCGCGCCCGTCGTGACCGCGGCGGGTCTCTCCGGGAAAGACGCCGTCGCCGAACGGACCGTCGAGCGCTTCGTCTCGATCTTCGGGGGCGAGGCGGGGAATCTCGCCCTCAAGGTGCTCGCAACCGGCGGCCTCTACGTGGGCGGCGGGATCGCGCCGAATCTGCTGCCGCGGATGCTGGACGGGACGTTCTTCGGAGGATTCTGCGACAAGGGCCGGTTCGCGCCGCTCCTCGCGAAGATTCCGGTCCGAGTCGTCACGAACGATCGTTGCGCGCTTCTGGGCGCGGCGCGCGCGGGAGCGGAGGCGGCTTCATGACGAGGACGGGCCATGGCTAGGATCGGGACACAGCTCCACCGATTTCTCTTCGAGACCGAGCGGCAGATCCCGCAGGCGACGGGCGAGCTTTCGGCGCTCCTCTCGCAGCTCGCATTCGCCGGCAAGAGGATCAGCCGCATGCTGTCCTCGGCCGGCCTGACGGACGTCCTCGGCGTGTCGGGAGAGATCAACGTTCAGGGCGAGCAGCAGCAAAAGCTCGACGCGCTCGCGAACGAGGTCTTCCTCGAGGCCTTCGCCTACGGACAGCTCGTCCCGACCGTCGTCACGGAGGAGATGGACCTCCCGGCCCACCTCCCGGAGAACGTCGAATCCGGCAAGTACATCGTGTTCCTCGACCCGCTCGACGGCTCGTCGAATCTCGACGTGAACGCCAGCGTCGGCTCGATCTTCTCCGTGCGGCGCCTCTCGGGCAGCGGCGAGGTGCGCTCGGAGGCCGAGCTCATGGCGCGCATCTCGCAAGAGCAGGTCGTCGCGGGCTATTTTCTGTACGGCCCGTCCACGACTCTCGTCTACACGGAGGGGCGGCGCGTTCACGGGTTCACGCTGGATCCCGGCATCGGCGAGTTCCTCCTCTCGCACCCGGAGATCCGCATCCCCGATCACGGGCCGTATTACGGCGCGAACGAGGGAACCGTGCACGACTGGGAGAGCGGCCCGCGCCGATTCCTCGAGTGGATGCGCGAGAGCGACCCCGCGACGGGGCGCCCGTACTCGACGCGCTACTCGGGCGCGCTCGTGTCGGACTTCCATCGGATCATCCTCAAGGGCGGGATCTACATGTATCCGGCCACCGGGAAAAGCCCGAAGGGGAAGATCCGTCTTCTGTACGAGGCCGCGCCCCTCGCGCTCGTCGCCGAGGCCGCGGGCAGAGCCGCGAGCGACGGTCGGCGGCGCATCCTCGACGTCGCGCCCACGCGGAACCACGAGCGAACACCGATCTACCTGGGCTCGAAAGGCGACGTCGCGCGCGTCGATGCGTACGTCGCCTCCTCGGGGTCACGGTAAAATTCGGTTGGCAGAAGAGAAGAAGAGAAAATTTCTTAGAAGGTAATAGAAGAAGAAAGAGGGATTTTGATGCGCGTTTCGATGATGTGTTTGGCTTGCTCCATGACCCTGTCCCTGGCGCTCCCCGCCCGCACCGACGAGAAGACCACTCCGCCCGCGCCCACGGCGGCCGCGCAGAAGAAGGAGTCGAAGATGACGAAGACCCCCTCCGGCCTCGAGTACGAAGACACCGTCGTCGGCAACGGCGCATCGCCGAAGACCGGGCAGACGTGCGTCATGCATTACACGGGCTGGCTCTACGAGAACACGACGAAGGGCAAGAAGTTCGACAGCTCGCTCGACCGGGGGCAGCCGTTCGAGTTCGCGATCGGGAAGGGCCAGGTCATCCAGGGGTGGGACGAAGGCGTCGCCACGATGAAGGTCGGCGGCAAACGCACGCTCGTGATCCCGCCTTCGATCGGTTACGGCGCGCGGGGTGCCGGTGGCGTCATCCCCCCGAACGCGACGCTGCTCTTCGAGGTCGAGCTCCTCGGGGTTAAGTAGGGAGTCCGGGGGGAGGCGCAGGGCGCTTCCCCCCGGAAGAAGTCTCTGAAGCATCCGAATCAGGGCTTGCAGGGGGCCCGGCGCGTAGATTCTGGGTGCGGGGCTCTCCCCGCGGAGGGTTTCCATGCAGAGCCCCGTGAGGCGTGTCGTCATCCTCGGTGCCGCCGGCCGCGACTTCCACGACTTCAACACGGTCTTCCGCGACAAGCCGGACCACCACGTTGTCGCCTTCACGGCGACCCAGATCCCGGGGATCGACGGGCGCCGGTACCCGGCTTCCCTCGCGGGGGCGCTCTACCCGGACGGCATCCCGATCGTCCCCGAGGACGGCCTCGAAGAGCTGATCCGCCGCGAGAAGATCGACCTCTGCGTTTTTTCGTACTCGGACGTCGCGCACACGCAGGTCATGCACATCGCCTCGCGCGTGATCGCGGCGGGCGCGGATTTCCTCCTCCTCGGCGCGGATCGGACGATGCTGAAGTCGAAGGTCCCCGTCATCGCCGTGACGGCCGTCCGCACGGGCGCGGGCAAGAGCCAGACGACGCGCTACCTTTCGCGCATCCTCAAGGAACAGGGGCTCAAGGCCGTCGCCGTCCGCCACCCCATGCCCTACGGCGACCTCGCGGCGCAGGCCTGCCAGCGCTTCGCGACGTATGCGGACCTCGACACGGAGAAGTGCACGATCGAGGAGCGCGAGGAGTACGAGCCGCACCTCGACAACGGCTTCGTCGTCTACGCGGGCGTCGACTACGAGAAGATTCTCCGCCGCGCCGAGGCCGAGGCCGACGTGATTCTCTGGGACGGCGGAAACAACGACCTGCCGTTCTACGTCCCCGACCTTCACATCTGCATCGCGGACCCGCACCGGCCCGGCCATGAGACCGCGTACCACCCCGGCGAAGCGAACTTCCGCCGCGCCGACGTCATCCTCGTGAACAAGTGCGACACGGCCGACGAAGGCAACATCCACGCGGTCGAGATGGCGGCCGCGAAGCTGAACCCGAAGGCGCGGGTCCTGCGCACGGACTCGCCGGTCGTCTGCGAGCACCCCGAGCTCGTGCGCGGCAAGCGGGCTCTCGTCGTCGAGGACGGCCCGACCCTCACACACGGGGGAATGAGCTTCGGCGCCGGCCTCGTCGCGGCGAAGAAGGCCGGTGCGGCTCAGATCGTCGACCCGCAGCCCTACGCCGTCGGCTCGATCGAGGCGACGTATCGGAAGTACCCGAACGCGGCGGGGATCCTGCCCGCGATGGGCTACGGCGACACGCAGGTGGCCGAGCTCGCCGAGACGATCGCCCGGACGCCGTGCGACGTCGTCGTCGTCGGGACGCCGATCGACCTGACGCGCGTCGTCAAGCTCTCGAAGCAGGCCGTGCGTGTGCGCTACGAGCTCCGGGAGGTCCTGCCGGGCCGTCTCGCGGAAGAGCTCGCCAGGGTCGTCCACGTTCGCGCGGGTGCGGTCGTCTGACGGGTGGCCGCTCCCGAAGCAGCGGGTTTCGCCGAGAGAGAGGCGGCTTTATAGTCTCGCGCGATGCTTCTCCTCTCGCGGACGATCCATTTCAACGCGGCCCACCGCCTTTTCAATCCGCAGAAGAGCGAAGAGTGGAACCGCTCGACGTACGGGGATGCGTCGAACCCCGCGGGCTACGGGCACAACTACACGCTCGACGTGTCCGTGGCCGGCGCCGCCGACCCGGAGTCGTCGATGATCGTGAACCTCACGGACCTCGACCGCATCCTCAAGGAGGAGGTCGACCGGCCGCTCGACCACCACAACCTGAATCACGAGATCCCCGAATTTGCGACGCGCGTCCCCACTGCCGAAAATCTCGCGCGGTGGATCTGGGACCGCGTGGCCGCGCGCATCGCGCGTGAGGGCTGGCCCTGCCGGCTCGCGGCGCTGAAGCTCACGGTCACGCCCACGTTCTCGGTCGAGTTGGTTTCGGACTAGAGAACCGGCGATTTCTTAGAAATGGGTATTCACCCTTCTAAGAAATTTGCAGGCCGCTTCCCGCTGGGGGGCCGCCCGCAATTCAGAGAGGATGTTTCCTACTTTCTCTTTTCCGAAAGCTGAGATGTTCTCTCGCGCCCGCGGCGCCCGCGGCCGCCAAGATCTCGGCGCGGCCCCACGCGACCTCCGCCGGGGCGTGGGCGTCGGACGAGAAGACGATCGGGACGCCTGCCGCGACGAGGCTCGTCAGCAGCGAGGGCGCGGGGTATTCCTCGCAGACGGTCTTCCTGAGCCCGGCGCTCGAGACCTCGATCGCGACGCCCGCCGCGCGTGCGGCCGCGACCGCGGCGTTCTCGGCCCCCTGGAGGGAGGCAGGCATCCGGTGGCCGAACTTCTTGGGCAGGTCGAAGTGCGTGAGGACGTCGAAGAGGCCGGTCGTCGCGGCCTTGACGAGGAGCCTGTAGTACTCGCCCCAGAGGACCTCTGTTCCCTCGCGCTCGTGGCGCGCGGCCGAACCCGGCGCGTCGATCCAGCCGCCCTTGACCCAATGAACACTCCCGAGGACGACGTCCCAGTCGTGGGCGGCCAGGATTTCTTTCAGAGCGGCCTCGTGGCCTTCGGCGTAGTCGGCCTCGAGGCCGAGGAGCACGTCGATCCGCCCCGCGAACTCCTCGCCGAGCGCCCGGACCTCTTCGACGTACCCGGGCAGCTCGGCGCGGGTCATCGCGAGGCCGGGCTCGGGATCCTCTCCCTTCAGGAAGTAAAGGGGGACGTGGTCCGTGAAGGCGATTTCGTCGAGGCCGCGCGCGAGGGCCGCTTCGACGTAGGCGCGCATCGTGCCCCCTGCGTGCCCGCAACGGGCCGTGTGGACGTGGTAGTCGGTGCCGGTGCGGCGTGTGGTCGCCATGGCGCCCGCGAAGTGTAGTCTTCCCACCGGAGGGCCCGATGGCGATCCGGATCAACCGTGTCTACACGCGCGGCGGCGACAAGGGCGAGACGAGCCTCGTTGGCGGACAGAGGATCGCGAAAGACTCGATCCGCATCGAGAGCTACGGGACCGTGGACGAGCTCAATGCGATCCTCGGCCTCGCGCGGACGGCGAACCGCGAGACGCCGGGCGCGTCCGACGCGGACCGCGATCGGCTCGACGCGCTTCTCACGCGGCTCCAGAACGAGCTCTTCAACCTCGGTTCCGACCTCGCGACGCTCCCGCAGGATCGCCACCCAAAACAGCCCGTCATCGAAGCACGCCACGTCACGTTCCTCGAAGAGACGATCGACGCGCTCAACGGGGACCTTCCTGAACTTCGCTCCTTCGTCCTCCCGGGCGGCGGCTGGGTCTCGGCGTTTCTCCACCAGGCGCGCACCGTTTGCCGGCGCGCCGAGCGCCTCGTCACGACGCTCGCGCGGCAGGAATCCGTGGGGGAGCACGCCCTCGTGTACCTCAACCGCCTCTCGGACCTGCTTTTCGTGCTCGGCCGGTGGGCCGCGAAGACGAGAAAGGAAGCCGAACCCCTCTGGGACGCCGCCAGAAACTGACGCGCCCCGGACGGGCGGTCCGCGCGGCGGGTGCGGCTCTGCTCGCCGTCCATTGTTCGACTGCCGCGGCTGAAGATGTGCCGCGCATCGACACGATCGAGATCCGGCCGACGAACGTTTTCGCGCCCGATGAAGCGGCGAAATCGTTCTTTCCATACGGGCTCGCGAACGCCCTCCATTTCACGACGCGTACGTCGTTCATCCAGAATCAGCTGCTTTTCGCGCCGGGCGATGCCCTGCGCCCGGATCTCCTGGCAGAGACGGAGCGCAACCTGCGCGCGTTCGGCCTCTTCCGAAGGGCGACCGTGCGCGCGGAAGGAGAGCGCGTCGTCGTCGAAACGGCGGACGCATGGACGCTTCTCCTGCGCGGATCGCTCTCCAACAAGGGCGGCGTGACAACCTATTCGATCGGCGCCGAGGAATACAACCTGGGCGGGACCGGGCGGCAGTTCGGCTTCGGATGGGAGAAAGAAACCGACCGCTCCTCGCGTTCGGTGTTCTACGCCGACCCGGATCTCTTCGCGCCGCACACGGCCTTCCGCCTCGATGCCGCCGAGCTCTCCGACGGCCGGTTCTATCGGGCGGCGCTCGGGCGCCCGTTCTATGCGCTCGACGTGCCCTGGGCGCTCGAAGGCGCCGTCCGATTTTCGGACTTCGATACGAAACTCTATGCGGGGGGCGAGGAGGCGATGGTCTGGAAGGAACGGGAGCGCGACCTCCTCGTGACGGGCGGGCGCCTCCTGTCGCGCGATCTCGACGCCGTGATGCGCTTCGTCGGTTCCTTGGAGTGGAACGACGTGCATCTGCGCGCGGGCGGGCTTGGCGCGCCGCCCCCCGAGGAGCGGGCGCACCGGACGTTTCTGTTTCTCTCGGCGGGCTTCGCCCGGGAAGGCTCCGGCTGGATCACGCGGCGGCTGATCGACAAGATCGACCGGGACGAGGACTTCAACCTCGCTCCGAGCGGCCGCCTCGAGCTCGGCTTCTCGCCGCCTGTCGGCGAGGTACAGGCGGCGGGGCGGGCGCTCCTCTCGGGAAGCGTGGGAACGCCGCTTCCCGCGGGGTTCGCGCTCGCCACGGTCACGGCGTCGACGCGCCTCTCCGGCGGAGTCGAGAACGCCCGCCTCTCGGCGGGCGCGCGCGCCTATGCGCTGAAGGGCCCGTGGACCCTCGTGGGGAACGTCTCCACGCTCGTCGGATGGAATCTCGACCCGGAGAGCCAGATCGCGCTCGACGGAGAGAACGGCCTCAGAGCCTACCGACTCCATGCGGTTCAGGGAAACCGCCGCTTGGTGGGAAACGTCGAAGCGCGGGTCCTCGTCGTGCCCGAAGTCCTTCAGCTCGCGTCGTTCGGGCTCGCGGCCTTCGGCGACGCGGGCTGGTCGTGGGGGGACCCCGACGGCTTCTGGCATCTCGCAGACGCCGGGGTCGGGCTTCGAATCGGAATCACGCGCGCGAGCAAGAACAACCTCGTCCGGGTCGACGTCGCGCGAGTGCTCCACCCGGACCCCCTCGGGCGGACCGGATGGCTGCTCTCGTTCTCGTCGGGCCAGGCCTTCTAGCCGATCCTCCGGGGCTCAGTGGACGCCGCGCTCGGCGAGCCAGCGCTCGGCGTCGATGGCCGCCTTGCAGCCCTCTCCCGCCGCCGAAACCGCCTGACGGTAGATGAAGTCGGCGACATCGCCGGCCGCGAAGATGCCGTCGACCGACGTCTTCGTCGAGGGGTGCTGGATCTTCAAGTAGCCGACCTCGTTCATCTCGAGCTTTCCCTTGAAGAGATCGGTGTTCGGCTGGTGGCCGATCGCGGCGAAGTAGCCGGAGACGTCCAGCGTCTTCGTTTCGCCCGACTTCGTGCTTTTCACGCGCACGCCCGTGACGCCCGTGCCGGGCGCGCCGAGGATCTCCTCGACGACCGTGTCCAGGAGGACCTCGATTTTCGGGTTCGCGAGCGCACGCTGGGCCATGATTTTCGACGCGCGGAACTCGCTGCGGCGGTGGACGAGGGTCACCTTCGAGCAGAACTTCGTGAGGAAGCACGCCTCCTCCATCGCCGTGTCGCCGCCGCCCACGACGACGACTTCCTTCCCGCGGAAGAAGAAGCCGTCACACGTGGCGCAGGCCGAGACGCCGTAGCCGAGAAGACGCTGCTCGCTCTCGAGGCCGAGATACTTCGCCGAGGCTCCCGAGGCGACGATGACGGCGTCGGCCGTGATCGAGCCGCCCGATTCGAGGCTCAGGGTGAAGGGCGTCGACGTCACGTCGACTTCCGTGACCGTGTCGACGACGATCTCCGTTCCGAACCGCTGGGCCTGCTTGCGGGTGACGTCCATGAGCGCAGGCCCCTGGATGCCATGCTCGAAGCCGGGGAAGTTCTCGACCTCGGTCGTCGTCGTGAGCTGGCCGCCGGGTTGAATTCCCTCGATGACGAGAGGCTCGAGGTTCGCGCGCGCGGCGTAGATCGCCGCGGTCAGGCCCGCGGGGCCTGACCCGACGATCGCGACTTTGTAGTGAGTCTTTGCGGGCATGTTCCGGAGATTACTTCGAGTGAGCGAAGTACTCTTTCGACTTGTCCCAATCGGCCTTCATCGCTTTCGTGCCCGGCTTCCAGTCGGCGGGGCAGACCTCGCCGTTGTCGCGCACGTACTGGAACGCCTGGAGGACGCGAAGCGTCTCGTCCACCGAGCGGCCGACCGAGTTGTTGTTGATGGTCGCGTGCTGGACGATTCCGTCGGGGTCGATGAGAAAGAGGCCGCGCAGCGCGACGGCGCCTGCCTCGTCGAGGACGCCGTACTCCTCGGCGAGCTCTTTCTTCAGGTCCTCGAGGAGCGGATACGCGAGGCTCTTGATGCCGCCTTCCTCCCGTGCCTTTTCGGTCCATGCGAGGTGGCTGTACTTGGAATCCACGGAGGCTCCGAGTACCTCGGCGCCGAGCTTCCTGAATTCGCCGATCCGGTCGGAGAACGCGAGGATCTCGGTCGGGCAGACGAACGTGAAGTCGAGGGGGTAGAAGAAGAGGACGACCCACTTCCCCTTGTAATCGGAGAGGCGGTAGGTGTGGAACTTTCCGTTCAGGACGCCCTCGAGGGCGAACTCGGGAGCCTTGCGGCCGACGATCTGGGGCATGGAAATTCTCCTTGCAGCGCTCGTATCTTTGCCGGTAGGGATTGTGTCCCGTCCGGAGAAGGTAGTTTAGACTAAGTCTAGTAAATTGTCCAACCCACCTTGATTCTTGTTTATATTAAGTCTAAATTAGGGTGAGTTTATTGAAGGAGGACCCATGGCCGAACTCAAGGGAACCAAGACTCACGAAAATCTCAAGCATGCGTTCGCGGGCGAGAGCCAGGCGAATCGCCGCTACCTCTATTTCGCCGACAAGGCCGACATCGAGGGCTACCCGGAAATCGCGGGCAACTTCCGCGACACGGCCGAAGGCGAGACGGGCCACGCGCACGGGCACATGGATTACCTGAAGCCCGCGGGCGATCCGGCCACGGGCCTTCCGTTCGGGTCGACCTCGCTGAACCTCAAGAGCGCGATCGAAGGCGAGACCTACGAGTACACGCAGATGTACCCCGGGTTCTCGAAGACCGCGCGCGAAGAAGGCTTCGCCGAGGTTGCCGACTGGTTCGAGACGCTCGCGCGCGCCGAGAAGTCGCACGCGAACCGCTTCTCGAAGCTTCTGACGACGCTCGGCTGAAGAGACAATGGGCGCCGTCGGAACACCGATCGCCGTCAGGGACGGTGCTTCCCTCACGGCCGAGCTCACCCGCATCGCCGACATCTGTCACGGGTGCCGGCGGTGCTTCTCGCTTTGCCCGTCTTTCGAGGTGCTGTTCAGGGGTCTCGACACGCCCGATGTGGACGGCGAGGCGGACAAGCTGCCGAAAAAGGTCCTCGACGATTTCGTGGACCTCTGTTACGAGTGCAAGCTCTGCCTGCCGCATTGCCCGTACATTCCGCCGCATCGCTGGGCCGTCGACGTTCCCCACGTCGTTCTCGAGTCGCGCCACGTGCGGATTGAGGAAACGGGGCTACGGCTCCGCGAGCGGCTCCTTTCGAACCCGGACGCGCTCGGCCGGCTGTCTTCGACCGTCGCGCCCGTCGCGAACTTCATGAATGCCCTTCCAATTGCAAGGTGGGCGATGGAGAGGGCGCTCGGCGTGTCCGCGAAGAAGGACCTGCCGCGGTTCGTCTGGCAGACCTTCACGCGCTGGTTCGAGGCGCGCGAGGCGCCGAAGCGCACGGCGCCGCCGGCCGCGCAGGTCGTGCTCTTCCCGACGTGCTCCGTCGAGTGGAACCGGCCCGAGATCGGGCAGGCCGCCGTCGCCGTGCTCGAGAAGAACGGCGTGGAGGTCGCCGTCGCCTACCCGCTGTGCTGCGGGATGCCGCTCTTCGACGTCGGCGACATCGCGGGCGCCGACGAGGCGCGCCGGACGTTCGTCTCCGCGATGAAGAGCTGGGTCGAGAAGGGCTACACGATCGTGACTCCCGGCCCGTCCTGCTCGCTCATGATCAAGAAGGAATACCCGTGGCTCGCCGCCCGGAGCGGCGCGCCCGACGCGGATACCGCGCTCGTCGCGAAGAACACGCGCGACCTCTTCGAGTTCCTCGCCGAGCTCAAGGCGAAGGGCCTCCTCGCGCTGGACTTCCCGAAAGCGCCGAAGTCCATCGCCTACCACCTCCCGTGCCACCTCAAGGTCCAGAACATGGGCTACAAGTCGCGCGACATCCTCGCGGCCACGGGCGCGGTGGTGACGATGGTCGAGAAGTGCTCGGGGCACGACGGGACGTGGGCGATGAAGACCGAGTATTTCGACGAGTCCATGAGGGTCGGGAAGAAGCTCTTCGACGGGCTCGCCGCGGCGCAGGCGGACGTGATCGCGTCGGACTGCGCGCTCGCGGGTGTCCAGATCCACCAGGGGATGAACGTTCCGGTGAAGCACCCGATCGAGGTGCTTCGGGACGCCTACGGACTCGCATGAAGAAAGTCACGCTCTCGGACGTCAAGAACCTCCACGAGTACGAGCTGATCCGCGACGCCTGGCGCAAAGACGTCATCGCCGTGAAGACAAGGAGGCGGATCCTGCTCGGCGACATCATGTCGCTCCTGTTCGAGAACCGCCTCACGGTCCTGAACCAGGTCCAGGAGATGTGCCGGGCCGAGCGCCTCGCGAAGGCCGAGGCCGTTCAACAGGAAATCGACGTCTACAACGACCTCGTGCCCGCCCCCGGCGAGCTCTCGGCCACGCTGCTCGTCGAGATCACCGAGGAAGCACACATCCAACCCCGGCTCGACGGGCTCGTCGGCCTCTCGTCGGGTCGCCACGTCTGGCTCGAGTTGAACGGCCGGAAGATCTTCGCGCGCTTCCTCGAGGGGCAGGGGCGCGAGGACCGGATCGCGGCGGTGCAGTACCTGAGGTTCCCGATTGGAGAAGGCCCTCTCGATCGTGAGGCGCTCGCGTCGGGGCCGGCCCCCGTGATCCTGCGCGTCGACCATCCGGGTTATCGGGCCAGCGCCGTCCTGACGCCCGCCATGCGCGCCGAGATCGCCGGCGACCTCGTCGACTGAGGCCGTTTCGAGGCCGAATAGAATCCGCCCGTGCTCATCCATCTTCTCCGCCACGCCGAGGCCGAGGACGTCTCGCCCACCGGGAGGGACGCGGATCGCCGCCTGACCGAGGAGGGGAAGAAGCGCATGCGGTCGGTCGCGAAGGCGATCGCGAAGCTGGACCCTGACTACGAAGCCGTGTTCGTTTCGCCGCTCGTGCGGGCCCGGCAGACGGCAGAGCCCGTCGCGGCGGCCTGCGGGTTCCGGCGTCCGTTCACGGAGACGAAGGGTCTCGCCCCGAATGCCGACCCCGTCGAGGTCCTGCACGAGCTCGCCCGGCTCGGTCCCGCATCGGTCCTCCTCGTCGGACACCAGCCCCACTTCGGCCGGCTGTTCGGGCTGCTCCTTTCGGGCCGCTCCGACCTCGAGGTCCCGATGAAGAAGGCGGCCCTCGCGGCCTTCGAGGCTCCCGCCGACCCGACTCTCGGGCCGGCCGAGTTGAAGTTCCTGCTCCCTCCGCGCCTCATGGAAAAGCTTCTGGTGTCATGAGTTACGGCACACGCCGATCATTCTCGACCTGTTCCTGATAGGATCTCTGGTTCTTGGAGGAGCGATTTTCCTATGGGTAAAAGCGTTGCTCTCGGCTGCATCGTCCTCATCCTGGTCGGCGTTCTCGTCGTCGGCGGCATGGCGGCGGGCGCCTACAACAAGCTGAACGCCGCGGATCAGGGCGTCAGCGCGGGCTGGGCCCAGGTCGAGAACGTCTACCAGCGGCGGGCTGACCTGATTCCGAACCTCGTCGAGACCGTCAAGGGAGCGGCGAATTTCGAGAAGGAAACGCTGACGCAGGTCATCCAGGCGCGCGCCTCGGCCACGCAGGTCAAGCTCGACGCGAATTCCATCAAGGATCCGGCGGCCTTCGAGAAGTTCCAGAAGGCGCAGGACGGGCTCGGGAGCGCGATCGGCCGCCTGCTCGTCAGCGTCGAGAAGTACCCCGAGCTGAAGGCGAATCAGAACTTCCGCGACCTGCAGACCCAGCTCGAGGGGACCGAAAACCGTATTTCGGTCGAGCGCGGCCGATTCAACGACGTCACGCAGGCCTATAACACGTTGCGCCGTTCGTTCCCGACGGTCATCGTCGCGAACTTCGCCGGCTTCAAGGATCGTCCGTACTTCAAGGCGGTCGAGGGCTCGGACAAACCGCCGGCTGTGAAGTTCTGACGAAGAGAAGAATTCGGATTTTCCTAGAGTGAAAAGAGGCGGAGGCCAACGGTCGTTCGTTGCCGGAAAGCGCTGCGCTGCCCCTCTTACCTTCAAAGAAGTCCTCCTCTTCGTTTCCCTCTTTCTTCCCGGCGTCGCGTTCGCCGCCGGCCCTGCCGTCCCGCCGGCCCCCACGCGGTTCGTGACCGACAAGGCCGGCGTCATCTCTCCCGACGTGGCCGCGCGGCTCGAGGCGCAGCTCACGAGCTTCGAGAGGGAGACGTCCAACCAGTTTCTCGTCTATACGGAGGCGAAGGTCCCCGACGGGACGACGCTCGAGGAATACACGGTCGCGTGCGCGCAGGCCTGGAAGGCCGGCCAGACCCAGCGCAAGAACGGGATGATCCTGTTCGTCTTTCCCCTCTCGCGGAAGGCGCGGCTCGAGGTGGGATACGGGCTCGAAGGCGCGATGCCCGACGCGCTCGCCCGCCGCGTCCTCGACGAGCAGGTGCTCCCGCGATTCCGAACGGGCGACTATTCAGGGGGGATTTCCTCCGGCGTGTCGGCCGCCATCGCGGCCACGAAGGGCGATTACAGGGGCACCGGCCAGACGCGCGGGCAGAGCCGGGAACGGTCTCTTCCGACTCCGCTCCTTCTCGGACTCGCCTTCGTCTTTTTCTTCGTGATCCTTCCGGTCCTCCGGGGTGCTCGCCGCGGGTATTCCTACATCGGTCGCGGAGGCTGGGGCTCCGGAGGTTTCGGGGGCTTCGGCGGATTCGGCGGCGGGGGAGGCGGGGGCGGCGGCTTCTCGGGTGGCGGCGGGTCCTTCGGCGGCGGCGGCGCGAGCGGGGACTGGTGACGCATGGCGAGAAGCGAGAAGGCAAAGGAGTTCTTCGACGGACTCGATCGGCCGGCGATCGTCGAGGCGATCGCGCGGGCCGAGGCGAAGAGCCTCGGCGAGATCCGCGTCCACCTGCATCACGGCGGCGTGAAAGACGCGAGAGCGGAGGCCGAGAGGACGTTCCTGAAACTCGGAATGGACAAGACGATCCGCGGCACCGGATGCCTCGTCTTCATCGCCCCGGAGTCACGTGCTTTCGCCGTGATCGGCGGCACCGGAATCCACGAGAAGGTGGGCGACGGATTCTGGGTCGAGGCGCGGGATGCGGCTCAGACCCGGTTCGCCGAAGGAAAGTTCACAGAGGGCATCGTTGCGGCGGTGGACAGGCTCGGCGACGCGCTCGCCCTCTTCTTTCCGAAGACGGGACCAGCAGACACGAACGAGCTGCCGGACGAGGTCAGCGAGGACTGACGCCACTTTGACAGCCATGGG
>DASVJU010000113.1:0-8476 GCA_036385755.1 Thermoanaerobaculia bacterium
GTGCGGCCCACGACGGACGAAGAGCCCTTGAAGAGCTTGAGCGTGACGTCGCCGGTCACCGTCGGCATGAGCGCGTTCATGAACGCGTCCAGCGCCTCGCGGAGCGGCGAGAACCACTGCCCGAAGTAGACGAGCTCGGCATAGCGGGCGGCGAGCTTCTCCTTCTCGTGGACGCTGTCGCGGTCGAGCGTCAGCGTCTCGAGGGCCCGGAGAGCCATGACGAGGAGCGTGCCGCCCGGCGTCTCGTAGACGCCGCGCGATTTGATGCCCACGAGGCGGTTCTCGACGATGTCGACGCGCCCCACGCCGTGGCGGCCGGCGATTTCGTTGAGCTTCCGGATCAACTCCACCGGCGCGAGCTTCTCGCCGTTGACAGCGACCGGCAGCCCGGCCGCGAAGGAGATCGTCACACGCTCCGGCACGTCGGGCGCTTTCTCGGGGTCCACCGTCAGCTTGAACATCGAGGCCTCGGGCTCGAAGCCCGGCTCTTCCAGCGGGCCGCCCTCGTGGGAAATGTGCCAGAGGTTGCGGTCGCGCGAATACGGGTCCTTCTTCGTCACGGGAACGGAAATGCCGCGCGCCGCGGCATAGTCGATGGCGTCCTCGCGCGACTGGATGTCCCACTCGCGCCAGGGCGCGATGATGGCGAGCTCCGGCGCGAGCGCCATGTAGGCGAGCTCGAACCGGACCTGGTCGTTGCCCTTCCCCGTGCAGCCGTGCGAGAAGGCGTCGCACCCCGTCGCGAGAGCGACCTCGACCTGTTTCTTGGCGATGAGGGGACGCGCCGTCGCCGTCCCGAGGAGGTAATCGTGCTCGTAGGTGGCGCCGGCCTTGAGGACGGGAAACAGGTAGTCGCGCGCGAACTCGTCCTTCGCGTCGATCAGGAAGAACTCCGACGCGCCCGTCTTCTTCGCCTTCTCTTCGAGACCCGCGGTCTCTTCGGCCTGTCCGACGTCGACCGCGACCGCGACCACCTCGCAGCCGTAGTTCTCCTTCAGCCAGGGAATGATGATGGACGTGTCGAGCCCGCCCGAGTACGCGAGCGCGACCTTCTTGACTCTCGGCTTCACGGGACTCTCTCCTTCGGCGCCTCGCGGAGAATCTCCTCGAGCGCCTTGACGAATCCGGACAGCGCCGGGCGGGGCACGACATACGGGGGAAGCAGACGCAGGACGTTCGTCCGCGAGGTCCCGACGACGAAGCCCTTCTGAAGGAGCGCCTTCTGCACCTCGCCGGCGTCGCGTTGGAGCTCCACGCCCCACATGAGGCCGCGTCCGCGCACGTCGACGATCGCGCCCTTGCTGCGCTTCTTCGCGCTCCTGAGCTTCCTGCCGAACCATTCGCCGAGAGCGCGATTCTTCTCGAGATACCCGCCGTCCACGATCTCCTCGAGCGTTTCGAGTCCCAGCCGGCATGCGATCGGATTGCCGCCGAATGTCGTGCCGTGGTGCCCCGGCTTCACGAGCGGCGCGATCCGCTCCCCGACGAGGACGACGCCGAGCGGCAGGCCCCCTCCGATCGGCTTCGCGAGCGTCACGAGGTCGGGCACGACGCCAAGTTCCTGAAAGACGAAGAGGTGCCCCGTCCGCCCGAGGCCCGACTGGATCTCGTCGAAGACGAGCGCCGCTCCCACGCGGTCGGCCGCCGCGCGTGCGGCTTTCACGTATTCGGGCGTGAGCGGCACGACCCCGCCCTCGCCGAGGATCGGTTCGAGGAAGATCGCGGCCGTCTCGCTCGTCACGGCGCGGTCGAGCGCGGCGACGTCGTTCGGCGGGAGGAAGACCGTTTCGCCCACGAGCGGCAGGAACGGCTTCCTGTAGCCCTCGTTTCCCGTCAGGGCGAGCGCGCCCATCGTGCGGCCGTGGAAGCCGCCCTCGAGCGCGATCATCCGGCTCCGGCCAGGCGCGAGGAGACGCGTGAACTTGACGGCGGCCTCGATCGCCTCGGTGCCGCTGTTGCAGAAGAAGACGCGTGGCATCCCGGAGAGGCGCGTGAGGCGCTCGGCGAGAAGCCCCTGCGCCGGATGGTAGAAGAGGTTCGAGACGTGGAGGAGGTGATTCGCCTCCTCGCGCAGCGCCTTCACGAGACGCGGATGGCGGTGGCCGAGCGCGTTCACGGCGATGCCGGCGAGAAGGTCCCAGTAGACCTTCCCGTCCGCGTCGACGAGCTTCGCGCCCTTGCCGGCGACGGGGTGAAAGGAAGTGCGCTTGTACGTGCCGAGAATGTTGTCGGCATCGCGCTTCTCGACGAGAGACGGAGATTCAGGCGGCGGCTGAGGCAAGGCGGGTTCCTCCATTGCCCTCGGCGAGAGCCGAGGCGTGGCCGTTCGGTCCGGCGATGACGACCTGGGAAACGCCCGCCTTCACGGCCTCGAGGCAGGCGACGAGCTTCGGGCGCATGCCTCCGCCCACGGCTCCCGAGGAGAGCATGGCCCATGCGGCATCGGCGTCGAGCTCGGGCACGAGCTTGCCTTCGGCGTCGAGGAGGCCCTCGACGTCCGTGAGGAAGACGAGCCTCTCGGCGCGCAGGGCGACCGCGAGCGCGGAAGCGGCGGAGTCGGCGTTGACGTTGAGGAGAGTACCCTCCCGCCCGAGCGCGACGGACGCCACGATCGGGAGAAGGTCGGCGCCCAGGATGGCGCTGATGAGCTTCGGGTTCGAGAAGGTGACCCGGCCGACGAAGCCGAAATCCACACCGTCGAGGCGCGGATGGAACTCCGCCCACAGCGTCTCGCCATCGGCCCCCGAAAGACCAGCGGACGTCACGCCGAGAGACCGGAACTCGGCGACGAGCGACTTGTTCACGAGGCCCGACAGAATCGAGACGACGACGTCGAGCGTCTCGGGATCCGTGATGCGGAGGCCCCGGTACGTCTTCTTCGGGATCTTGAGCGCCTGCAGCGACGCGTCGATCCGCTTGCCGCCGCCGTGCACGACGACGATGCGCTGCCCGGCGGTCCACCGCGCCGCAATCGCGGCGAGAGCCCTTGCCCTTTGCCCGGCGTCCTCCAGCAGGCTCCCGCCCAGCTTGACGACCACGGGCTGACCGGTGTGCGTCGCGCTCACGAGAGGCCCTCCGTCTCCGGGTGGCCGAACATCCGGTTCATGTTCTGCAGGGCCTGGGAGGCCGCGCCCTTGAGGAGGTTGTCGATGACGGAGACGAGGACCCCGCGCCGTCCGCCCGGAAGGAAGACGAACCCGATCTCGGCGCGCGGCGTCCCGACGACGTCGTTGAGCTCGGGCAGCTCGCCCGCGGGCCGCACGGAGACGAACGGCAGGCCGTGGTATCGCGCGTAGGCGGCCGCGACGTCCGCGGGCGAAACGCCCGGGCGGAACGAGACGTAAAGCGTCGAGAGGATCCCCCGCACGACCGGCAGGAGGTGCGGGACGAAGACGAACGGGGCTTCGCCCGGGAGACCGAGCTCCTGGCGCATCTCCGGCTCGTGCCGGTGGCTCCCGACCCCGTATGCCTTGAAGTTGCCGTCGAGCTCGGCGAAGGAGTACGCGACGTCGCTCCTCTTCCCCGCTCCCGAGACGCCGCTCTTGCTGTCGCAGATGACCGGCTCGCCGGGCGCGAGGAAGGAGAGCAAGGGCTTGAGCGCAAGGAGGACCGACGTCGCGTAGCACCCCGGGTTCGCGACGAGGCGCGCGCCGGCGAGCTCCTCTCCGCACCACTCGGTGAGGCCGTACACCGCCTCGCCGAGGAGGGCCGCCGCCGGGTGCTCGAAGCCGTACCACCTCGGGTAGTCCGCCGCCTGCCGGAGGCGGAATGCCCCCGAAATGTCGATGACCTTCGCGCCCGACTCGAGGATCTTCGGCGCGATTCCGGCCGACGTTTCGTTGGGCGTCGCGAGGAAGACGACGTCGGGCCGGCTCGCGACGAGGCGCTCGTGGGAGAAAGGCCCGGCCTCCGGCCCTGCCGTCCCCCCGAGCATCGGGTGGAGCCGCGCGAAGGGGACCGGACGCGTTTCCTTCTTTGCGGAGGAGAACACGGAGACGATCTCGGCGTGTGGGTGCCGTGCGAGCAGGACGCACAACTCCGCTCCGGAGTACCCGGCGGCACCGAGGACCGCGACCCTCGTCTTTCCCTCCGTCAACCGCGCCCCCGGCGCGAGCGTCCCAGGGCGAGGCCCGGCTCGAGGCGGCGCGCCAGCCGCTGGGCCGCCGCGACCGTGACCGCCGCGAGGAAGATCGTGTCGTCGCCGGCGATCGTTCCGACGACCCCTTCGAGCGCGGCCTCGTCCAGGGCCCGCGCCACGGGGTGGGCCGCCGCGGGCGGCGTCTTGACGACCACGAGGTTGCCCGCGGCCGCAACGCCGAGGACCCACTCCTTGAGCGCACGCTCGAGACGCTCCTCGCGGCGGGCCCGAACTTCCCCATCCCCCGCGTTCGAATCGCCGCCCGGAACGATGTATCCCGCAGCCGTCTTCGCGAGGCCGAGGTCCTTGAGGTCCCTCGAGAGCGTGGGCTGCGCCACGTCGATGCCGCGGCGCGAGAGGCGATGCTGCAACTCCTCCTGCGAGTGCACGGCATTGTCGCGGATGACCCTGAGGATCTCGTCGCGGCGGCGGAGGGCCGTAGAATGACTATTCACAGGTGTGAATATTCATTCATTCACGCTGCGCGTCAAGCATTTTCTTTCCGTGACGGCGGGCACGCGGCCGGCGGTCACGGAGGACTAGAATTGACTCATGGGGCACGACGCACCTCGACGGGCCGGGCCGTGATGGATCCGACCCGCATTTCCGAGCCGTTCGAGACCGAGATCGGGCGGCTGCCGGAGAAGCTGCGCCGATTCTTCCTGTCCCGCGGCGTGCGCACCGAAGACGACGCCCGGGACCTCGCGCAGGAAACCCTTCTCCGCGTCCTCCAGAGGCTCTCGCGAGGCGAGCTTCTCGATTCGCCTGAGGCGTTTTCGCTCGGGGTCGCCAAGAACGTCTTCTTCGAATACTGCCGGCGGGTGGCGAAGGCCCACGCCCACGACGGCCTCTCGGGCGCCGTCGATCTCGCCGGCGGCGAGGATCCCCTCACCGAGGCCCTCGCCTCGAGCCAGGCCGTTCGATTCCGACGGGCGCTCGAGCTCCTGCCCGAGCGCATGAAGAGTCTTCTCCTCAAGCGGTTCGTGGAGGAGGTGCCGTCGCGAACGCTCGCCCGCGAGGAAGGGATTTCGACGGACGCCATCGACATGCGCGTCTATCGCGCCAAGCGCGAGCTCAAGAAGCGCATGGACCGCGAAAAGGCCGCGCGAGACGGCGATCAGCCGCCGCCGGAACCGGACTCCCTCCCGTGAGCCCCCGTTCGTGAGCGCCCTGGCCCCCGGCCCCGAGGAGATCCGCGACTACCTGCTGCGCCGCATGCCCGACAAGGCGCGGGGCCGCTTCGAGGAAGCCTACTTTCACGACGACACGCTCCTCGACCGGATCGAGACGGAGGAGGACGCGCTCGTCTCCGACTACGTGCTCGGCCGCCTGGACACGGCGGAGCGCCGCCTCTTCGAAGAATCGTTGCTCGGAACGCCGTATTACAGAAACAGGGTCGATACCACGAGCCGGCTCAAGCTGAAGATCGACGGTCTGGGTCTCCTCCCCGCTCGCGCGGAGGCGCCCGCCGGCGACGCGCGCCTTTTCCCGGGCCGCTCCGGGACGGGAGTGGCCTTCTCTCTCCTGACCTTGCTCCTCGTGGCGGCCCTCCTCTCGGCGCTGCGGCTCAAGAGCGACCTCACGCGCGCGCGCCTCGAGTTGGCGGCGCGGCCCGCGCATGCTGCCGATCCCGCCGCCGACGCGGGTGTCGTGCCTCTGGCCCAGACCGTTCTTTTCGGAGGAGAACGGAGCCCAGGCCCCACGATCACGACCCTCAGGCGGGCGGCGGGCGGGGCCATTCTTCTCAGCTTTCCCCGATCGCTGGCGGGCCGAACGGCCTCCACCCTGAGCGTAGCGCTCCTCGAGGGGAAGAGGGTGGCATGGGAATCGGCCACCTTTCCTTCGAAGGAAACGGAAGGAGGGGACGTCTCGCTTCGGCTGCCTCCGGGCGTGCCACCGGCGGGCTCGTACGCCGTTGTTCTCAGAGCTCCGGGGACGCCCGAAAACCTCGAGACGCTGCTCGGGATCCTCGAGATCACCGACCGCTGAGCCGCGGCTCGGTGCCGGAAGGGGCGCGCAGGCCTTCGAGGAAGATCCCCGCGAACGCCTCGCCGATCTCGTCCGCGGAGGCTCCACCACCCGCGCGGTACCAGCGGGCCATCCAGTTCATCGCGCCCAGGATCGCGAACGCCACCAGCTTCGGGTCGACCGAACGGAAGACTCTCTGCGCCACGCCCTCGGCGATCACGTCGCGCAGGCTGTTCTCGTACGCGTCGCGGACGCCCACGACGGTGGCGCGGCGCCTCGCGTCCAGGGCGTCGAACTGGAGAGCCAGAGCGGTCCCGTGAAACTTGTCCACCATGACGCGCGCATGCTCGACGATGATGCGCCGGAGCGCCTGATCGGGCGGAAGCGCCGAGGCGCGCACGCGTTCCGTCACGTCGAGCATCGCCTCGAGGGCGGTCTCGTGGCAGAGGGCGAGAATCTCCTCCTTGTCGCGAAAGTAGTAGTAGAGGCTTCCGCGCGTCAGGAGGAGCTCCTCGGCGATGTCGTCCATGGACGTGCCGTAGAAACCCTTCGCCGCGAAGCTCCTGACCGCGCTTTCGAGGATTCGCGCCCGCTTGGCCTTGCGCTTCGTCTCGACGTGCGCCGAGGGGGCGCGCCGCCGGGCGGTTCCACCGCCCCGCGCTCCGGGAGGTTCCTTGCGGGACATGGCGCCCGAGATCTTAGGCCGACGCCCCCGGAAACGAAAAAGGCCGCCTCCCTCACGAGAGAGAGGCGGCCGAACGGGAAAGGTGGTCGGGGCGAGAGGATTCGAACCTCCGACCCCACGGTCCCGAACCGTGTGCGCTACCAGGCTGCGCTACGCCCCGAGGAACGCGGACGATACCATCCTGGCCCCTCCGGCGAAAAGGGGCGCGCCTGTCGAATCCGGGTCCTTCCGTTCGACCAGATGAGGAAGGCCTGGAGCGGCCGCAAGGAGGAACGACATGGAATACCTGCTGCTCATCTACGAGAACGAAAAAACCTGGGACACGATGCCCGAGGCCGAGCGAGGCGCAATGTTCGGCGAATACATGGCCTTTACCGAGGACATCAAGAAGAAGGGACAGTACAAAGGCGGCAACCCCCTGAAGCCTACGGCCACCGCGACGACCGTGCGCGTGAAGGGCGGCAAGACGATCGCGACCGACGGTCCTTTTGCCGAGACCAAGGAACAGCTCGGCGGGTACTACCTCGTCGAAGCGAAGGACCTCGACGAGGCGATCGCGCTCGCGGCCCGTATCCCCGGAGCGCGCACCGGCTCGATCGAGGTCCGGCCAATCCAGAAGATGTGATCCGCCAGGCGGAAAGACCCTGGTTCATGGACGTCCGTATCATCGTCCGTCCATGGACCTCGGTCGCCTCTTCCGCGAGGAATCGGGCCGTATCCTCGCGAGCCTCATCCGGCTCGTCGGAGACTTCGACCGCGCCGAGGAGGCGATGCAGGAGGCCTTCGCGGTCGCGGCCGAGCGCTGGCCGGCCGAGGGTGCTCCCGCGAACCCGCGCGCGTGGATCGTCGGCACGGCGCGCCACAAGGCGCTCGACCGCCTGCGGCGCGAGCGAATCTTCGCGGCGAAGGCCCCGCTCCTCAGGGAGGAAGAAGCCGTGGACGGCACAGCCGCCGCCACCGACGCACCCGAAGAGCTACCGGACGACCGCCTGCGTCTCGTCTTCACGTGTTGCCACCCGGCCCTCGCGCTCGAGGCGCAGGTAGCCCTGACGCTCCAGACGCTGGGCGGCCTCACGACGGAAGAGGTCGCTCGAGCCTTTCTCGTGCCGGTCCCCACGATTGCGCAACGGCTCGTCCGGGCGAAGCGGAAGATCCGGGATGCGAAGGTCGCCTATCGGGTTCCGGCCCGCGAGGATCTGCCCGAGCGCGTCGCAGGTGTCCTCGCGACGCTCTATCTCGTCTTCAACGAAGGCTACGCCGCGACCGCCGGCGACGTTCTCGTGCGGCGAGATCTCTCGGCGGAGGCGATCCGTCTCGCACGTCTCGTCGCCGGGCTGCTTCCGGAGGACCGCGAGGCGCGCGGCCTGCTCTCCCTCATGCTCCTGACCGACGCCCGCCGCACCGCACGCGTGGACACGCGCGGCGACCTCGTCCTCCTCGCGGATCAGGACCGCCTGCTGTGGGACCACGATGCGATTGCGGAGGGGCTCGCTCTTCTGCCGGGCGCGCTCTCCGGGGCGCCGCCCGGCCCCTACGCCATCGAGGCCGCGATCGCGGCGCTTCACGCGAGGGCCGCCTCGCCGGGCGAAACCGACTGGAGGCAGATCGAGGCGCTCTACGGGATGCTCCAGCGCGTGCGGCCCTCTCCCGTCGTCGCGCTCAACCGCGCCGTCGCGGTCGCCGAG
>DASVJU010000114.1:0-3303 GCA_036385755.1 Thermoanaerobaculia bacterium
TTCGAGCTGGGAGCCGACGACTACGTGACGAAGCCTTTCTCGATGAAGGAGCTCATGGCCCGCATCGCGGCGCAGCTTCGCCGCAGCGCCCTGCCCCAGTCGCCCGACGACGTCTACGACGACGGTCACCTGCGCATCGACCGAGCGCGGCACACCGTGGAGAGCGAAGGCGTTGCCGTCCACCTCACGAAGAAGGAATTCGATCTCCTCTGGCTGCTCCTCCGGAGCGGCGGACGCGTCGTCTCGCGCGAGACGATCCTCTCGCGGCTCTGGGACTACGCCGCCGACATCGAGACGCGTACCGTGGACGTCCACATCCGCTCGCTCCGCAAGAAGATCGGCGACCACGTGATCGAGACGGTCGTCGGCGTCGGATACAAGTTCGCCCGATGAGCCGCGTCCTGCGCCGCTCGCTCGTCCCGGTGCTCCTGGGCATCCTGCTCGGCGGCCTCTTCGCGTTCGCCCTCGGTCGCGTACTCGACGGGGCGGTTCACGAGCGGAGCCGCCAAGCGCTCGTCGAGAAGCTCGAACGCCTCGCCCCGGAATTCGCTGAAGACCTGAGATCGAGGGCCGCCTCCAGCGAGCGGATCCGGCTCGCCGCCCGCCAGGCGGGAGCCCGGCTGACGGTCATCGCGGCCGACGGCCTCGTCCTCGGAGACAGCGAAGTCGCGACCGAGAGCCTCGAGACGGTCGAGAACCACTTCTCGCGCCCCGAGGTCGAGGCGGCCCGGCGCGACGGGATCGGCTTCGGCGAGCGGAGCTCGGTCACGGTCCTCGAGCCGTTCGTCTACGTGGCGCGCCGCGTAGGGCCCGACGCGGCCCCCCTCGGCTACGTTCGCCTCGCGATCAGCCAGAACGAGCTCGACCTCCTCGAAGCGCCGTTCCGGCGCACGCTGTACCAGGTCTCGCTCCTCGCGGGCCTCATGGTCGCGTTCCTCGTCATCGCCATCCGCCAGCGCCACGCGAACGCGCTCGCGCGCGTCGTGGCCGCCGTCGCCGAGGCGGCCGAAGGCCGGCGGCCGGTCCCACCGTCCGGCTCGTCCGAGGAGACCGAGGAGGTCTTCCAGGCGCTCGCCCGGTTCGCGCAACTCGTCGCGGCGGAGCGTGAAGGCAGCGCGAAGGCGCGCCTCCTCGCCCGGGTCGTCTTCGAGCAGGTTCCCGTCGGTCTCGTCGTCGTGGACCGGACGCTCGCGCTCCTCGACGCAAATCCCGCCGCCCTCACTCTTTTTCACGCGCCCGCCGGCGCCTCGCGGCACGCGCTCGTGGACCTCGTTCGTGACCCGCAAACGCTCCGGCTCTTCGAGGCCGGGATCCGGGGCGAGGCCCCGGCGGAAGAGACCGTCGTGCTGCGCCTCGGCGGCGAGATCACGCCCGGGCAGATTCTCGAGGTGAACGTGCGCGCCGTGCCGCATGGCCTGGCCGCGGGCGAGCCGGCCGCCGTGGGAGTCGTCCGCGACGTCACGGAGCGCGAGCGGACGGAGACGATGCGGCGCCGCTTCGTCTCCGACGTGTCCCACGAGCTCCGGACGCCGATCGCGGCGATCCGCGCCGCCGTCGAGACGCTCGCGGGCGAAGACGAGCTGCCACCGGACCTCGCGCGCCTCATGAGCATCCTCGAGAGGCAGTCGTCCGAGATGGAGGCGCTCGTCTCGGACCTGACGGACCTCTCCCAGATCGAGTCCGGCGCCGTCATGCTGGCGATCGAGCCCATCCCGTTGAAACCGCTTCTGCTGTCGGTCGTGCGCGACCTCGCTCCGGCGGCCGAGGCGCGGGGCGTGGCCGTCGCCGTCGAGGCGGACGAGCGGCTCGAGCTCCTCGGAGACCGCCGGCGCATCTCGCAGGTCTTCCGCAATCTCGTGGACAACGCGGTGAAATTCTCGCCCCCCGGCCAGCGCGTGGACGTCCTCGCCGAAGGCGGCGCGCCAATCGGAGGAGACCGGCTTTCTCCTCTCGTCGTTCACGTCGTGGATCGCGGCATCGGCATTCCGCGCACGGAACAGGACCGTATCTTCCAGCGCTTCTACCGCGTCGATCCCTCTCGCGCGAAATCGGTTCCGGGAACGGGCCTCGGCCTCGCGATCGTCAAGCACATCCTCATCCTCCACGGAGGCGCGATCCGCGTGGACTCGGAGCCCGGAAGAGGCAGCCGCTTTACCGTCACGCTGCCGGCCGCTGCCCTGCACGGTGCTGCCGCGGAACGCACCAAGGAGAACTCATGAAGGAACACTTTTCAGAGAAGCTCGAGAGCCTCCGCCGCCAGCTCATCGGAATGGGCGCGGAAGTCGAGAACCAGATCCGTCTCGCCGTCGAGGCCCTCGTCGAATCCGACGCCGCGAAGGCGCGCAGGGTGATCGAGCACGACAAGGTGATCGACCAGATGGAGATCAAGAACGACGAGGACGCGATCGAACTGCTCGCCACGCAGCAGCCGGTCGCGGGCGACCTCCGCCTCCTCGTTTCGTCGCTCAAGATCAACGCCGACCTCGAGCGGATCGGGGATCACGCCGTGAACATCGCCGAGGCCGCCGAGCGCATGTCGCGGTTCCGCCCCTTCAAGCCCTGGATCGACGTCCCCTACATGGCCGAGATCGCGCGCGGCATGCTCCAGGAGGCGCTCGACGCGTTCGTGAGAAGGGACAGCGCGCTCGCGCTCGCCGTCTGCAAGCGCGACGACATCCTCGACGAGAAGAACAAGTCGATCATCCGCGAGCTCCTGACGTACATGGCCGAGAATCCGGCGCTCATCAGCGCGTCGATCGAGATCATGAGCATCTCGAAGAACCTCGAGCGTGTGGGCGACCTCGCCACGAACATCGGCGAGGAAGCCATCTACATCGCCGAGGGCGAGGTCATCAAGCACAACGTGCAGCCGAATCGCGGCGCCGAGCACCCGGCCGTCCCGAATCCGGACCGCACCTGACCGGCCGCGCCGGGCCCGCGCCCCGGCGACGGCTATCATTCGTTCCGCCGCGATGCTGCACCAGAAATTCTCCGTCGTCCCCGGCATTTACGCCGTCTGCCGCCTGCCGGCGGACACCGCCGTCCCCGTCTGGGCCTCGATGCCGGGCGGATTCACGTCCGTCACACGGACGTCGGACGAGCTTTCGATCGTCTGCGAGGAGGCCCGCGTTCCGGCGCCCCAACCCGAGAACTTCTACGGCGAAGGCGGCTTCGCGCTCCTGAAGATCCACGGCCCCTTCCCTCTCGACGCGGTCGGAATCCTGGCCGCGGTCGCGAAGCCCCTTGCGGACGCCGGCATCAGCCTCCTCGCGATCGCGACGTTCGACACGGACTACCTGCTCG
>DASVJU010000115.1:0-2832 GCA_036385755.1 Thermoanaerobaculia bacterium
CTCCCCGCGGCCGCGCCCGAAGGTCTGGCGTTGGTAGGAGTGAAGCGCCGCGAGCACGCGCCCCGCGGCGTCCACGTCGTGCAGCTCGAGCCGTCCCGCGTGGCGCAGCAGGGTGCGCGTCCCGCCGGAGAGACTCACGGCGAGGAGGCGGCTTTCGCCGTCCCGGTACGTGGAGACCCAGATCTCGTCTCCGCGCGGACCCCAGGCGAGCCCCGTGAAACCCCGCACGGTCGTCAGCGCACGAACCTTGCCGTTGCGGTCCACGAGATTGAGGTTTCCGTCCTCGGTGTTGTCTCCCTGCTCCTGGAAGAACGAGAGGAGATCGCCGCGGATCCTCGGGCAACGCAGCGTGTCGAGCCCCTTGAGCACGGCCCGCCCGAGCGGCCATTCGAGGCGGATCTCCCCGCCGTACTCTCCGATCACGGCCGCGATTTCCCCGGCCTGGGGCCCCTGGCAGGCGCCCCAGACGCCGGAAGACACCCACTCGCGCTGCGCGCCGCCCGCGAGCGGCAGGCCGAAGAGGCTCCCGACCTGAACTCCGTGCGAAAGGTAGGGCCGCGCGAGCCCGATCCCCTCCCCGGCGGTCGAAACAGAAAGCAGGATGCCTTCGCTCCCCGGTAGCGGGCGGGTGCCGGGCTGGTCCAGACGTCGCGCATACCACTGCGACGCCCCACCCGCCCACTGGGCGCTGTAGATGACTTCGGACGAGTTTGGCAAGAATCGCGCCGCGCTGAGGGTGCCGCGCTCGTTCGTGAGGGGACGGAACGTCGGGAGCGGTGCGGGTCCGCCTCGCAGGGCCCAGCCGGCGAGTCCCGCGCCGGCGAAGAGCACCGCCGCGAGAACGCCCCAGATCCACGTCGTCCGGCGGTTCTGGCGAGCGAAGGGCGCCGCGAGTGGGGCAGGCGATCCTTCCGCCGACGACACGTTCTGCAGAGCGAAGCCGAGGTCGTGCGCCGAGTGGAATCGTTCCTCGGGACGCTTCTCGAGGCAATGGTTCACGATCAGCTGGAGTCCGGGCGGGATGGGCCGGCTCGTGCTTTCGAGTTCCGGGGGTTCGTCGCGCAGGATCGCGGCCAGCGTGTCGCTCGCGGTGTTGCGGGCGAAGGCGCGCCTGGCCGTGAGCATCTCGAACAGCACGACGCCGAAGCTGAAGATGTCGGAGCGCCCGTCCACGGGCTCGCCGCGCACTTGCTCGGGGCTCATATAGCCGAGCGTGCCGAGGATCATCCCGTGATCGGTGAGATGGCCTGGACTGGGCGCCGCGGTCGGCGCATACGAGTCCGAGCGCGCCCCCATCGCGCCTACCTGCTTCGCGAGGCCGAAGTCGAGGATCTTGAGGCGGCCTTCCTTCGTGATCCAGAGGTTCTCGGGCTTCAGATCGCGATGAACGACGCCCTTCTCGTGGGCCGCCGCCAGGCCCTCGGCCATCTGGATCGCGAGCTCCGTCGCCTTGCGTGGGGCGAGAGGTCCCCGTTCCAGGCGCGCGCGCAGCGACTCTCCCTCGAGCAGCTCCATCACGACGTAGGAGGTTTCCCCCAGGGTCGCGAAATCGTGAATGCCGAGGATGTTCGGATGATTGAGCGCGGCCACGGCCTTGGCCTCGCGCTCGAACCGGGCGAGCGAGTCGCCGTCCCTCGCGAGGTGCTCGGGGAGCACCTTCACGGCCACTAAACGATCCAGCCGCGTGTCCCGGGCCTTGAAGACCTCGCCCATCCCGCCCGCGCCGAGGGGGGCGAGGATCTCGTAGGGGCCCAATCGTGTTCCAACGAGCAGGCTCAGATGTCACCGCCCGGGGGGTCCGGGGGGCGGCGGATAGCGCCCCCCGGAGAGCGGCCGAGACGAGTGCCGACGCTGATTGTCATGAAGGTAACGAGATTCTATCCGTGGGGGCCGCCTTGAAGACCGCGGGCACCAGGCCTACCGGGGGTCGTCGAACGAATACTCGAGAGCGACACTCGGGAACCGTAACCGCCCCGGACCGGGTTCCCGGCTTTCGATTCTCGGGGCCGGAAAGGCATAGCCTTGGACGAGAACCACTCCGCCCACACCGAGCGCGAGGAGTCCGGCCAATCCGAGGACGCCCAGCGCGAGCAGCTGTGCAAACCGCGTGAGGGACAGGCCCTCAACCCCGGAGGGCGTCGCGGGGCGCCAGCCGGCCGCTGGCGCATGGCCGGCCGACGGGAGACTGCGCGCGCGTTCGGCGGGAGGAGAACCACCGAAACGTCGTCCGAGATCGAGAAAAGGGCTCACCCGAGCTCTCGTGCACCCAAGCGCAGGCGACACCGGTGTGCGTCAGCCCTGCGGAGCTCGAGGATTCGATCCAGCGGCTTCTTCTCGGCGGCCATGCCGCTGAAGGCCATTTGGCCCTCACAGCGCTCCTCGCGCTCTCGGATGCGCTCTCGGGCGGCACGCAGTCCGAGGTCCGTCACGCAGCGGTCAAACTCGTCCTCTCGCGTCGGCACGAGCCGGGAAGAGCACGAGCCGTGCCGGGCGAGGAAAGCCGCGCAGAAGCGGCAGAAACGACTGCCGGCGGCACTTCCTATCGTCGCCGTCATCGTCGGAGCGGTAAGGATTTCAGCGGATTGTGACGTGAGGGCCGAGGTTGGGTCCGGCACGCGCTGCTGGGCGACCAGGAAGTGGGTATGCGCTGAAGAAATGGCTGTTCCGCGAGATCTTCACTCGGTGACGGTTAGGAGTCGGGCGCAAGAATTGCTCTCGAATCGCTCGTGAGGGTAGCGAATCATCACAGCGCTCACGGAGGAGATCGAACGACGACGACTCGCAAGAGGACGGACGAGGTCAAGGGGCGCGTGAAGAAGTCGAAGGCCGATG
>DASVJU010000116.1:0-11313 GCA_036385755.1 Thermoanaerobaculia bacterium
CGGCCGGGGCATGCTGCGCGTGGCGCGCTCGGTGCGGGCCGCGGTGCTCGTGACCGGGGACGAGATCGTTGCCTCCGGTGCGACTCCCGCCCCCGCGCAGATTCGCAACACGAACGGGCCCCTGCTGGTCGGCGCGCTCAGGCGCGCAGGGGCGGAGGTCACGGACCTCGGCGTCGCGGGCGACACGGAAACCGTCCTCGTGAAGACGCTCCGTACCGCGCTTTCACGCGGCGACGACATCCTTCTCACGACCGGCGGCGTGTCGGCGGGCGACTATGATCTCGTGGCCGCGGCGCTCGAGGCGGTGGGCGCCTCGATTCTTTTCCACAAGGTTGCGATTCGTCCGGCGAAACCGGTGCTCTTCGCGACGCTGGGCGCGACGCTCGTCTTCGGACTGCCCGGCAATCCGGTCTCGGCCGCGGTTGCGTTCGACTTCTTCGTGCGGCCCACGCTGCGCGCCGCCGCCGGAATCCGGCCGCCTCTCCCACCCGCGCTCCCCGCGCGCCTTGCGGCCTCCGTGAGGAACAAGGGGATCCGCCTCGCGTTCCATCCGGCGTCACTTTCCCTCCGCGACGGCATGGAGATCGTCGAGCCTCTCGACACGAAGGGCAGTCACGACGTCCTGACCCACGCACAGGCAAACGCCTTCCTCGAGCTTCCCTCCGGATCGTCCTTCGACGAAGGCGACCTCGTTCCCGTGCATCGCTCGACCTTCGAAAGCACGTTTTGAGGGGCCGGCGCGTCGCGCTGACGGGTCTCGGCTGCCTCACGCCTATCGGAAACGGCGTCCCCGCATTCCGTGAAGGTCTGAGGTCCGGCGCTTCCGGTGTCGCGCGCATCGCGCTCTTCGATCCCTCCGCTCTCGACGTCACGATCGCCGCCGAGGTGAAGGGCTTCGACCCCGAGTCGGCCCTTCCCGCCAAGGAGCTCCGGCACGTCGCACGCGTCGTGCCGCTCTCGATCGCCGCGGCCGGAGAGGCGCTCACGAGCGCGGGAATCGATCCCGAAACGCTGTCCCTCGAGGAGCGCCGCCGCGTCGCGGTCGTCTTCGGCACGGGCGGCGGGCCGGTGGAGTTCTTCGAGAAGATGTACGGCCACTGGTACCGCGGAGACCTCAAGAAGGCGTCCGTCTACTCGATCCCGACCGGGACGATGGGAACGCTCTCTTCCGAAATCTCGATGCGCTTCGGCCTCAAGGGCCGCTCGCACGTGATCACGACCGGGTGCACATCGTCGGCGGATGCCATGGGTTACGCGGCGCGCCTCGTGGCCTGGGGCGACGAGGATCTCGTCCTCACCGGCGGCGGAGACGCCGTGATCACCCCCGGCATCATGACCGGTTTTTCACTCATGCAGATTCTCTCGACGTCCCGCCAGAGCCCTCCTCAGACCGCGAGCCGGCCGTTCGACGCCGGGCGCGACGGGTTCGTTCTGGGCGAGGGCGCGTGGATGTTCATTCTTGAGCCCCTGGAGAGGGCGCGCGCGCGCGGCGCCTGGGTGCTCGCCGAGGTCTGCGGCTACGGCACGACGTGCGATGCCTATCACCGCGTGCGCCTCGACGAATCGGGCGAAGAGCCGGCGCGCGCGATGAGGGAGGCGCTTGCCGACGCCGCCATTTCTGCCCGGGACATCGACTACGTGCAGTATCACGGGACGTCCACGCTCCTGAACGACCGCATCGAGACGCGCGCGACGAAGAAAGCGCTCGGCGATATCGCCGCCCGCATCCCCGGCAGCAGCGTGAAGAGCCAGATCGGGCATCCTCAGGGCGCCTCCGGAGCGGCCGGGATGGCGGCCACGATTCTCGCGATGCAGGGCGGATTCCTCCCGCCGACGATCAACCTCTCGACACCCGACCCCGCGTGCGATCTCGACTACGTCCCGAACGAGGCGCGCGCGGCCGAGATCGAGTTCGCGCTGTGCAACGGGATCGCTTTCGGATCCAAGAACTCCGCGCTCGTCCTCAAGAACGGCCGGGCCCTCTGAGGTCCGGACCCCGGCGATGAGCTTCTGGGTTCCGGAGCGGCGTCCCGATCCGGAGTTCCTCGACAGCGATGGCGTCTCGTCGTCCGAGGCGGAGGCGAGCCTCGCCGACATCGAATGGGTGCACCGGCGGCTGGGCGGACGCGCCCTCGTGAGGCGCCGGTTGCTGCCGCTCCTCGCGGACCTGCCCGCCCGGCAAGGCGCGCTTTCGGTCCTCGATCTCGGATGCGGCTCCGGGCACGTGGGCCGCGACCTCCTCGCGGCGGCCGTGGAAGCCGGCGTGCACCTGCGCGTCCTTGGCCTCGACCGCAAGACATCGCATGCACGCCTCGTAGACCGCGGAACCGCCGTGGCCGCGGACGCGCTCCGTCTTCCCTTCCCGGACCGGAGCGTGGACGTCGTCCTGTCGACTCTCTTCCTCCATCACTTCGCTCCAGCCGAGCTGGCCGCGCTTCTCGCCGAGTCGCGCCGCGTCGCCGCGGCGGCCGTCGTCGCGCTCGACCTTTCGCGCCACCGGCTCGCCCTCGCCGCGATCGCCGTCGTCGGCCCTCTCGTCTTCAGAAGCCGGCTCTCCGTCCTCGACGGGAAAACCTCCGTCCGCCAGGCCTATACGGCCGGCGAGATCGCCGGGATCGCCGAAACGGCCCTCCCGAACGCACGCGTGGAGAGGATCTCGCGCTTCGTGTGGGAGCTCGTGTGGAAGCGCGCGTAGCCGGCGTCGACTCCTGCGAAGTCGCCGTCGTCGGAGGCAGCCTCGCGGGCTCCGCTGCGGCGTGCGCCCTCGCGCGCACAGGAGCGCGCGTCGTCGTCCTCGAGAAGGCGCGCTTCCCGCGGAACAAGGTCTGCGGTTGCTTCCTCTCCCATGAGGCGTTGCCGATTCTCGTAAATATGGGACTAGAAGAAGAGCTTAGAAGGGAGGATCCGGAGACGATTACGCGATTCACGCTCGTGCAATCGAGCGGAAAGCGCGTCGACGCGGCGCTTCCGGCGCCCGTTCTGTCGATTTCGAGGGCGCGCCTGGATGCGCTGGCCGCGGCCGCCGCGGAGCGCGCGGGCGCCGCGTTCCGCTTCGACACGACCGTTCTCTCTGTCGAAGGAGATCTTCGAGACGGCTTTCACATCCGGGGCGTCGACTGGGAGCTGCGCGCCCGCGCCGTAGTGGGCGCGTGGGGACGCTACGGCCCGTTGGACAGCCGCCTCGGTCGCTCTTTCATTCGAAGAAAATCTTCTCTCTTCGGATTCGGAAAGACGCTCGCCGGCAGGAGCGAACACCTCGCGGGCCGCGCCGTTCTGCATTTCTTCGAAGGGGGATATGTCGGCCTGTCTCGCATCGAAGGAGGTCTCGTCAACCTCGCCTCGCTCGCGTCGCGCCGGGTCGTACACGAGGCCCACGACGATCTCGAAGGCCTCCTCACGCGCCTCTCCCGAGAGAGCGCCGCTCTCGCGCGGGACCTCGAAGGCCTGGCGGCAGTCCCCGGGCCCGCGCTCATCTCCGAGCCGGTGTTTCTCGGCGAGCACGGCGCCCTCGCGGGAGACGTGCTCTGTGTCGGCGACGCCGCGGGCGTGATCGACCCGTACACCGGTACCGGAATGTCCCTCGCGCTGCTCTTCGGCGACGCCGCGGCGGGCCCGCTGGCCGCCTTCCTGGCGGGAACCCTCGACGCGGAAGGCCTCCGGCGCGAGCATCTGCGGCGCCACCATGAGATTGCGGGCCGGCGCTTCTTCTATTCCCGGCTCTTTCGTCCGTTCTTTTCGGGCGGCGCCCTCTCGCGCCTCATTCACCCGGCAGCAGCGCCGCTCGCGCGCTGGGCCGCGCGCGTCACGCGGAGGTGATCAGCGCCGCTTCGCGGCCTTTTTCCGCGCGCCCTTTGCGGGCCTTCGCGGCGCGCGCTTCCTTCCGGCCTTCGGGAAGAGCCCCGTCCGGATCGTCTCGATCTGGGAGAGGTGATTGCGGTCGTGGCCGGCGTAATACGCCACCATGTCCCGGATCGACTCTTCGCCCCGTTCCGAGTGCAGGCCGACCCGGTCCCACGCCTCTTCCGGGAGGCGCTCGAGAAGGCCGAGGTTCACGGCGCGCGCCATCGCGAAGTCGTCCGCGAGGTCGACGGCTCTCGCGTTCAGCGGACCCAGCCGCTCGGCGAACGCATCTTGGTCGCTGCACAGGAGCGGGGGCCGGTCGTGCGCGGCGACGAACCGGTAGCGGCTCCCGAGGATCACCTCGCCGTCCGCGAGGTGCGCGACGATCTCCAGAATGCACCACTTCCCCGGCGCGGGCCTCGTCCGGACCTGCCTCTCGGAGAGCCCGCGAAGGAGCTTCCGGATTCGGTCGGGCGTCTCGGCCATCACGACGATCGGGTCGTCGTCACCGAGCTCGGCCTCGTAGTCGGAAGGCCTGCGAGGTCCTCGAGCGGCTGGGGCCATGTGTCCTCCTCAGCGAATCGCGGAGGCGATCTCCGTAGCCGAGACGGGTTCGGTGCTCCTCAGCCGGATGTCTCCGCCCGTCCGCCATGCGATCCAGAAGGGCGCCTTCTCGATTCCGGACTCCTTCGCCCACTCTCCGTGCGGGTCGAAAACGACGGCCCGGCGGATTCCCCGCGCGCGCTTGACCGCCTCTTTCACGGGCTCCTCGCCGAGAACGACGAAGCACTCGATTCCCTGCTGCTCGAGCTCGCCCGCGAGCTTGAGCGCGTCGGGAAGAGCAACGAGCGAACCGTTGCCGATCGTTGGCGTCAGATACACGGCCGCGCACCCTGGCGGCGCGCAGGCGCGGAGAAGCACCGGCTCCATGTTCGACTCGAATCCGGAGTACTTCTGGAGCGCCAGAGCGCTGATCTCACCGGGGGGTTTTAGATAGAGCCAGGCCCCCGCAATCACGGCGAAGATCACGAGGAGGATCGAGGCTCCCGAGGGACCCATCGAAACCCTGCGTTGCTCGAAACGGAAGCGGGACGTCGGCGAAGCCTGCGGAAGCGGGTCGCCGCCCGATGGTGCGCCCGATTGAGCGCCGCCGGGCGGCCGTGGCGTCGGAGGTGGTGAAGCCGAGCCCATCTTCGCTCGATTGTAACGAAGCCGCCGGACTCCTGCGGCTGGTTCACATGAATCAGGCTCCCGGCCCTCTCCTGATCGTCACGGTGCCGGAATTCGACCGGATCGTGAGTTTCGGACCGCCGCCGTTCAGCTTTCCCTCGCCCGAGATCGCTCCCGCCCGGCGCGAAACCGTGACTTCGGGGAACTGCGAGGTGATGGCGTCGGCGTCAGGCTCCACGCCGGACACCCTCACGTCGAGGTCCGCACGGTAATTGGCGGGAAGCGTGATCGTCACGTCGCCCCCGCTCGTCGTGAGGTCTCCCCCGGCGGCGGCCGTGCTCGTGATCTCGCACGTGATCGAGCCGCCCGATGTGCGCGCCGAGACGGGGCCGCGCACCTTCCTGAGGACGATGTCGCCGCCGCCCGTCCGCGCGCTCACGGCGCCGCCGGCGGAGCGGACGACGACGTCGCCGCCGCTCGTCTCGAGCCGCGCGTCGCCGCTCACGGAGCCCGCGCGGATGTCGCCGCCGAACGTCGTCGCCTTGAGCTCGCCGGTCACGGTCTCGACGCGGATGTCGCCGCCGGCCGTCGAGACCTCGGCGCCCTTGCCCGCCTCCTTCAGCCGGATCTGGCCCGAGCGGCTCGTGATCGTCGCGCGGCCCGAGACCTTTCCGACCGTCACGTCGCCCGAAGCGATCCCCGGCGCGAAGTCGCCCGCCACGTAGCCCACGACGACCGAACGGCCCCACGGGTCGGGCGGGATGGGCGCGAGCGGTGCGAGCGGAGAGACCGGAGCGACCCCCGCAACCGGAGGCACGGGCGGGACCGGTGCGGCGTGCGGGGCCGGCGACGCGTGCTCAAGCACGACGATGCGGGGGATGCTCGGGACGGACGGAACGGTGACGACGTGCGTCGCGCTAGGCGACGTGAGGCGCTTCGCCTGCGCCTCGGTCGTCCCCTCGGCGAGGACCATGATCCGCCCGTTCAGATTCGAGACACGCACCGTGGCGCCGCCGTCTCCGAAGGTGCCGTCGTACGCGCGGTTCAGGTTCACCGTGATGCTCCGCGAGATCTCGCGGCCGAGGTCGGCCATCTCGCGGTTCAGCCCGGCCATCGCCTCGTTCAGCTCGGAGAGGTCGATCACGACGTCCTCGTCGCCGGCATCCTTCCGCGGCCGCTCCTTCTCCTTCTTGCGGATCTCGTCGCGGATCTTTCGCTGCTCGGCCCGGATCTTCTCGCGCGCGGCCTTCGCTTCGTCGCGCTCGGCGACGCCCTCGGGCAGCGCCGGGCCGGGCAGCGCGAAGCTCGAGAGGATCTCGCCGCTCATCGTGCGCCCCTCGAGCCGGAACCCCGCCTTCGCGGGCAGTGTCAGGGCGATCCCGCCGTTCACCGTGCGCAGGTCGAGGTTCGACCCCTTCGGGAGGTCCGTGAATGCGGCCACGATCGTGCCGTTCACCGTGTTGAGCTTCGCGTCGCGCCGGCCGCTCGCGAGCGTGATCATCCCGTTCACCGTCGTGAGCTCGACCGGCGCCGAGACACCCGTCACGCTCACCGCACCGTTCACGGTCGAAACGCTCACCGAGAGGCCCATCGGCACCGTGATGCGGTACTTCACTTCGGTCCGCCAATCGCCGTCATCGTGGCGGCTGTGCACGCTCCAGCCTCGCCCGCTTCGCCGCACGGACACGCCCGGCTCGTCGGTGTAGAGCGTGAGCTCGCCGTTGTCGTTCTCGAAGCGCACCTTCACTTCCGCAAGCCAGTGGCTCGCAAGCCTCTCCGTCGATGCAAAAACGGTCACGTCGGCGTCGGCCTTGAATGACGGGCCGGAAACGATCTCGACGCCGCCGTTGATGTTCTCGACGGCCAGGGACTTCAGGTTCCCCGAAGCAGTGAAGTCCTGCTTGCGGCTCGCGTGGGCGGTCAATTCCCGGGCATCGGCGCGAAGGCCCGCCGCCAGTGTCAGAAAGACGAGCGCCGCGATGAGGAAGGCCCAGACCGCGACACGCTTCGTGCGGCGCGCCGGTGACCGCTCCGGGGAACGGGGGGAAAAGGTCGTGCTCATGCCGAAAAGACGCTCCGTGGGTCAAAAGGTATCGACATCAGATTTCGATTCGTTTCAGCGCGAGCGCGGCCTGGCTGCGCACGTAGCCGTTCTCGCGATCGTCTCCCGCTTTCTGGCGCAGCGTTTCGATCGTGGACTGATCCTTCAGAACGGTCGCGGCCTTTGCGAGCCCCTCCACCGCGAGAATCCGCACGGAGGGGTTCGTATCCGCCTTCAGGGCCCGCGCGAGCGCGTCGCGAATTTCCAACGATGGCGGCATCTGCACGAGGGCCTCGGCCGCCTTCTTCCGAACGCCCGGGTTCTTGTCGGTCTCGAGCGTCCGCCGGAGCAGGTTGACGATCTCGGGCGAGACCGCGGCGCCTTCACGCGTCGTCGCCGAAACGAAGTCGAGTACCTTGCCCTTGGCGCCTTCCGTCTCGGCGGCGCCCGACATGAGCGACACGAGGAGATCGGCGATGCCCCGGTCCTCGGGGCGTCCCACGACCGTGTACCGGGTCGTCACGTCGAACGAAACCGCGATCTTCCCGGGCTCGTCCGAGGCGCGATACGCGACGTTCGCGAGCCGCGGCTTGCCCGAGAGATCGAGGGCCGCGCGCGAGGCGTCCACCGTACGGTTCGACACGAGCGCCACCTGCTCGCCGGCACGCGAGCTCGGCGTCGGGAGCGCAGTGGTGGCCGTGAATGACGCCGGACGATCCGTACCGCGCGCCACGAGGAAGCCGAGCCCGCCCGCGAGGAGCACCGCGGCGGCCTTCAGGAAGTTCTCCCTGGCCTGGCGAGCCGGGAAGAGCACGACGTTGCCGGCGTTGCCCGCCCGCGCGCCGGCTGCCCCGGCGATGGCTGCCATGGCCGCGGTCGTGCGCGCCTCGAAGGTCGGCGACACCGCGAGATCCGCTCCGTCGTCCTCCCCGAGGCGGGTCCATACGGCCGACATTCCGTCGACCTCGGCGCGGCAGGGCGCGCACGAGGCGACGTGGGAAGCGAGGAACGTCTCGTCCGCCTCCGTCGCCGGCGATCCGGCGAGGCGGGCGAGCGCGAGCTCACGAACCTTCAGTGCGTGGCGGCAATCCATGGCGAATCTCCTGCGGAAAAATGGGCCTTGAGCGTTTCCATGGCCCGGAAAATCCGGGTCTTGACCGCGCCCTCGCTGATGTTCAACGTCCGGGCGATTTCGGCATAGGGCATCCCGTGGTAGCGGGCGAGGACGAGCGCCTCGCGCTGCTCGTCGGAGAGGTGCGCCAGCGCGCGCCTCACGGCGTCGCGGCGCTGCCTCTCGACGAGGCGCTCGTCCACCGGAATCCCGGGTTCGGCGACCTCGGCCACGGCGTCCAGCGCCACGCTCGGCCGGCGCACGGAACGGCGCTGGCGGTCGCGGCAGGCATTCGTGGCGATCGCGAACAACCACGAGCCCACGGGCGCGCGCCCGTCGTACTGGTCGGCCCGCGACATGAGCTTCAGAAAGACGTCCTGTGTGACTTCTTCGGCCTCGGCCGAGTTTCCGAGGAGGCGTCCCGTGAACCTCAGGAGAGGTCCCGAATAGCGCTGGAAGAGCCGCGTCGCTCCCGCGGTTTCTCCACGGCGAACCTGCTCCATCGACTCGAGATCCGCTTCGTGGTCCGGGTTCGTCGCGGGTGCTTCCACACATTCCTCCACGGCTGAAATGGCAGCGCCCACGACCAGTATGACGACCGGACGGACGGAAGGTTACGGCCGGGGGTCGCTCTCAGCGACTGTGGATCGCGAGCCTTCCCTTTTCCGTCGACAGGGTGACCTTCGGGCCACCGCCGTTCACGGTCGACGAGGACCGGAGCCCCGACCATCGGGATCGGGACGACCGCACGGAACCCGTTCCCTCGAAGTCGGATGCGATTTCGCCCCGGCGGCCCGCGTCCGACCGCAGCTCGAAACCGGACTTCGAAGGGATCGTGAGGACTACGTCGCCCTTGTACGTCTCGACGTGCACGTCACCCGAGAGGCGCTCGAACCCGGCCCGTACCTCACCCTTGTATGTTTCGAGATCGAGGGCGCCGGAGAGGCCCGTGAGTGCGACGGAGCCCTTGTACGTCTCGAGCGTGAGGTGCCCGGCGAAATCCTTCACGTCCGTATCGGACTTGTAGTCGTGGATTTTCAGCGTGGCCGTCCGCGGCAGGCTGATCCGGTAGTTGACGAAGGGACGGCTCGTGCAGAACCCGAAGAAGTGCCAGGACGCGTCGAGCTCGTTGTAGTCAGATTCGATCCGCACGCCCCCGCCGGCGGGCTCGATGACGACGCGGGTCGCGTCCATCCACTTCTTCTGATCCCGTTCCGACCCGCAACTGTCGTCCGGCGTGATCCGCGCCTCGACCGAAACTTCCGCGCGGTCCCAGGTCGTGATGCGGATGCTGCCCTTGTACGTGTCGACCGTGACCCGCCCGCTCTGCGTGATCGGGAGGGTTTTCGAAACGTCCCGCGACGAGACGCCGGCGGCGGGAAAGGCCGCCACGAGGAGGGTGAGGACTCCCGGAAGGACGTGTTTCATGCGGAACCTCTGAAGAGAACAACGTCTCCGGGCGGAAAAGGTTCTGGCCCGGATGCCGGAGTCGAGCCCAGGACTACCGACGGACGCCCAGCAGCATCCCGTCGGGTGTCGGCAGGCAGACCGTGTCGAAGGCGTCGCGAGCCTCCTCGTGGAACCGGCGCATCGCGGCGGCCTCCCCGGAGTCCTCGAGGAGCCGGCCGAAGAGGAACGCGTTATCCCCGACGAGGAGGCCGCCCGGCCGCGTGTTTTTCGCGGCCCAGCAGCCGTAGCCGTCGTAGTTGCGCTTGTCGGCGTCGATGAAGACCGCGTCGAAGGGGCCTTCCTTCTCGAGCGTCGGCAGAACGTCGACGCCCGCCCCCTCGAGGACCGTGACCTTCCCGGCGAGTCCCGCTGCCGCGAGGTTCTCGCGGGCGACCCGCGCGTGCTTCGGGTCGAACTCGACCGTCCAGAGGCGCCCGTCCGCCGGCAGCGCTCGGGCCATCACGAGCGCCGAGTACCCCGCGAGCGTCCCGACCTCGACGACCTTCCGCGCCCCCACGAGCTTCAGGAGGAGCGCCACGGCCTTCGCCTCCGAGGTCCCGAGCTGGATTGCCGGCATCCCGTGCGCCGCGGGCGCGTCGAAAGCGCGGGCGAGCGCCTCGTCGTGCGGCGCGTGCGTCTTCGCGAGCCAGTCGAGAATCTCGCGCGTCGCGTACGAGAGGCCCGCGCGCGAGTCCGTGTCTGCCATCAGTTGCTCGCGAGGGCGGGCGCGATCTTCGCCGCGAACGCCTCGAAGAGCCGCGCGTCGGCGCCCTTCATGAGATCCTCGCCCTTCGCGGACGCGCTCGTGTTCGTCACGACGACGTACCCGATCTTCGTCTTCGGGTCCAGCCAGAAACGGCTCCGGAAGCCGTTCTGCTCGCCCGCGTGCCCGACCCAGCGCGCGCCGCCCGCGTCGCGGAGGAAGAAGCAGAGGCCGATCGACTCCCCCGCCGCCTCACCTGTCGGAAGGACGGGCGTCCACATCTCCGTCAGCGACTCACGCGACAATATTTGCGGCCCGTCGCCCGCGAGGAACGCGAGCCACGCCGCGAGAGCCGGAAGCGGCGCGTTCAGGCCGCCGTTCGAGACCGTGATCCCGCTGTCGAAGGGAGCGCGCGTCGGCGTGACCTTTCCGTCGACGGCGTCATAGCCGCGTGCCATGTCCTTCTCGAGGTCGTACGGCGTGCGGTCATAGAATGCCTTCGAGAGGCCGAGCGGCCGGAAAACATCTTTGTCCATGGCGACCTCGTAGTCGTCACGCGTCAGGGCCTCGATCGTCCGGCCGAGGAAGACGATGCCGGGATTCGAGTACGCGTACTTCGAACCTGGACGGAAGAGAATCTCCGTGTACGGGAGCATCGCGGTGACCTGCTCCCAGCGCGTCGGCTCGTCCGGGTGCCAGTCTTTGTCGCCGCCCCAGGGAAACGTCGCGGACCGGAAGCCCGCGCTGTGCGACAGGAGCATCTTCAGCGTGATCTCCGAGGCGTCGCCGTACGGGTCGTGCACGGAGCGCAGCTCGGGGACGTACTTCACGATCGGGTCCGAGAGTGCGAGCTTTCCGCGGTCGCGCAGCTGCAGGAGCCGCACGGCCGTGAACGTCTTCGTGATCGACGCCCAGTGCCAGATCGTCTCGGGCGATGCCGGGGTGTTCTTCTCGCGGTCCGCGAGGCCCACGTACGAAGAGAGAAGGATCTTGCTCCCT
>DASVJU010000117.1:0-14870 GCA_036385755.1 Thermoanaerobaculia bacterium
TGCCGGGGATGGCGGGCTCGATGGCCGTCTCGCGGGTGCGCGACACGTGCCCGTCGGTCGCGGTCCTGATGCTGAGCGTCTACGAGGGCGAGGAGCAGATCTTCGAGTCCCTGTGCAATGGGGCCTCGGGCTACCTGCTGAAGAAGACAGCACCGACGAAACTCCTCGAGGCCGTGCGCGACGTGAAGGAAGGCGGCTCCCCGATGTCGCCGGAGATCGCCCGAAAGGTGATCCGGCTCTTCCGCGAACTGGGGCCGCCGCCGGTGCCCGGCCACGACCTGACGCCGCAGGAGGTCCGGCTCCTGCGACTTCTCGCGGAGGGCGCGAGCTACCAGGCCGCCGCCGACGGCCTCACGATCAGCATCAACACGGCGCGCAACTACGTCCGCTCGATTTACGAGAAGCTCCACGTCAACTCGAAATCGGCGGCCGTGAGCCGGGCCCTGAAGAACCGCATCATCTGAGAACCGGAGAGCGTTCATGAACGACGACACCGCCGAAGCCACCGCCACCGCGCCTTCCGTTGGTCATCGGACGCGCAACATCGTCCTCGTGGTGGCGGGCGTCCTCGTCGTCGCGGCCTCCGCGCGCGCCGTCCTGAAATCGTCCGGCAAGACCGGCCCGCGGCCCGAGATCGTTCCCGTTTCGGCGGCCCCTGTCACACGCCAGACGGTCCCGCTCACGACGAAGGCCATCGGCAACGTCGAAGCGTACGCGACCGTCGCCATTCGCGCGCTCGTCCCGGGCGAGCTCCAGAAGATCAACTTCAAGCAGGGCCAGGACGTGAAAAAGGGCGATCTTCTGTTCACGATCGACCCGCGGCCCCTCCAGGCCGCCCTGGACCAGGCTGTGGGCACGCTCGCGAAGGACAAATCGCAGCTCGCGAATGCCCGCGCGCTCGAGGTTCGCTGGAAGAAGCTCTTCGACGAGGGGATCGCCTCCAAGGAAGACTGGGACCAGTACCGGACCAGCGCCGACACCTCTGCCGGGCTCGTCGCGGCCGACGAGGCGGCCCTCGACAACGCGAGGGTCCAGCTCTCATACGCGACGATCCGCTCGCCGATCAGCGGCATGACGGGCAACCTTCTCGTCTACGAGGGGAACCTCGTGAAAGCGAACGACACGACGCCCCTCGTCACGATCACGCAGGCGACCCCGATCTACGTCACGCTCGCGGTGCCCGAGGGCGAGCTCGCAAAGGTCAACCGCGCGCGGGCCGCCGGGCCCGTGCGCGTCGACGCCGCGCTCCCGAGCGACGAGACCCACCCGCTCACGGGCGTCCTCAGTTTCGTGGACAACGCCGTCGACACGACGACCGGCACGATCCGTCTCAAGGCGACGTTCGACAACCCCGAGCGGCGCCTGTGGCCCGGCCAGTTCGTGAAGGTGACGCTCACGACGGGCGTCGAGGAGAACGCGCTCGTCGTCCCGTCGCAGGCCGTCCAGACGGGTCAGGACGGCCCGTACGTCTACGTCGTGAAGGACGACCTCACCGTCGAGCCGCGGCCCGTGAAGCCCGGGGCCGGGGTCGAGGGCGTCGTCGTGATCACGAAGGGCCTCGCGGCGGGCGAGCGCGTCGTGACCGACGGGCAGCTGCGCCTCTCCCCGGGCGCGAAAGTGGAGATCAAAACCGAGCTCAAGACCAAGGGATGAGCATCACCGAGCCCTTCATCCGGCGGCCCGTCATGACGACGCTCGTCATGGCCGGCATCCTCCTGTTTGGCGCCATCGGATTCCGCTCGCTGCCCGTGAGCGACCTTCCGAACGTCGACTTCCCGACGATCCAGGTCACGGCAACCCTCCCGGGCGCGAGCCCCGAGACGATGGCGGCGTCCGTCGCGACGCCCCTCGAGCGGCAGTTCTCGGCGATCGCGGGCCTGGACTCGATCAACTCGACGAGCTCGCAGGGGACGACGCAGGTCACGCTCCAGTTCGCGCTCGACCGGAACATCGACGCAGCGTCGCAGGACGTCCAGACCGCGATCGCCGCGGCCGCGCGCCAGCTCCCGCCGGGGATGCCGTCGCCCCCGACGCTCAAGAAGGTCAATCCGGCCGACCAGCCGGTCCTCTACCTCGTCCTTTCGTCGCCGACGATGGAGCTCACGGCCGTGGACGAGGTCGCCGAGACGCTCATCGCGCAGCGGCTGTCGACGATCTCGGGCGTCGCGCAGGTCCAGGTCACGGGCGCGCAGAAGTTCGCGGTCCGCGCCAAGCTCGACCCGTCCCAGCTCGCGGCCCGCGGGATCGGGATCGACGAGGTCGCGACCGCGATCCAGCGGCAGAACTCGAACCTGCCCGTCGGAACGCTCTACGGCGCGCACCAGTCCCTCACCGTGCAGGCGAACGGCCAGCTCTTCGACGCCGCTGCGTACCGGACGATGATCGTCGCGTATCGCAACGGCTCGCCCGTGACGCTCGGCGACCTCGGCCAGGTCGTGGACGGCGTCGAGAACGACCGGATCGGGAACTGGTACGACGACAAGCAGGTCGTCACGCTCGCGATTCAGCGCCAGCCGGGCTCGAACACGATCGCCGTCGTGGACGCCATCAAGGCGAAGCTCCCGGCGCTCCGGGCGCAGCTTCCGGGGGCGCTCAAGCTCGAGATCCTGTTCGACCGTTCCGTCCCGATCCGCGAGTCCGTGCACGACGTCGAGTTCACGCTCGTCCTCACGATCGCCCTCGTCGTCCTCGTGATCTTCCTGTTCCTGCGCAACGTGCGGGCGACGCTCATCCCGAGCCTCGCCGTTCCGGCCTCGATCGTCGGAACGTTCGCGGCGATGTCGCTCCTGAACTTCTCGCTCGACAACCTCTCGCTCATGGCGCTCACGCTCTCGGTCGGCTTCGTCGTCGACGACGCAATCGTCATGCTCGAGAACATCGTCCGGCGCATGGAGGGCGGGGAGGACGTCCTCACGGCCGCGCTCAAGGGCGGCAGGGAGATCGGCTTCACGATCCTCTCGATGACGATCTCGCTCGTCGCGGTTTTCATCCCGGTCCTCTTCATGGGCGGGCTCCTCGGGCGCCTCTTCAAGGAGTTCGCGATCACGATCAGCGTCGCGATCCTCGTCTCGGGTTTCGTCTCGCTTACGCTGACGCCGATGCTCTGCAGCCGGTTTCTGAAGGCGTCCAACGTCTCGAACGAGGGGCGCTTCTTCCGCGTGACGGAGCGGATCTTCAAGGCCTGGCTCGACCTCTACGACCGGACGCTCGGCTGGGTTCTCGCGCGCCAGCGAGCCACGCTCGTTGTTTCCGGCATCCTCTTCGCCGTCACGGCATTCCTCTTCGTCGTGATCCCGAAGGGCTTCCTTTCGAGCGACGACACCGGGCAGTTCATCGGCTACACCGAGGGGCTCCCGGGCGTCTCGTTCGCGGAGATGGCGCGCCACCAGCGCGAGGTCACCGAGCTCATCCGGAAGCACCCGGCCGTTCGCGGGGTCTCGTCGACGGTCGGCGCGAGCGACGCGAGTCCGGCGGGTAACTCCGGGAACCTCCTCGTCCTCCTCCAGCCGCGCAGCCAGCGCAAGGAGAGCGTCGACGAGCTCATCGAGGAGCTGCGCCCGAAGCTCGCGGCCGTCTCCGGCATCAAGGTCTTCCTTCAGAACCCGCCGTCGGTCTCGATCGGCGGCCAGGTCACGCGCAGCCCCTACCAGCTCACGCTCCAGGGGTCCGACCGCGCCGACCTTGCCAAGTACACGGAGCTCCTCGAGACGAAGGTCAAGACCCTGCCGGGCCTCATCGACGTCACGACGGACCTCCAGAACAAGAACCCGCAGCTCGCGGTCACGATCGATCGCGACAAGGCCTCGGCCCTCTCTCTGACGGCCTCGCAGGTCGAGGACGCGCTCAACAACTCCTACGGCACGCGCCAGGTCTCGACGATCTATACGTCCACGAACGAGTACCAGGTCATCCTCGAGCTCCTCCCCGAATACCAGGCGGACCCCGCGGCTCTCTCGCTCCTCTACGTCCGCAACGCCGCGGGCACGCTGATCCCGCTCTCCTCCGTCGCGCGGTTCGACGAGAATGCCGGCCCCCTCGCGGTGAACCACCTCGGGCAGGTCCCGTCCGCGACGATCTCCTTCAACGTGCGGCGGGGAGTCGCGCTCGGCGACGCGACCGCGCGCGTCCGGAAAGCCGCGAACGAGATCCTCCCGATCACGATTCCGGCCACGTTCCAGGGCACGGCGCAGGTCTTCCAGTCGTCGGTCGGCGGCCTCGCGTTCCTCCTCGTGATCGCTGTCCTCGTGATCTACCTTGTCCTCGGGATCCTGTACGAGAGCTTCATCCACCCGCTCACGATCCTCTCGGGTCTCCCGTCGGCGGGCCTCGGCGCGCTCGTGACGCTCCTCCTCTTCGGCAAGGACCTCAACGTCTACGGGTTCGTCGGGCTCATCATGCTCATCGGCATCGTCGAGAAGAACGCGATCATGATGATCGACTTCGCGGTCGAGCTCGCGCGCGCGGAGGGAAAGGGCCCGGCCGAGGCGATCCACCGGGCCGCGGTCGTGAGGTTCCGCCCGATCATGATGACGACGATGGCCGCCCTCATGGGGACTCTGCCGATCGCGCTCGGGATCGGCGCGGGCGCCGCGTCGCGCCAGCCGCTCGGCCTCGCGGTCGTGGGCGGCCTTCTCGTCTCGCAGGTTCTCACGCTGTACCTGACGCCCGTCGTCTACATCGCGTTCGACTCCCTTCAGGCGAAGTTGACGCCCGCGCCGCTTCCGGACCTGCCGGAGGAGGCCGCACCGGAGCCGGCCACATGAGCGAGGGCGGCGCGCTCAAGCCGGTCCAGGCGAACGTCTCCGGCCTTTTCATCCGGCGACCCGTCATGACGACGCTGGTCATGGCGGGGCTCTTTCTCTTCGGCGCGATCGGGTATCTCTCGCTTCCGGTCGCGGACCTCCCGAAGGTCGACTTTCCGACGATCAACGTGGGTGCGAGCCTCCCGGGGGCGAGCCCGGAGACGATGGCCGCCGCCGTCGCGACGCCCCTCGAGCGGCAGTTCTCGGGGATCGCGGGGATCGACTCGATGAACTCGACGTCGAGCCAGGGCTCGACGAACATCACGCTGCAGTTCTCTCTCGACCGCGACATCGACGCGGCGGCGCAGGACGTCCAGACGGCGATCGCGGCGTCCCTCTCGCAGCTCCCGCCGTCCATGCCCACGCCTCCGAGCCTCCGCAAGGTCAATCCGTCGATGCAGCCGGTCCTGTTCATCGTCCTGTCCTCGCCGACGCTGCCGATGTCCGTCGTCGACGAGTGGGCCGAGACCGTCCTCGCCCAGCGCATCTCGACCGTGAGCGGCGTCGCACAGGTGAACGTCTACGGCGCGAAGAAGTACGCCGTCCGCGTCCAGGTCGACCCCGGAGTGCTCGCGAGCCGGAAGATCGGAATCGACGAGGTCGCCTCGGCGATCGCCGCGGGCAACTCGAACCAGCCGGTCGGGATCGTCTACGGGGCCCAGAAGGCGCTCACCGTTCAGACGAACGGCAGGCTCACGACCGCGGCGGCCTACCGGCCGCTCGTCGTCGCGTGGCGCAACGGCGCGCCCGTGCGCCTGGGCGACGTCGCGACGGTCCTCGACAGCGTCGAGAACGAGCGCCAGGCCGCGTGGTTCCAGGGCAACCGGTCGATCATCCTCGCGATCCAGCGCCAGCCGGACTCGAACACGATCCAGGTCGTCGACGCCGTCAAGGCGCTCCTTCCGGCCTTCCGGCTGCAGATCCCGGCCGCGATGCGGATGGACGTCATGTTCGACCGCTCGCAGGGGATTCGCGAGAGCGTGCGCGACGTCCAGCTCACGCTCCTCCTCACGGTCGTCCTCGTCGTCCTCGTCATCTTCCTGTTCCTTCGGAACCTGCGCTCGACGTTCATCCCGTCGATCGCGCTCCCGACGTCTCTCTTCGGGACCTTCGCCGTGATGGCGGTCCTCGGGTTCAGCCTCGACAACCTCTCCCTCATGGGTCTCACGCTGTCGGTCGGGTTCGTCGTGGACGACGCGATCGTCCAGCTGGAGAACATCGTCCGGCGGATGGAGAAAGGGGAGAGCGCCGCGGTCGCGTCCCTGCGCGGTTCGAGGGAGATCGGCTTCACGATTCTCTCGATGACGATCTCTCTCGTCGCGGTCTTCATCCCCGTCCTCTTCATGGGCGGGCTGCTCGGCCGGCTTTTCCAGGAGTTCGCGGTCACAATCAGCGCCGCGATCCTCGTGTCCGGGTTCGTGTCGCTGACCCTCACGCCGATGCTCTGCAGCCGTCTCCTGAAGCGCGAGGAGCCCGGTGCGGGCGCCCATGGGCGGGTCGCGTCGGCGCTCGAGCGCTTCTTCAATCGCATCCTTCACGGGTACGAGAGGACGCTGCGCCGCGTCCTTCAGCACCGGCGCGCAACCCTCGCGATCCTCGTCCTCATGGCCGTGCTCGCGGGTTTTCTCTTCTGGGTCGCGCCGAAGGGATTCATCCCGAACGAGGACATCGGGATGCTGCGGGCGAGCGTCGAGGGCCTCCAGGGAATCTCCTACGAGGACATGCGCGACCGCCAGAAGGTGGCGGCCGAGATCGTGCGAGCCGATCCGGGCGTCCTGTCCGTCCAGTCGTCCGTCGGAGCGGGGGGACCGAACGCGTCCTCGAACTCGGGCTCGATGTTCATCACGCTCAAGCCCCGCGGCGAGCGCGCCTCCTCGGACGAGATCATCGAGCGCCTGCGTCCGAAGCTCGCGAAGGTGCCGGCCTTGCGCTTCTACCTGCAGACCCCGCCGGCGATCAGCATCGGGGGCCAGAACACGCGCAGCCTGTACCAGCTCACGCTCCAGAGTACCGACACCGCCGCCCTTTACGCGAACGCGGCGCTGCTCGAGCGGAAGATGCGCGGGATTTCGATCATCCGCGACGTCACGAGCGACCTGCAGATCAAGAACCCTCAGCTCGACGTCACAATCGACCGGAAGAAGGCCTCGGCGCTCGGCGTGTCGGCGGCGCAGATCCAGAGGGCCCTCGCACTCGCGTACGGTACGAGCCAGATCTCGACGATCTACACGGCCACGAACGAGTACCAGGTCATCCTCGAGGTCAAGCCGCAGGACCAGCGCGGCCCCGCCGACCTCGCGTCCCTCTACGTGCGCGGGAGCGACGGGACGCTCGTCCCGCTGAACGCGGTGGCGACGTCGGCGAGGAGCGTGGGCCCGCTCCTCGTGAACCACCTCGGCCAGCTGCCGTCCGCGACGATCTCGTTCAACCTCGCGCAGGGCGTCGCACTGAGCCAGGCGACGGCCGCCGTCGCGAAGCTGGCGCGCGAGACGCTGCCGGGCACGGTCACGACGAGCTTCCAGGGCACGGCGCAGGTGTTCCAGTCGTCCCTGAAGGGGATGTCCGTCCTCCTCGTCGTCGCGATCCTCGTGATCTACCTTGTCCTCGGCGTCCTCTACGAGAGCTTCGTCCACCCGCTCACGATCCTGTCCGGACTTCCGTCGGCGGCCGTCGGGGCGGTCCTCACGCTGATCCTCTTCCACAAGGACCTGAACGTGTACGCGTTCTTCGGCCTCGTCATGCTCATCGGGATCGTGAAGAAGAACGCGATCATGATGATCGACTTCGCGCTCGAGGCGCAGCGCGGCCAGGGAATGGATCCCGAGGGGGCGATTTTGACGGCCGCGCTCACGCGCTTCCGGCCGATCCTCATGACGACGATGGCGGCTCTCGCGGGGACGCTCCCGATCGCGCTCGGCCTCGGGCGCGGAGGAGAGTCCCGCCAGCCGCTCGGCCTCGCCGTCATCGGCGGGCTCGTCGTCTCGCAGGTCCTGACGCTCTACATCACGCCCGTCGTCTACCTCGCGTTCGAGTCGCTCGGCGCGCGCTTCCGCGCGCGGCGGCGGGCGCCGGCCCTCAACCCTTCAGCGGCCGGTTGAGCTCCGTGCGATACGCCCCCGGGTCCGGGCCCGATTCGGGACCGATGACGTAGCGCTCCCAGAGGTCCTCGGCCGGCCTCAGGCCCTGCGCCTCGACCCACTGGTTGAACGTTCCCCACGCCTCGCCGAGCTTTTCGTAGCCGCCGCGGTGGACGGTCCGTGAACCACGGGCCGGTGACCGCTGCCCCCTCGGCGGCCACCGCGGCCTTCAGCTCCGCGAGCCCCGGCCCCATGACCGGGCCTATTCCGAGCCGTCGGCTCGCGAGACCGTCACGCGGCGTTCCTCGTACTCGCCTTCGACGCGCAGGAGCCACGGGTTGCAGCAGACCTCGCAGTCCTGCACGAGGCTGCCGCGGACGTCTTCCTCGATGCGCACCTCGACGTCCTCCCCGCAGTAGGGGCACGTGACGACGAAATCGCCGTCGCTCACTCCGGCTTCCTCCCCCACCCGGACAGCCCGGCGCCGGTCGCCGGGAACGGGCGGCGCGTCACGAGATCCGATCGAGGCTCGGGGGCGCAGCCCGCCGTCACCTCGCGGGTGGCGAGAGACCGGCGGCCGTCGGCGTCGAACACCCAGGTGTGACCCTCGAAGAGCACGTGGACGAGGAGCGCTGACGTCAGAGAACGTTTGAGCGACATCGCGGGACCGTCAAAGCTCCCTGACCGCCGAAGCGAGGCGCGTGAGGCTCGTCTTGGCGTCGCCGAAGAGAAGGCCGGTCACTGGCTTGAAGAAGAGCGGGTTCTCGAGTCCCGAGAAGCCCTTGCCCCGGCCGCGCTTGAGGACGATGACGGACTTCGCCCGGTCGACCTCGATGATCGGCATCCCGGCGATCGCGCTCTTCGGGTTGTCGCGCGCCTCGGGGTTGACGACGTCGTTCGCACCGATGACGACCGCGACGTCCGTCGTGGGCAGCTCCGGGTTGATCTGCTCGAGCTCGTAGAGCTGCGAGTACGGGACGTTCGCCTCCGCGAGGAGGACGTTCATGTGCCCCGGCATGCGACCCGCCACGGGGTGGATCGCGTACCTGACCTGGACGCCCCGGCTCTCGAGAAGGCTCGCGAGCTCGCGGACCGCGTTCTGGGCCTGCGCCGTCGCCATCCCGTAGCCCGGCACGAAAACGACCTGCCGCGCGTAGGCGAGCTGTGTCGCGACGTCGTCCACCGAGACCTCGCGCATGACGCCCTCGGCGCCCGTGTCGGCGTTCGCGGGCGTGGCGCTCCCGAACGCGCCGAAGAGAACGTTCGTGATCGAGCGGTTCATCGCCTTGCACATGAGGATGGAAAGGATGAAGCCCGAGCCGCCGTCCAGCGTGCCCGCGATGATGAGGACGTTGTTCCCGAGCGCGAAGCCCGTCGCGGCCGAGGCGAGGCCCGCGTACGAGTTCAGAAGCGCGATCACGACGGGCATGTCCGCGGCCCCGATCGGAAGGACGAGGAGGACACCGAAGAGGAGCGCGAGCGCGCACATGACGTAAAAGAGCGCCGTGTTCGCGGGCGTCAGGACGAGCATGACGAACACGACCGCCGCGCTCGCGAAGAGGAGGAGGTTCAGGATGTTCTGCCCGCGGTAGACGATCGGCGTGCCCTTCACGAGCTCCTGGAGCTTCGCGAAGGCAATGAGGCTTCCCGTGAACGTGATTCCGCCGAGGAGGACCTCGAAGCCGAGCGCCGTGACCTTGAACGTTCCGAGATGCTCGCCGTGGCGGAGGAACTCGGAGACGCCGACGAGTGCCGCCGCGAGGCCGCCGAACGAATGCGAGAGCGCAGTCCGCTGGGGCATCGCCGTCATCGGGACCCAGAGACCCATCGCGACGCCGATCGTCGAGCCCACGAGGAGGCCGACGAGGATCCACTCGTAGCTCACGATGTCGCGATGGAGGAGCGTCCCGATGACCGCGAGGAGCATCCCGAACTCGGCCATGAACATGCCGCGCCGGGCGGTTTCGGGATGGCTCAGGCCGCGGAGGCCGAGGATGAAGAGGATGGAGGCCGCGAAGTAGGAGAGCTCGATGAGAAGGGCCGTCGTGCTCACTTCTTCTCCGCCGGGGCCGGCTTGCTCTCGCGCTTGAACATCTTCAGCATGCGGTCCGTGATGATGAAGCCGCCGACGACGTTGATCGTCGCGGCGGTGACGGCCACCACGCCCAGAATCGTGCTCACGGTGTTGTACTTCGCGCCCGCGGTCACGAGCGAGCCGATGAGCGAGATGCCCGAGATCGCGTTCGTCGCGGACATGAGCGGCGTGTGGAGGAGGGGCGGCACGCGCGAGATGACCTGGTAGCCGAGGAAGGCCGCCAGCATGAAGACGTACAGGCCGGCGATGAGGACTTCGTTCATCGGGTCGCTCCGGAGGGCGCCGTCGGCGCGAGGAGCGCCGCGACCCGGGGGTTCACGGGCAGGCCGCCGTGCACGGCGCACGCGCCGGCGACGACGTCGTCCTTCAGGTTCACGGTCAGCGCGCCGCCCTCGCCCACGAGGAGCCTGAGGAACGCCGCGACATTGCGGGCGTAGAGCTGGCTCGCGTGGAGAGGGACGGTCGAGGCGAGGTTCAGCGGAGCGAGAATCGTGACGCCGTTCACGACGGCATCCTCGCCGGGTTTCGTGAGCGCGGTATTGCCGCCCGTCGGGGCCGCGAGGTCGACGATCACGGCGCCGGGCTTCATTGCGCGCACGGCGTCCTCGTCGAGCATGAGGGGCGCCTTGCGGCCCGGAACCTGCGCGGTCGTCACGACGAGGTCCGCGTCCTTCACGTGCTGCGCGACGAGATCGCGCCCGCGCTTGAGCGCCTCGGGCGAGAGCTCGAGGGCGTAGCCGCCGGCGTCCTGCGTCTGGATGCCGCCCAGGTCGACGTCGAGGAAGCGCGCGCCGAGGGAACGCACCTCCTCGCCCGCGGCCTGGCGCACGTCGTAGGCCTCGACGTTCGCGCCGAGGCGGCGCGCCGTGGCGATCGCCATGAGGCCGGCGACGCCCGCGCCCACGACGACGACCTTCGCCGGCGGGACCGTACCGGCCGCCGTCATGAGGAGCGGGAACATCTTCGACATCCGCGCGGCGGCGAGGAGGACGGCCTTGTAACCGGCGATCGTCGCCATCGAGGAGAGGGCGTCCATCGCCTGGGCCCTCGTCGTGCGCGGGACGAGCTCCATCGCGAACGCGGTGACGCCGGCCTCGAGGAAGGGCCGGAGGCCCTCGGGTTCGTCGAGCGGCCGGAGGAACCCGACGATGGCGGCGCCCTTCCTCAGCCGGGCGATGTCGGCCGGGTCCGGCCGGTTGACGCAGGCGAGGAGATCGGCTTCGGCGAGGAGGGCCGCGCGGTCGGCCTTCACGGCGGCGCCGGCGGCGGCGAAATCCGCATCCGCGAAGCCGGCCGCGAGGCCGGCGCCGGACTCGACCTCGACGGAAAGTCCGGAGGCGACGAGCTTCTTGACGGTGTCGGGGGTCAGGGCGACGCGCTGCTCGTCGGCGCGCGTCTCTTTCGGGATGGAGACCTTCATACGGGCGGGGATGATACAGACCCCGCCGAGTTCGCCTCGCCTGACGCTTGAGCGTGCGGGCGGAAAGACAAGGAAAAGGAAGAAAGAAGCCCGAGGGGCGCCGGTTCCCCCGGGCTCCGGTGAACCCCGTAAGGGGCCTGCCGGCGGCGGAGCGGCTTTGCGCGTGCTATGCGCTGGTCCTGCGCTGCCCTTCCGAATCCCGGACGTGCTGTGGCAGCTTTGTGACCTTGCCTGTGAGCCTTCCGACCGGCCCCGCCGTGAATTCCGGCGCGCGGGGCTGACTAATCAATAGGGCCCGAAAGGCCCCCCGTCAAGGGGAGTTTCGTGCGGCCGTGCGCCCCGTCTCTAGAAGAAAACATGGGCCGTGAAGCCGGCTCCTCCCGTCGAGATCACGGGGGCGATGCTGAAGCCATACGTCGGCGGCGGCGCCTCCCCCTGCGTGTCCTCCCGCTGGTGGCGCCTCACGATCGTGCGCCCGATGAGGGTGCCGATGAGCCCTCCCGCAATCACGTCCGAGGCCCAGTGCGCACGGTCGTGCACGCGGGCGTATCCGACGCAGCTCGCGAGCGTGTAGGAGAGGACGGGCACGACCCAGCCGTCGGCCCGCGCCGACAAGACCGATGCCACCGCGAACGCCTCGGTGGCGTGGCCGGACGGCAACGAGGAGTTGCCGGAGGAGGGCCTGAATTCATCCGCGTCGGCTCCGTCGCCGGGCCGGACGCGCCCGACGGCGTACTTCAGGACCGGTGTCGTGATGCCGGCCGCGAGAATCTCGGCCTCGACGGCATCGCGGCCGGTGTCGAGAAGCCTCTTGTCGTGCGAGACGAGGCCGCCGCCGAGCGCGACGACCGAGACGCCGACCGCCGCCCAGCTCCCGAGCGGCGTCACGATGCGCGCGAAGTCATCGGTCTGCTTCGAGCGGTGGTTCTGAACCCACGCGTCGACGCGGTCGTCGCGCGTGCCGACGAAGACGATGCCGCCGGAAATCACGGCCGTTTCCACCCAGTCCCGGCCTTCGAAGCGGAAGGGAGCGGTTGCGATCGCCCCACCGTCGCGCAGATACCGCTTCAGCTCCTCGACGAGAGCGGTGTCCGTCTTCTGAGCCAGCCCCGGGCTTGCCGCGAGAAGCGCGGCCGCCGCGAGCGGCGCAAACCGAAGCCGACCCGCGAGCGTCACTTCACGGCGGGCGCGGCCACGAGCAGCTCGAAGCTCCCCGGGACCATCTTGCGGCGCGGCCTCGGATTTTCCGCCGTGGCGGGCGGCGCCGGCTCCCAGCGGGCCGCGGGAAGAAAGATCGCGTGGGTCTTCGGGTCGAGGGCCATCGTGCGCGCACCCTCTTTCGTCGCAAGGTTCTGGACGACGTGGTACGCGCCTTCGGAGTCCTCGTGGATGATCGTGAGCGTTCCGTCGCCGTTCGAGCTGAAGACGAGGTTCGTGTCCGGATCGAAGGCCACGGCGTCGACCCCCTTGCCGATCGCGAGCTTCGCGACGAAGCGTCCGTCCGCCGCGCTGAGGACCACGAGTGTCTGGTTGCCGCAGCCCGCGAAGAGGCGGCGGGTCTTCACGTCGATCGCGAGACCGGTCGGCGAGTCGCAGCCCGCGAGCGCCCAGTGCGCTTCGACCTGGAGAGTCTTCGGGTTCAGGGCGACGATCTCGTTCTTGTCTTCGATGTTGACGTAAACGCGCCCGGCGAGATCCGTGACCGCGAATTCCGGCTTCCCGCCGACGGCGATCGTGCCGAGGACGACGCCCGTCGCGCCTTCGACGGCGGTGACGTTCGCGGTCCGGCCGTTGAACGCGAACACGCGGCGGGAAAAGGCGTCGTAGAGGATCGCGTCCGGGTTCTCGCCCGTCACCTTGACCGTCCCGACGGTTGCGAGCGTCTTCGGATCGAAGATCGTGATCGTGTTCGCCCGGCCGTTGCTCGTGAAGCCACGGCCGAGGTCGGGCGCGAAGGCGATGCCGTGCACGCCCTCCGTGTTCGGGATCTCGCCTTCCGCCGCGCCCGAATCGGCGTTCAGCACGGCCACGCGCGTGCCCCGCGAGACGTACAGCCGCCGCGCGGCGGCATCCACGGTCAGGTAGTCCCAGCCGCCCTCGCCGCCCGACGGGATCGTCCGGGCGATCCGGTAGGAAGCGTCGGCGGCAAAGGTCGCGGGAGACAGGAGCGGGAGAGCGAGGAGGGCGGCGAGATGGATTCTCATGGTGTGAGAAAGTCTGTCACGAAAAGCCATGAGCCGTCAGCCCGTGATCTTGCGCGCGAAGGCGCGCCCCACGAAGCGAAACTTGTCGCCGAGCGGAAAGCGCTTGAGCACCGTGCGCACGACGCCCTGTGTGAAGCGCGTGCGCTTGCCGTAGTCGATCGCGACGTCCACGACGACGGGCCGCCCTGTGCCCGAGATGCGCAGCCCCTCGGCGATGCCGCCTTCGATCCCCGCGTCGTCCCGGATGGACACGAAGGCGGCCCCGGTCGCGAGCGCGATGCCCTCGAGCTTCATCTCCCCGAGGACGGTGCACGTCTTGCGGTTGTAGGGAATCTCCTGCCCCTGCGAGATCTGCGACAACTCGCCGTCGTGGAAGACGAAGAAGGCGATGCCCGCTTGATGCGACGTCGCCGTGATGATCTCGAGACCCGTCATCAGGAACGCCCCGTCGCCCACGATCGCGACGACCTGCCGGTCCGGCCGGGCCAGTTTCGCTCCGATCGCGGCGGGGACCGCGTATCCCATGCAATTGAAGTCCGTCGGGCTCACGAAATGGCGCGGCTGCGTGACGGGAAAGAGCTCGGCCGCGAGGAACGTGTGGTTGCCGTCGTCGAGGACGGTGACGGCGTCGTCTTCGAGGAGCGTCCGGAGCGCGGCGAAAAAGCGGGCCGGGTTGACGAGGTCGGTGCTTCGGGCGAGCCATTCGGCGAGATAGGCGCGCTTGTCGGCGGCGATTCGCTCTTCCTGCCGCCGCCGCCGTTCCGGATGCTCGACGCCCCGCTCGACGAGCCGGGCGAGGAGCTTCGGCACGACGGCGCGCGCGTCGCCCACGATGCCGATCTTCGCGGGATAGTTCGCGCCGAGGACGGCGGGATCGATGTCCACGTGCACGAGGTTTGCGGGCACGACGCAGCCGAAGCTGCCCGTCGGAATCTCGGCGAACCGCGTCCCGATGGCGAGAAGCGCGTCGCAGTTCCGAAACGCGTTCTCGGCGGCCGGCACGGAGGCCCGCGAGAACCCCATGCCGGTGTGCAGGGGATGCGTGGCCGGAAAAGCCGAGAGGCCCTGGAGCGTGGTCGAGACCGGAGCCCCGAGCCGCTCGGCGATGCGCGCCACATCCTCCGAGACGTCGACCGCCCCCCAGCCCGCGAAGATGCCGGGGGACTCGGCCGCCGCGAGGAGATCGACTGCCGCGTCGAGGAGACCGGCCGAGGGACTCTCCGGTGCTGCGGGAGCCTCGAAAACCGGAACTTCTTCGACCGTCTCCTGGAA
>DASVJU010000118.1:0-5239 GCA_036385755.1 Thermoanaerobaculia bacterium
GTGACGGCCACGATCGTCCGGCGGGAGCCGTTCGTCACCAGGTCGGCGGCCGCGAGCGCGGGCACGCTCTGGCCGAACGTGCCTGACCCGCCCGGGTTGGGTGTCGACGTCTGGCCGACGACGTTGAGGGACGTCGTGCCGGCGCTGATCAGGATCGCGCCGTAGTCCGAGCTCGTGACACCGAACAGTGAGCCGAGCACGTCCGCATACGTCGCGGAAGCTCCGGCGGCGAGGTTGAACGTCGAGGTCGCTCCCGCCGTGCCGTCCTTGTCGTGGCCGAGGAACCTCAGCGTCACGCCGGCGGACGTCGTCCCGGTGTTCGCAATCGTCAGACTCGTCGTGTAGAAGGCGCCACCCGCGCCGGGCGCGTGCGCGGAGGACGGTAGGATCCACGCCGCCGTCGGCGCCGACCCCGCGAGGCTCCATCCGACGTCCGCGAGCGCCTGGCCTGTGATGATGAGGCTGTGGACGCCTGCCCTGTAGTACGGCTCGAGCGCTTCGTACGGGCTGAGGGACGTGTCCCAGTGCGAGACCGAAGAGCCGTCCGCGTACGCGGCCGGGGCGTACATCTTCATCCGGCCTCCGGAGGCGACGCCCGACGAGAAGAGGCTCGACTTCGCCTCGACCTGCGGGCCCGTCCAGACGAGGTTCCCCGAATTGAGCGAGGACGTGGCGCGCTGCGCATCCGTCATCGCGGGCCACGCGAGGCCCGCCGAGACGTCGAAGAGTCTCTTCTCGAAGGCGTCGGGAAACGGCCCGGTCGTGTCCGCGAGCTCCCCGCCGGTCTGGTCGACGAGTGTGAGGAACCCGAGACCGTGCGCGATCTCGTGGTTCACGACGGCGACGAAGTCGATCTGGCTGGCTCCGGCGGCTCCGTCCAGTCCGAGATACCACGAAGAGGGAAACGAGCAGGCGGCCGTGCCGATCTTTCCGCTGAACGTCGTCGCGATCTCCGGCATGGTCGTCTGGACCTGGCCGGAAAACTCATTGGCGAGGGCCCCGACGTACCAGACTCCCTGCTGCAGGAACGTCGGGTCGTCGCGGAAGACCTCCTGCGGACCGGTCTGGGCGAGCACCGCGTCGGTCGCCGTGCAGGTCATCGAGGAGTCCGTCGCGAACGAGGCCTGTACGCGGATGGGGAGGGAGCTGTTGACGCGGCTGCTCCAGAGCGAGAGTCCGTATTCGAGGGCCGCCATCCGCTGCGCGCCGAGTGTCGTCGCCGTATTCCCGCCGACCGGCGACGTGGGAGTCGAATCGTTGAGGCCCGTCCCGGCCGCGTCGCCGTTGACGATCTGAAACGTCGCCTGGCCGAATGCCGGAACGGTGCCGAGGAGGATCGCGAGCGGGAGGATCGCGAGACGCTCACTCCTCATGCGGAACCTCGCTCGACGGCGCGGCGGCGTGCTCCTGTTTTCCGGGCAGCGCGCCAGCGGGCTCGCAAGTGGTCGTGACCGCGCCCGCCGCGTTCCGGTGCGCGACCACGGCCATCTGGTACCGGCCCTTCAGGTCCACCCTCGTAGCGCCGCTCTGGAGACGGACGCCGGCGAGCGGGACGCTGCGGACGGCCGGATGCGACGCAGCGGACGCCGGCGGCGCGGACGCGATCATCCCCGTTCGGGGGTCGATCGCGATGCGCTGCGCGGCCGCCGTCGGTGCGTCGGAAGGGCAGTCGCTCGGATCGGCCGCGTGAGCGGAGAAACCGGCAGCGAGCGCAACGGCTCCGGCGACGATCCCCAGAAAGCGGAACTTCGTCATTGGTCAAACCTCCGGAACGACGCGCCGTCTCCGTGACACGCAATGTCACCCGCCGACGTCGTTGGGCGGGCAGACGCACACCGCATGCCGCTGTTTACGAACGCTGGCCCGCGCGAAGTACGAAAGGAGTGTCTGCTGGCGCCCCCAAGGCTGACGTAATCCTTTCGGCCTCCGGGACCGTCCAATCGTTCATGTCGATGGGCTTCGCTTCCCCGCGCCTCCTCCGCCTCCTCTCCAACCTCCTCGTCGTTCTCGCCCTCCTTCTCACCGCGAAGCCCGCGCCCGCCTCCAGGCCCGGAGCGTGTGCCCTCCCGTTGCCGAAGCTCTACGAGCTCGTCTCGCCCGCTGTCGTCTCGATCTCGTCGGCCGCCATGAATCCGTACGACTCGGAGCACCCGATCTCGCGCCGCTCCGGCTCGGGTGTCGTCGTGGATCCTTCCGGGCTCATCCTGACGAACGCTCACGTCGTGCGGCGGCAGCCTGTCGTCACGGTCACGCTCGACGACGGAACCACGCTTCCGGCGCGTCTCGTCGGCTCCGACACGATCTTCGACATCGCCTTCATCCAGGTGACGCCGCGCGCGCCTCTCCCTTCGGCGCGGCTCGGTGACTCGGACGCCCTGCACGTCGGAGACGAGGTGGTCGCGATCGGAAACCCGTTCGGGCTCGACCAGACGCTCACGCGCGGCATCGTCTCGGCGGTCAATCGCATCCTCCCCGGCGCGACGTGGTCCCTGAAGGAACCGCTCATCCAGACGGACGCCGCGATCAACCCCGGTAACTCCGGAGGCCCGCTCGTGGACCTCTGCGGTTCGGTCGTCGGCCTGACGACGGCCATCCTCCCCGACGCCCAGGGCATCGGTTTCGCGATCCCCGCGAGCCTCGTGAAGTCGGTCACGAAGGACCTGCTCGAGAACGGTCACGTCGTGAGACCGTGGGTCGGCATCCAGGGCGCTCTCGTCGCGCAGCCGCTCCGCGACCTCCTCCGCGCACCGATGCCCGAGGGGCTCCTCGTCGAGGTCGTCGAGCCGGAGAGCCCCGCTGCGCTCGCCGGGATCCACGGCGGGGACCTCGACCTGGTCGTCGGCGGGCAGCCCTTCCTCATTGGAGGAGACGTGGTCACGGCAATCGACGGCGTTCCCGTCGGAGCGCCCGACGTCCTCGCGAGCGCTCTCGCGGGGCTGCGCGTCGGCGGGCGCGTCACGATGTCCATCGCCCGGGGCGGCGAGGTCCGCGATCTCGAAGTCGGAGTCATCGAGCGGCCGTCCCAGCACGCGGACGACCCCGAGAACCCGCTCGACCTCCCCGTGTCACCCGCCATGAGGTCGCCCGCGGCCACGTCCCGGAACGCGGCGGGCACCCGCCTTGCCCCGCGCGGACGCTACGCGTTCTAGCCGGCTCGTGGCCCTACGAGGCGAACCGGGTCACGAGGCCCTGCGCCGCAGGCGGTCGAGCACCGGGAACGCGAGCGCCGGAAGCGTCGCGAGACGGGCGAGACCCGTCGTCGCCCGAATTTCGCCGGTGTCCGTGATGAGCGCGCCCTCGACGCCCGGCGACTTGTCGAGGAGGTCGAAGCCCGCGTCGGGGCCGAGGAGCATCGCGAGCGTCGTGAAACGCCCCGCCTCGAACGCCGTCCGCGCCACGGCCGTGGCCGACGCGACGCCGCGCGCGGGCCAGCCCGTCGTCGCGTCGAGGATGTGGTGGTAGCGCACCCCGTCTTTCACGAAGCCGCGCTCGTAGTCGCCGGACGTCGCGACGCCCGCGTCTCCGCGCAGGTTCAGCGCGAACGCGACCTTTCCGGCCCGGCGTGGATGTGCAACCCCGACGCGCCACGGGCGACCGTCGCCGCGGCTCCCCACGGTGCGGACGTCGCCCGCGAACTCGACGATCGCGGAGGAAACCCCCGCCTCGCGGAGTACGTCGGCCGCGCGATCCACGGCGTATTCCTTGCCGACGCCGCCGAGGTCGATTTCCATGCCCGGCTTGCGCAGGAAGACCGTCCCGTTGCGCCGCGAGACCGACGCCGCCGTGACGAGGGGTAACAACGCCGCGACCTCCTCCTCGGACGGCACACGCTGCGCCTTGAAGTCCCACGCTTTCCTCAAGACTCCGATCGTCGGGTCGAAACGCCCGCCGGAGTCCTTCCACAGGTCCAGCGCCGCGCCGACGAGGAAGTCCGTTTCGTCGTCCACGGCGACGGGCGTGCGGCCGGCGTCACGGTTGATCGCCGAGACGACACTCGTCTCCTTGAAACGCGAGAACTTCACCTCGACGCGAAGGGCCTCGTTCTCGACGGCGCGCGCGAGCGCCTCGGCGGCCGCGCGTCCGCGGCGGTCCACGAACCGCACGACGGCGCCTCCCCCCATCAACCGGAAACGGGTCGTATAGAGGGCGGGGCCTTCGCCTTCGCTCAGTAGCGCCACGTGAACCCGACGGAAATCGTCGTGACGTCGAGGTCCGCGGCCGAAATCGTCGCGGAGCCCGCGGGTGTCGTCCTCGTCGCGGCCTTCGAGACCGTGATCGAGTCTTTTCCGACCTGCGACTGGACCGTGAAGCCGAGGTTCACGTCGAGGGAGGGGCTCATCTTGTGCGTGACCGTGATGCCGCCGAGGATGCTCGAGAACGCCGCGAGGCGGTAATCGGCCGACATGAACTCCTGCTTCGCGGCGAGCGTGTTGGACCAGAACGAGGCGGCCGACTGCGTGTAGAGGCGCACCGTCGGCGAGACGAGCCAGTCTTCGTTCAGACGGTGGTCGTACTGAAGCTCCAGCGTGTGCGCCTTCAAGGACCAGTCGTCCCAGTAATAGCGGTACGTCGCCTTGAGCGCGCCGCCCCAGAGGAAGTAGTGGCCGTACTTGCCCACGATGGCCCGCCGCTGGCGGGTGTCGGGGCGGTGTTCCGGAATCTCGACGAAGTTGCCGGGCGTCCCGACGGGCACGATCTTGTAGGGGTCGTCGAGATAGCCCGACTGCTTCATCAGCGAGGCCGAGACGTCGAGGAGGTCGCGCTCGCCGAGGATCCACGTTCCACCGAGCGCGAAGCCCTGCTGCTTTTTCGGCAGCTGGAGGTTGTTCGTGACGGGGGCGACGATGTCGCTCGAGAAGTTCACGCCGCCGTGCAGCGTGCCGCGCCCGCCCGCGAACGTCCACGCGTCCGAAAAGCCGACGCTCCGGGCCGTGTAGTCGTTCTCTTTCGCGTACGACACGTCGATCGAGGGCAGGTTCGACCCGATCTTCCGGCCCCAGGCGAGGCCGACCGACTTGCGCCGGTCGTTGTACGAGGCCTGCGGAATGCTGCCGCCGGCGATCGTGTGGCCCGAGGCGGACGTCGTCACGTCGACGGACGGATAGCCGCCCGTCGGCGACGCGCCCGAGATCGAGTCGTAGGCGAGAAGGAGGTCGAGGGTCCCCCACGCGTCGCCGAGGTCCTCGTGGACGTTGACGAGCGGGTTGATGACCTGCGTCCGGCCGCCCGACTCCTTGTA
>DASVJU010000119.1:0-9134 GCA_036385755.1 Thermoanaerobaculia bacterium
TGGCAGGGGCCGGACGGGGCGATCTTCTCCAGTGTTTACTCTTCGCGCTACCTGTCCTGGGCGACGGCAATCCTCGGCGGAATCCTGTCGATCGTCGGCTTCTACCTCGTGGCAGGCTCGATTCGGCGCGACCGCGAACGCGGCGTGGGCGCGATCCTCGCCGCGACGCCGCTGCCGGGCCCCGCGTACCTCGCCGGAAAGTTCGCCGCGCACCTCGCGTACCTCGCCACGGTGTCGCTTCTCGCGGTCGGAGCGGGCGTCGTGGCATTCGTAAGGTGGGGAACCGGCACCTTCCAGCCGGTGGACTTCCTCGTCACGTGGGCGCTCTTCGTCATCCCGGCCGTCGCCCTCACGGCTGCCCTCGCGGTTTTCTTCGACGTGACCCCGGGTCTCGGGGGCCGAGCGGGTCTGGTCCTCTGGATCTTCGCGCTCCCCGTGATCGCGATCGCGTTCGCGCCGATGGGAAAGGAGGGCCGCATCGAGAGGTTTCCGTGGGTCGATCCCTTCGGGATGGCGACGTTGCATCGGCTGGTCGCGGTGTCGATGCCCCAGGCGACGGCCATCTCTTCGGGGTTGATCATCCACGGCAGGCCCGTCACCCGCGTCGACTGGCCCGGCCTGTCCCTGACACCGGCAGTCGTGAGGCAGCGGTTGCTTTCGTTTCTCGTGTGCCTCGTGCCGCTCGCTGCGGCGACGCTTTTCTTCGACCGATTCGATCCGGCCCGAGCGAGGCGCTTTCGGAGGGCCACGCGAGGGCGCGGCGCGCCTCCCGTCGCCGCTTTCGAGACGCTGCCCGACGCCCCCGTCTTCGTCCCGGGACGAGACGCCACCCCGGCGCCGTCGGCCGCGCGCTCGGTCCTCGCGGAGGCCCGTCTCACGTGGCACGCGGCGTCTTTTCTCAGGTGGCCGCTGCTGGCGGCCGCGCTCGTCCCGCCGTTTCTCCCCACGGCGGCCTTTCCGTTCGGAGCCGCGGCGCTCTTCCTGCTGCTCGCCACGACGGTCGCGGAGGTTCCAGCCCGCGAGGAGCTCGCGGGGACGCGGGCGCTCGTCTTTTCGCAGCCCGGCGTTCCTCTCTCGCCGGTGCTCTGGAAAACGGGGGCGGTGCTCGCGTTCGTTCTCGCCTTCGGCCTGCCGTGCGCGGTCCGCGCGGCGGCGGGGAGCGCCACCGCCGGCCTGGCGTTCTTTGCCGGCCTCCTCTTCACCGCGGGCCTCGCGGCGGGCTTCGGCTCGCTGACCGCGGGTGGGAAGCTCTTCCTTGCCGTCTACACCGCGGTCTGGTACTTCGCCGTGAACCGCCTCCCGTTCGCGGATTTCACGGGACTCTTGGCGGAGCCGTCGGCCCTGAGGGCGGCCGCGTTCCTCCTCGCGGGCGCCGCGGCGGTAGGCGCGGCATTCGCGGCGGAAACCCGGGCGAGAGCCTGACGTGCCGCGCGCCGACACGTCGACGACGTGTTTGAGGGGCCGGAAGTGCGCCACCTCCATTTCCTCCTGTGCACTCCCGCCGCGGCCGGCCTCGAGATCGAGGTCGTCGGGCTGGAAAAGGGAACCGACACGTTCCTCTCTCTGTCACGGTTCGCTCTCGCATGGCCGTCCTGAACGGGGAGCCGACTCTGACCTTGTAGACTCGGCCCGTGGAAGCGAACTTCGACGCGGACTACGTGATCGTGGGCTCAGGCTTCGGCGGAAGCGTGAGCGCGCTGCGTCTCTCCGAGAAGGGGTACCACGTTCGCGTCCTCGAAAAGGGCACGCGTTTCGCCGCGTCCGACTTCCCGAAGTCGAACTGGAACGTGAAGCGGTGGCTCTGGCTGCCGTCCGCGGGCTGCCGAGGCATTTTCAAGATGACGTTCCTCCCGCACGTGACGGCGCTCTCGGGCGTCGGCGTGGGCGGCGGCTCTCTCGTCTACGCGAACACGCTTCCCGTTCCGGGAGACGAATTCTTCTCGGCGCCCTCCTGGGGAGCGCTCGCCGACTGGAAGCGCGAGCTTCTGCCTCACTATGCGACCGCCAAGCGGATGCTCGGCGCCACGAAGGTCCCATTCACGACGTTGCCCGACGAGGTCCTCCGCGAGGTCGGGAAAGACATCGGTCGCGAGGACTCCTGGTCGTCCACCGACGTGGCCGTTTACTTCGGAGAGCCGGGCGTGACCGTGCCCGATCCCTTCTTCGGAGGCGCGGGACCCGAGCGCGCCGGCTGCACGAGCTGTGGCGGGTGCATGGTCGGATGCCGGCACGGCGCGAAGAACACTCTCGACAAGAACTACCTCTGGCTCGCCGAGAAGCTGGGGGCGAAGGTCGAAGCGGACACCGAAGTGACGTGGGTGCGGCCGCGCGCCGGCGGCGGGTTCGAGGTCACGGCGCGGAAGGGGCGTGCGCTCCTTCCGTTCCTCCGGAAGACGCGGACGATCGCGGTGCGCAACATCGTCTTTGCCGGCGGTGTCCTCGGCACGGTCGAGCTGCTGCTGAAGCTCAAGGAACAGCCGAACGGCCTTCCCGGGATCTCCGACCGGCTCGGCGACTTCGTGCGCACGAACTCCGAGGTCCTCATGGGCGTCGTGACCGAGCGGCGCGACGTGGATCTTTCCACGGGCATCGCGATCGGGTCGATCCTCAAGACCGACGAGCATTCGCACCTCGAACCTGTGCGTTATCCCGCGGGCTCGGGCTTCTTCCGTCCCCTCGCGATGCCGCACGCGCCCGGGGACACGGTTGGAACCAGGTTGTTGAATGCGGCCGCGATGTTCGTGAAGAAGCCTTGGGCCACCCTCAGGGCGGCGTTCGTCCCGGACTGGGCGAAGTACACGATGATCCTCCTCTACATGCGCACGTCCGAGGGGACTCTGCGCATGAAGCTCGGCCGCGGCATTCGCACGATGTTCCGCCGGGGCCTGACGACGGGGACCGGCAGCGGGCCGCAGGCGAAGGCGTGGGTGCCGGAGGCGACCGAGCTTGCGCGCCGCATCGAAAAGAAGCTGGACGGATACGCCGAGAGCCTCGCGACCGAAACGCTGCTCGGGATTCCCACGACGGCGCACATCCTCGGCGGGTGCTGCATGGGAACTTCCGCCGCGAACGGCGTCATCGACGAAGGTCACCGCGTGTTCGGCTACGACGGCCTCTACGTGATCGACGGTTCATCCGTGTCGGCGAACCCCGGCGTGAACCCGTCGCTCACGATCACGGCTCTCGCCGAGCGCGCGATGAGCAGGATCCCGTCGAATCCGGCCTCGTGAAATGGCGCCTCAGCGCCGCAGGGCCGAAAGCCGCGCCCGGGTCGCCGCGAGCTCCTGCCTGAGCTCGTCGTCCTTCGGATCGCGCGCGAGCATCTCTTCGCGCATGGCGACGGCGCGCTCCAGAGTGGGGCGGGCGGCGGGGTCTCGTCGCTTCGCGAGGATGGACGCCACGCCTTCGAGGCCCGTCGCGAGCTCGCTATGGGTGAGGGTGTGCTTCGGGTCCTTCGCGTGCAGGACCTCCGCGATCTCGACGGCGCCCCGGAAGCTCTCGAGCGCCGCGGCGTCGCGGCCGGCCGCCTCCTGAGCCGAACCGAGTCTGTTCTTCGTGTACGCCACGTCGATCCGCCCCTGCGCGTCCCGGGCGTCGGGGGCGGCGAGAGCCTCCGCGATCACGAGCGCTTCCTGGAACGCATCGGCCGCGCCCGAAGGATCGCCGAAGTCGAGCCGGCACATCCCGAGCTTGTTCAGCGAGATCTCGAGGTCGCGGCGGGCCACGGCGTTCGCGGGCTCCTTCGCGAGGATGGCCTTCGAGTCGCCGATCGCGAGCTCGAGCGCCGGAGCCGCGGCGCGTGGATCCTGATTCTGCCGGAGCATCTCGCCCACCTTCGCGTGCGCCACCCCGAGGTCTCGCCGGGCCTTCATGTCGTCGGGCTTCGCGGCGGAAATGGCGGCGAGAATCCCGGCGGCGCTCCGCACGTTCTCGAGGGCGCCCGGACGATCGCCGGTCCGCGAGAGCTGATCGCCTATCTTCAGGTGGCTCACGCCGAGGTCGCGGCGCAGCCTGAGGTCGTCCGGATGCTCCCGGGCGAGGCGCTGCCGTTCCGCCTGGACGCTTCGGAGCTGTGCGAGCGCTCCCGCGGAATCCCCGGTCTGCGAGAGGACGTCGCCGATCTTGTCGCGCACGCCGTTCGCGTCACGCGCGAGATCCACGTTGCCGGGGTCGGCGGCCAACAGCTTCTCGCGGATGCCGAGCGCCGTGCGGTAGCTCGCGAGACACCCGCTCGTGTCTCCGAGGTTCGCGACGAAGGGGTACCCCTGGATGTCCCCGACCTTCTGGTAGGCCGCCGCGAGGTCGCGCTTGAGCCCCGTGTCGTTCTGCGACTCCTCCGCGAGACTGTCGAGGTATTCGAGGGCCTTCTTCACGAGGGCCTGGCGGGCGGGAATCGCGCCGGGAAGGTTCTCCACGGCGCCGTAAATGTCGAAGAGGAGCGCGTTCGAGAGCTTTCTCACGTCGGTAAACCGCTTCTCGGCCCGGTTGCGCTGGACGTCGGCGATCCGCGCCTCGCGCACGGTGGCCACGATTCCGGAGGCGAGGGAGAGAACGAGGAGGGCGGCGACGCCGAGCAAGGCGCGATGCCGGCCGGCGAAGCGCCTGATCCGGTAGCCGGCGGTGTTCGGGCGCGCCCGCACGGGCACGCCGCGCAGGTGGCGGTCGAGATCCTCCGAGAGCTGGTCGGCCGAGGCGTAGCGCCGCTCCGGCTCCCGGCGCATGGCCATCGAGACGATGGCGTCGAGGTCGCGGGACAACGGGCGCACGGTGCTCGGGGCCGCAGGCTCGGTATCGAAGAGGCGCTCGATGTCTCGCGGAGCCGTGCTCGTGACGCGATAGGGCCGGCGCCCGGTCAGGAGCTCGTAGAGCACGACGCCGAGCGAATAGACGTCGGAAAGGATCGTCACGGGCTCCCCGCGCATCTGCTCGGGGCTCGCATAGTCGGGCGTCATGAGGCGCAGGGACGCGATCGTCTGCGTGAGATCGCCCGGCGCGTCGGAGTCGAGGAGCCGGGCGATCCCGAAATCCAGGAGCTTCGGAGTTCCGTCCTCGGTGACGAGGATGTTGCCGGGCTTGAGGTCGCGGTGGACGACGAGGTTCTGGTGGGCGTACTGGACCGCCCCGCAGACGGAACGGAAAAGGCGCAGGCGCCCCGCGACGGAGAGGCCGCGCGACTCGGCGTATTCCGTGATGGGCTGCCCTTCGACGTAGTCCATGACGACGTAGGGCACGCCCTCCGGCGTGGTTCCTCCGTCGAGGAGCTTCGCGATGTTCGGATGGTCGAGGCGGGCGAGGATCTGCCTCTCGGTCCGGAACCGCCGGCGCAGCTCCTCGAGCCCGAGCCCGCTCCTGACGACTTTGATCGCGACCTGCTTCTCGTACTCCGCGTCTGCCCGCACGGCGAGGTAGACCGTGCCCATCCCTCCCTGGCCGATCTCCCGGACGATTTCGTACGAACCGAGGCGCGCCGGCGCCGGGATCGGTTCGTCTGGTGCCGTGATGCGGAACGCCGGCTCCTCGAGAAAGCCGTCTTCGCGATGCGCCGAGAGGAGGGACGCGAGGGCCGTCTTGAGTGACGCGTCCGCCCCCGCGAGGTCGTCCACGAAAGCGGGCCGGTCTCCGGCGGGCCGCGCAAGCGCCTCGTCGAAGAGCTCCTTCAGTCGGTTCCAGCGCCCGGGTTCCACGCCGCCTTCAGCGTGCTTCCGCCTGCGGCTCCATTTCGCGCCGCAGCCATGCCTTGACCATCGTCCATTCGCGCTTCACGGTCGCCGTCGAGACGCCGAGTGTGCCCGCCGTTTCCTCGAGCGTGAGCCCCGCGAAGTAACGGAGCTCCACGAGGCGCGACTGCCCGGGGTCGACGCCCTTGAGAGTCGTGAGCGCGTCGTCGAGGGCGACGAGCATGCGGTCGGACCTGCCGTCGAGGGAGATCGTGAGCGCGTCGTCGAGAGGGACGCGCAGGATCTGCCCGCCGCGCTTTTCCGTGAGCCGCGCGCGCGCGTGGTCGACGAGGATGCGACGCATCATCTGGGCCGCCACTCCGAAGAAGTGGGCGCGGTTCTGCCACGTGACGTTCCTCTGGTCGACCATGCGGAGAAAGGCCTCGTGGACGAGGGCCGTGGGCTGGAGCGTGTGCCCGGGGCGCTCGCCGGCCATGTAGTCGCGCGCGAGCCGCCGCAGCTCGGCGTAGACGACGGGCAGGAGCCGTTCCGCCGCATCGGGGCGGCCTTCGCTCCAGTCCTTGAGGATGGAGGTCACATCCTGAGGAGTCGACTCGGCCATGAGCGGTTACTGAGATTGAATCATACGCGCCCGCGCCGCGCGCGGCTTCACCCGGCCTCGACCCTCTCCTGCCGCTTCAGGCTCCACATGATGAGGATGAAGCAGGTGATCGCGACGTCGAGAAGCGCGAACCCCATCCAGAGCTGCCCGAACACGATCTTGCCGATCCCGAACAGCGCCGTGTAGACGAGGACGATCCCGAGGATCCAGTTCACGAACGACATCGCGCCGCCGGGGATGGGCTCCTTCCCGAAGCCGAGGCGCCGCGAGACCGTTTCCCAGCCCGGTCCGCCCGGGCGCACGCGCTTGTAGAACGCGTCGAGCGTCGCTTCGGGCTCGGGTTTCGTGAGGAACGTGACCGCGATCCAGACGACGGTCGTGACGGCGACGGTGAGCAGCATGACGATCGCCTGGATGCGGAACGTCTCCGCGCCGTACCCCGGATCGGTCTTCGGAAGCGGATTTCGGATGAGTGCGATGCTCGTCACGGAGACGACCATCGAGGCGAGCATCGACGAAATCTCGCTCCAGGCGTTGATACGCCACCAGTACCAGCGGAGGATGAGAACGAGGCCGGTGCCGCTCCCGAGCGCGAGCAGGAACCGCCACGCGCCTTCGATCGTCGAGAGGTTCAACGTCACGACGATGGACGCCAGAAACAACCCTACGGTCGTCCACCGCGACACGGCGACGTAGTGTTTCTCGCTCTCGTTCTTTCTGAGAAATCTCTTATAGACGTCTCCGACCAGATACGAGGCTCCCCAATTCAAATGGGTGCCAACTGTCGACATGTACGCAGCCGCGAAGCCTGCGAGCATGAAACCCTTCCAGCCCGGGGGCAGCAGATCGACCATGGCCTGTACGTAGGCGGCTTCCCTGTCCGGCTGGCCGTTCACCATCACGCCGTGGGGATAGAGGATGACGGTTGCGAGGCCCGTGATGATCCACGGCCACGGACGAAGCGCGTAGTGCCCGACGTTGAAAAACAGCGTCGCGAGGATGCCGTCGCGCTCGGACCGCGCCGAGAAGATGCGCTGCGCGACGTAGCCGCCGCCGCCCGGCTCGGCGCCCGGATACCACGCCGCCCACCACTGCACGGCGAGAAACGTGAAGATCGCGATCATGGGCATCCACACGGAGCCCGCCGGCGGGAGGAACGAGATGGCGGTGTCGATCGAGCCGAAGTGCTTCTCGAGCCCCGTTTTCAGCGCGCCGATTCCGCCCACCTTCTTCACGGCGAACCACGCGAGAAGGATGACGGCCGTCATCTTTATGACGAGCTGGACGAGATCGGTCCAGAGGACCGCCCACATTCCCGCCGCCGCGGAATAACCGACCGTGATCACGAAGCAGACACCCACCGCCCAGATCGGCTGGATTCCCAGCGAGATCTGGAGGATCTTCACCATCGCGAGCGTGACCCAGCCGAGGATGATGAGGTTGATGGGCAGGGCGAGGTAGAGCGCGCGGAATCCCCGCAGGAACGTGGCCGGCCGCCCGCTGTAGCGGATCTCGGCGAACTCCACGTCGGTCATCACCTTCGCCCGGCGCCAGAGCCGCGCATAGAGGAACACGGTCAGCGTGCCGCTCATGACGAAGTTCCACCAGATCCAGTTGCCGGCGACGCCGTGCGCGGCGACGAGGCCCGTCACGACGAGCGGCGTGTCGGCGGCGAACGTCGTCGCGATCATCGCGGCGCCCGCGAGCCACCATGGCACGGCGCGTCCCGCGACGAAGTACTGCTCGAGCGACTCGCCGCCCCTCTTCGTGAAGGCGAGGCCGATGCCGATCGAGAGGATGAAATACGCCGCGACGATGGCCCAGTCGAGAGTCGTGAGGCTCACGTCTATTCCTTCCGCTCCGGTCGATCGGGTCGGGGTGCAGGAGAAGACGTCGGCCGACGCACGGCGGCGACGGCGGCGACGGCGGGGACGGCAAGGCTTCGGTGGCCGTTCTTTCCGACGCTGCGCGCGGCGAAGTAATGGTTGTCGGTGGAGATCTCGGAGAGAACCGAAGAGAAAGATTCTTCGAATGGTGAAGAGGGGGAGGGAGAGGGCGGCGCGGGCGCGGCTGGCGGCGCAACCGACGGCACCGCCGGAGAGCTGGCGGGCGCTTGCGTCGCAGCATCCACGGTGCGGACGACCGACCATCGCGCCACTGTGGTCTCCCTCCAGAGAATCTCGTAGCCCGCGCGCTCCGGGTCCCTATTACCCTCTAAGAAAGTCTTTGCTGAATCCGTCACCGCACCCCCCAGCGTGACTCGGGTGGGCGGGGCAGGAGCATTCGCCATCTCTCCCAGTGTCTTCGCGACGACCTCCGCTGTCCTGGCGATGAAGTCGAAGTCCAGGAACTTGACGAGGTCGCCGTACTCGATTCCGTTCTCCGTGCGCGGGGTCTGATGTTCGTGGTGGTAGTCCTCGAGCGGCTCGGTGAAACGCACGGCGGGAAGACCCGCCTCGACGAATGGCCGGTGGTCTCCGCCGCGCCCGAACCGGTCGAGCCGGAAGACGAGCCGCACGGCATCTTTCCCGTTGACCTCCTCCACGAGGCGCGCCATCTGGCGTCCGGGGGAGTCGATGCCGTCGAGCCCTCCCTCCGAGAACACCCGCACGCGGCGGTCCGGTGAACCGTTCGTCGCGCCGACGATGTCGCACGTGATCATGCCGCCCACCGTGTAACCCTGCTTCGTCAGCCATTCGAGGAGGCGTTTCGCCCCGAGGAGGCCCTGCTCTTCGCCGGCCACGGCGGCGAAGACGAGGGTCGCGCGCGCGGGCTTCGACGCGAGGGCCCGGGCGGCGAGGATCGACACGGCCGTGCCGGACGCGTCGTCGTCCGCGCCCGGAGCGTCGGCCTTC
>DASVJU010000120.1:0-8450 GCA_036385755.1 Thermoanaerobaculia bacterium
CTTCGGTTCGTAGAGGTTGCGGAGATCCACGAAGTTCTTCGCCTTCATCGTGCGTTCGAGGCGGCCGAGGTCGAGCTTGCGGAACTGGTTCCAGTCCGTCGCGAGAACGAGGACGTCGGCGCCTTCCGCGCAGGAGTACACGTCCTCGGCGAGCTTCAGCGTCGGCATCTCCTTCCGCGCGTTTTCCATCGCGGCCGGATCGTACGCGACGACGTCGGCCCCCCGGGCCTGGAGGTCGTTCGCGAGCCTCAGGCACGCGCTCTCACGGATGTCGTCCGTCTCGGGCTTGAAGGCGATCCCCAGCATCGCGACGCGCTTGCCCTTGAGATCGGGGCACACGGCCGCGACCTTCTCCACCATGCGCGCCTTCACGCGGTCGTTCACGGAGAGCACGGCCTCCATGATCTCGAACCTGTACCCGACCTTCCGCGCGAGATCGACGACGGCGGACGAATCCTTCGGGAAACACGAGCCGCCGTAACCCGGCCCGGGACTCAGGAACTGGGGCGCGATGCGCTTGTCGAGGCCCATGCCGCGCGCCACGTCCTTCACGTCGGCGCCCATCTTTTCGCACATCGCGGCGACCTCGTTGATGAAGGAGATCTTCAGGGCCAGAAAGCCGTTGGAGGCGTACTTGATCAACTCGGCCGATTCGACGTCCGACACGACGAAAGGCACGCCCGCGATCGCGAGCGGCGAGTAGACGTCCTTGACGATCGCGATGGCCTCCTCGTCGCGCGAGCCGATCACGACGCGGTCGGGGTGCATGAAGTCCTCGATCGCCGAACCCTCGCGGAGAAACTCGGGGTTCGAGACGACGGAGAACTTGTACTTTCCGTTCTTCGTCCGAAGGATTTCCTCGATCTGTGCGCCCGTGCCGGTCGGAACGGTCGACTTCGTGACGACGACCTTGTACCCGTTCATGTGCGCCGCGATCGACTCGGCGACCTGGAAGATGAACGACAGGTCCGGAGAGCCGTCTTCCTTCGGCGGGGTCCCGACGGCGATGAAAATCACGAGGCTGCGTTCGATGGCCTCCGCGAGGTTCGTCGAGAAGCGCAGGCGGCCCGCCTTCTCGTTCTTGTGGATGAGTTCCTCGAGGCCGGGCTCGTAGATCGGTGAGACACCGTTTTTCAGGAGGTCGATCTTCGCCTCGTCCTTGTCGACGCAGGTCACGTCCATGCCGAAATCGGCGAGACAGGCGCCGGTCACCAGGCCGACGTAGCCCGTTCCAACCATGCAGATGTTCATCGGGTGAAGCCTCCGGAGAAGAGAATCCCGGGAACCTCCGATCTTACCCTCCGGAACGGAGAAGCCGCGCTCCGAGAGGAGGACGCGGCCGTGCGTGCGCCGCGTCACGACTCTCAGCCGCCGGGCTTCTTCGTCGCGTCGAACGGTCGGCGGAACATCCCAAAGAGCTCCCGGCGCGAGACCGCCTTCGGCGGCTCCGTGGGCGCGGCCGCCGGGGACTCCGGCCGCTGGTACGCGCGGGCGGCCTCGGCGGGGAAGAGCCGGGCGCGCACCGTGTCCCAGACGATCTCTCCGAGGCCGAACTGCGGCGAGAAGCCGAGCGTCTGCCAGGCCTTCTCCATGTCGGCGATCCGGGGCGTCCGTGCCGATGTCCCCTGCACCGTGAAGCGGCACTCCTTGCCGGCGCGCACGGCGAGGGCCCGGACGACCTCGGACGGCTTCACGGCGAGACCGAAACCGAGGTTCACGGTCTCGCCGATCGGCCGCTTGCGCAGGGAGGAGAGGACGCCGCGCACGACGTCCTGGGGATGGACGAAGTCGCGCGGGGCGTCGTCGGCGAGAAAGGCCTCCTCGCCCGCGAGGACCGCCTCGAGCGCGTCCTCGGGAAAGCGCGCGGGCCCGGCGCCCGGCCCCGCTGCGGCGAAGACGCGCAGGATCACAAAGGGCAGGCCGGAGGCGAGGAGCGCCTCCTCTTCGGCCGCCTTCGCGAGGAGGTCGCGGTCCCCTCCGGGCTCGATCGGCTCGTCCTCGCGTGCGCGGAGGCTCGCCTCGCCGCGCGGTCCGTAGAGAGCCGCGTCGGAGAGGTGGACGAGGAGGCCGACGCCCCCATGGCGGGATGCTTCGACGAGCGGCCCGATTCCCGCGCCGTCGAGCGGAAGGCGCATCGCATTCACGACGGCGGCGGGCCGGTGCCCGGCGAAGGCGCCTTCGAGGAGCGCCGCGTCCGTCCCGTCGCCGCGGACGACCGAAACGCGCGGGTGGCGCCCGAACGAGGCAAGCCGTTCCTCTTTCATCGCGCGGCCGTCGCCCGCGTCGTCGAACGTATCGAGGACGACGACGCCGTCGCCCGCACCGAGAAGCTGCCGGACGATCGCGGCTCCGAGGAAGCCCGCTCCGCCCGCGACGAGGACGTGGCTCACGGAACCGGACTGGGCGCCGGTGACGGAGCCTGTCTCGCCGCGTCGTAGCGCTTCTGGATGCCGGATCTCTGGCGGTCGCGGATAAGCCAGCGCAGGAACCTGCTCTCGTTGATCCCGACGAGGATGTCGTTGATCGCGTCGGCCGCGGCCGGATCGGCGATGAGCTTGCCGGCCGTTCCCTCTTTCGAATCCAGCTTCGCGGCGACGTTCGCGAGGTGGGACGAGAGCTTCTTCAGGTCGGCCAGGAACTCCTTCGAAAAGTCACCGTTCGAGACGAGCTGTCCGAGCAGGCCGTCCCCGGACTTGAGGTCCTTCGAGAAGGACGCGAGAGAGTCGGCGGTCGCCTGAAGAGAGTCGACCATCGCGAAGAACTTCTTCTTCCCCTCCGGGTCGGAGAGGAGGGCGGGCACGAGCCCTTCCCCCGTCGCGACGCCCTTCTCGACGTTCCCGAGAATCCGGTGGAGCGAGGCGGACGCCGACCCCAGCTCCCCCAGGACGGCATCGGCGGCCTTGTCGTCGTTCAGGAGGCGCCCGACGAGACCCTTTCCCTGACGCACGTCCTTCATGAGAGAGCTCACGCTGTCGAGCGTCTGGCGCAGAGAGCGCGAGAGCGCCTGGCCGTTCTCGGAATCCGAGGTGATCTCGCCGAGGAACCCCTCGCCTTTTTCCGTCCGCCCGAGGATGTTCTTGAGCGATTTCGAGATGGCCACGACGTTGTCCACGAGGTCCCCGGAGCCGGCGAGGATCTTCTCGAGCTCGGCGCCGCGGAACGCCATGATCTCGTGGTCGGGCTCGAGGTCCGGCTTGTCGGTCGAGCCGGGCGTCACCTCGAGATACTTGTCGCCCAGGAGCCCGATCGTCTTGATCTCGGCCCGGCTGTCGGTCTTGACGAGATGCTGGTACTTGCGCTCGATGTCGAAATGAATCGTGAGGTCCTGGCCCGGCACGCGCGGCACCTCGATGGCCCGGACGGCGCCCACGATCACGCCGGCGAGGCGCACCTGGTTGCCTCCCACCATGCCCTGGGAATTCGGGAAGCGGGCGAAGTACGACGTGCGGCTCACGAAAAATCCTTTCGTCCCTCCGATGAAGAGGATGGCGCCGGCAAGCAGCACGAAGGAGGCGAAGAGGATGACCCCGACGCGAGTCTTGGTCTTGACGTCGGCTCTCACGGCGGGCCTCCCTTCGAAGCGGTCAATTCCGGAGAGACCCCTGCGGCGAGGAAGGCGCGGAGGTCGTCGACGTCCGAGGTCTGCGCTTCTTCGGGCGTCCCGACGAACGCGAACCGGGCGTTCTGGAGAAAGGCGATGCGGTCGGCGACGAACAGCGCCGAGACGATGTCGTGGGTCACGACGACGGACGTCGTGGCGAGCCGCTCGTTCAGGTCGACGATGAGCCGGTTGATCGTCATCGAGGTCACGGGATCGAGTCCCGTCGTCGGCTCGTCGTAGAGAAGGATGTCGGGCTTGAGCGCGACGGTCCGGGCCAGAGAGACGCGCTTCTTCATTCCGCCCGAAAGCGAAGAGGGGAGCAGGCGCTCCACGTCGCGCCCGAGGTTGACGAAGCCGAGCACCTCCGCGACGCGGGCCGAGATCTGATCTTCCGACCAGGACGTGTGCTCGCGCAACGCGAAGGCGATGTTCTCGAAGACCGTCATCGAATCGAAAAGGGCGCCGCTCTGGAAGAGCATGCCGGCCTTCTTGCGCACGGGGACGAGATCCTCCTCGGGGAGAGAAGAGACCTCCACGCCGTCCACCCAGACCTCGCCGGCGTCGGGCTGCTCGAGGCCGTTCATGTGCCGGAGCGACACGGACTTGCCGCTGCCGGACCCGCCGAGGATCACGAGCACTTCCCCACGCCGGACGGAGAGACTCACGTCGTCGAGCACGCGCTTGGAGCCGTAGGACTTGGAGACGTGTTTGAGCTCGATGATGGAGGCGCCGCCGGGGCGGACTGCCTTCACGAAGCGCATGACGGCCGTCTCGCTGAACGTCACTTGAGCCCCAGCGGCAGGACGAGGAAGAGTTTCGTGAGGAAGAAATCGGACATGAGAACCGCGATCGAGGCCACGACGACCGCGATCGTCGTCGCGCGGCCGACTCCGTCCGCTCCCCCCGAGGCGTTCAGGCCGTTGTAACAGCCGATCATCGCGATCTCGAACCCGAAGAAGGGAGTCTTGAAGAGCCCGTGAAGCACGTCGTTGACGTGCACGGACTGCTGGACGGTCGACAGGTAGAACGTCGCGCCCACGTTCACCTCGACGACCGCGATGAACAGCCCGCCGACCATTCCCAGGAAATCGGCGAGAAGCGTGAGGACGGGCAGCATGAGCGTGATGGCCACGACGCGCGGCAGGACGAGCTTCCGGATCGGGGAGGCGCCGAGCGCCCGCATCGCGTCGACCTGCTCGGTGACCGACATGGTTCCGAGCTCGGCCGTGATTCCCGATCCCACACGCGCCGCGACCATGAGAGCGGTCAGGGTCGGCCCCAACTCACGGCAGATCGAGAGGACGACGACGCGGCCCACGAACAGCTTGCCGCCGAACTGCGCCAGCGCGTACGACGTCTGGAGCGCGAGGACCATTCCCGTGAAGAGGGCCGTGAGGCTCGTGATGGAGATCGACTGGACGCCGAGGGCGTCCATCTGGCGGATGATCTCGGACGTTTCCCAGCGATTCCGCATTTCGCGGGCGAGCTGGCCGGTCATCATCGCGACGCCGCCGAGGTGGAAGGACACGTTCAGGACCCAGCGCCGGATGCGCGCCAGCTTCCAGAGCGGTTCCTTCAGGAGGGCGACATACTGCGTCGTCGAATCGAACTGCGCCACGTGCGCATTCTACGGGCGCGGCCCGGCGGTCTCGTACACTCCCGTCGATGCTCCGTGATCTGGTCGTCTCCGTCTGGAGCTGGGCGGTCATCGCGCTCACGGCGACCGCCTACGGCTTCTTCGCGATCCTCACGTCCTGGATTCCGCCGCGCGGGCGGCTCTACCTCTTCTGGGCCCGCCTCTGGGCGCGTTCGATCCTCTTTCTGACAGGAGTTCCGGCCACGATCGAGACCGCGAACGAAGCCGCCGCCCTCCCGCAGGCGATCTACATGTCGAACCACGAGTCGGGGATCGACATCCTCCTCCTGCTCCTCGCCATCCCTCAGGACGTGCGCTTCCTGGCGAAGCGCTCGCTGTTCTACGTGCCGTTCATGGGATGGTCGATGTGGCTCGCCGGGTTCGTGCCCGTCGACAGGCGCCGCGCGGAGAAGGCCAGGGAGGTTCTTTCCGGTCTGGACCAGTGCCTCGCGAAGGGCGCATCCCTCCTGATCTTCCCCGAAGGGACGCGCTCGCGCGACGGGAGCGTCGGGCCGTTCAAGAAATCGGGCTTCCTCACCGCGCTCAAGTCGGGCGTGCCGATCGTGCCCGTGGGCGTTTCCGGGGCCCGGGCCGTGCTTGGAGCCCGGGGAATGATCGTGCGGCAAGGCCCCGTGCGTGTGCGGACCGGGCGCCCGATTCCCACGGCGGGACTGTCCGTGCACGCGCGCGGGGATCTCATGGAGAAGGTGCGGCGCGAGATTCTCACGCTTCGCGCCTGACGGCCCACCGCCGCATCCCGATGATCTGACATCCAACGTGCGTCCCGGAGACGTCGGCCGCCTTGAGTCACGTGCATCAGGGCGGGCCGCCCCGTCGAAACAGAGGTTTAGGGAGGGGTGGAATCGTCGATGAAAGTGCATGTGCAAACCGGCAAGGGTCCCTTTTCCATTTTCCACGTCGATTTCCACGCGCACCCGGATCTCTGGAAAGGCCTGCTCGCGATCCTCGTGGGCGCCGTCGTCGCCATCCTGCCCGTGCCCGACGGCCTGAAGCCCACGGCGTGGTATTTCTTCGCCCTGTTCTGCGCCGTCGTCGTCGGCCTCGTCCTCGAGCCGATCCCGGCAGCCGCGGTCGGCGTCACGGGCGTGGCTCTCGCGACGGTCCTCGGCCTCGTCGAGCCGAAGCCCGCGGACGCGATCAAGTGGGCCTTGTCGGGCTTCTCGAACACGACCGTGTGGCTCATCTTCGGTGCGTTCATGTTCGCGCTCGGCTACGAGAAATCCGGTCTCGGCCGGCGGCTTGCGCTCGGTCTCGTGAGAAAAATGGGAGGGAACTCGCTCGGGCTCGGCTACGCGGTCATGCTCTCGGACGTCGTCCTCGCGCCGTTCACGCCGTCGAACACGGCGAGGAGCGGCGGGACGATCTTCCCCGTGATCCGGAACATCCCGGCCCTCTACGGCTCCGAACCGGGTCCGACGTCGCGCCGCCTCGGCGGCCCGCTCATGTGGACGGCCCTCGCGACGACCTGCGTGACCTCGACTCTCTTCCTCACGGGCCTCGCGCCGAACCTCCTCGCCCTCGAGATCGTGCGGAAGACCGCGAAGGTCGACATCTCGTGGGCGGCGTGGCTCGTCGGCGGCCTGCCCGTCGGCGTCCTCCTGCTCGCGGTCCTTCCGCTTCTCGTCGGCCTCTTCTACGCGCCCGAGATCCGGAAGAGCGTCGACGTTCCGGCCTGGGCGGGCAAGGAGCTCCAGGGGATGGGGACGGTCTCCAGGAACGAGATCGTGATGGGCCTTCTCGCGCTGGGCGCCCTGGCGCTCTGGATCTTCGGCGGAAAGTTCATCGACCCGACGGCCGTCGCGTTCGCGGCGATGGCGCTCATGGTGATCCTCGGCGTCGTCGCGTGGGACGACATCCTCGCGAACAAGTCCGCGTGGAACGTCCTCGTGTGGTTCGCGACCCTGGTCGCGCTGGCGGACGGCCTGAACCGCGTCGGCTTCGTGACGTGGTTCGCGAAGAAGGCCGCGGCCCCGCTCGCCGGATACGCGCCGCTGACGGTCACGATCCTCCTTGCGGTCCTTTTCTTCGTGACGCACTACATGTTCGCGAGCATCACCGCCCACGTGACCGCGATGCTCCCCGTCATGCTCGCCGTGGGCGCCGCGGTGCCCGGCCTGGACGTGCGGCTGTTCGCGATGCTCCTCTGCTACACGCTTGGCATCATGGGGATCCTGACCCCGTACGCGACGGGCCCGTCGCCCGTCTATTTCGGGAGCGGCTTCGTCCCGCGGAAGGACTTCTGGAGGCTCGGGGCGATCTTCGGGTTCATCTACCTCGCCGTCCTCCTCGCGGTCGGCGTGCCGTGGATGCTCTGGATGAAGCCGTAGCAGGGCCGCGTCCCTTTCTGTGAGATCCTCTCTCACCGAGAGGGAAGCAGATTTGTCCACGACCACGCTCAACGAACAGACCGTCCTCGACGCGCTCCGGCAGGTCAAGTACCCCGGCTTTTCGCGCGACATCGTCTCCTTCGGCTTCGTCAAGGATCTGACGATCGGAGGCGGGAACGTCTCGTTCCGGCTCGCGCTGACGTCCGACGCGCCTGCTGCGGCCGAGGCCATCAAACAGCAATGCGATGCGGTGCTCCGGAGCGTTCCGGGCGTCACGTCCGTCACGATCTCCGTGCAGACCGCACCCCCCCAGGCGCCCGTCATGTCGGGCGCCGTCGGCCGCAAGGACATCCTCGAGGACACGCGCTTCGTCGTGGCCGTGGCCTCCGGCAAGGGCGGCGTCGGCAAGTCGACGGTGTCGGCGAACCTCGCGCTCGCGCTCAAGAAGCTCGGCTACGAGGTCGGCCTCATGGACTCGGACATTTATGGCCCGTCGCAGCAGATGATGATGGGCATCACGACGAAGCCGTTCGTGAACGAGGAGGAGAAGATCCTCCCGATCGAGCGGTTCGGCGTGCGCGTCATGTCGATCGGGTTCCTGATGGACGTCGATACGCCTGTGATCTGGCGCGGGCCGATGATCTTCAAGGCCGTCGAGCAGTTCCTCGGTGACGTCGCCTGGGGGAAGCAGGACTTTCTCCTCGTCGATTTACCGCCCGGGACGGGCGACGCGCAGCTCACGCTCACGCAGAAGGTCGCTCTCTCGGGCGCCGTCATCGTCACGACGCCGCAGGACGTCGCGCTCATCGACGCGCGCAAAGGCCTCGCGATGTTCCAGAAGGTGAACGTGCCCGTCCTCGGCATC
>DASVJU010000121.1:0-4870 GCA_036385755.1 Thermoanaerobaculia bacterium
CGGCGCCTTGTCTCAGCACGACCGGACGCGGAACGAGCGCGACGACGGTGGACTCGACGCCGTGGTGCGTCGGGCCGCCGTCGAGGACGAAGATGTCCGGAAAATCTTCGGCGACGTGCGCGGCCGTCGTCGGGCTCGGGCGGCCCGAGAGGTTCGCGCTCGGCGCCGCGATCGGCACGCCTGCGAGGCGGACGAGGTCGCGTGCGAGACCCTGCGGCATACGGACCGCCACTGTGTCGAGTCCCGCGGTCACCAGGGAAGAAATTGAAGATTTCTTAGAAAGTAAGATTGTGAGAGGCCCCGGCCAAAAGCGAGCCGCCAGTCGGGTGGCGAGCGGCGGCATTCGCCGAATTACCCTTTTGAGCATCTTTAGATCGCATACATGAACGATCATCGGGTTGTCTGCTGGCCGCCCCTTCGCCGCGAAGATCCTCGCCACGGCCTTCTCGTCCAGCGCGTTCGCTCCGAGGCCGTAGACCGTCTCCGTCGGGAACGCGACGAGCTCGCCCTTGCGCAGGCGGGCCGCTGCAGCGCGCAGCGAACGGGAATTCAGCGGGTGGACGTTTCTCCGACGCGCGGCCATCCGCAGATCTTAGGACCTACCGCATCGCCTCCATCGGCGAGAGGCGCGAGGCGCGGATCGCGGGGTAGAGGCCGAAGACGAGCGCGAGGCCGATCGCGATGGCCCATGCGAGCGCGAGGCCCATCGGGTTGACGACGAGGCCCCAGGGAAACATCGGAGACAGGGCGCGGCAGAGAACCGCGCCGCCGACCGTGCCGACGCTCGCCCCGAGCGCCGCGAGAACGCAGGCCTCGAGGAGGAACTGCACGAGAATCTCGCCGTCGCTCGCGCCGAGCGACTTGCGGAGGCCGATCTCGAACCTTCGATCCGAAAACGAGATGAGCATGACCGAGAGGACGCCGACGCCGCCCACGAGGAGGACCGTCCCGGCGAGACTGGAGAGGACGACGCGCCAACCGCGCATTTCTTCCATGAACCCGGCATAGCTCCTGGCGGCCTCGGACTCGAGGTCCTTGATCTCCACGTCCTCGATGCCGTGGTGGGCCTGCTTCGTCCGGCCGAGAATGAGGGCCGACACATCCGCGAGGTCTCCCTTTCTCCGGAGCTTCACGGCCACCTGCGTGAGCTTGTGGTCGGCGTCCATGCGGTCCATGTACGTCTCGAGCGGGATCATGATGCCGTTCGAATCGAGCCACATCTCCTCGTTGAAGACGAGAACGGGTCCCTGCAAGCCGACGATCCGGAACGGCACGCCGTCCACGAGCACGTCGCGCCCGATCGGGTCGGCGCCGCCGAAGAGTTTCGCGCCGAGCGTCGAGCCCACGACGGCCACCGCGCTGTGGCGGCGCCGGTCGTCGTCGGTCAGGCCGCGTCCCGAGGCGATCGGGCGGTTCATGAGGAGCGCGTAGTCGGGCGTCAGGCCCGTGACCCACATGCGTTCCGTGCCGCCGGCGACGCGGACGCTCGTGCGCTTCGTGGCGCGGGGGAGGAAAGCGACGACGGCGGGATTCGGCGTCGTGAGGCGCGCGAGGTCCTCGTAGCGCAGGCCCGGGCTCATCGCGAATCGCTTCTGCTCGTCCGTCGTCTCGGGTGTCTTCGGCTGGATCACGACCGTGCCGTCCCAGCTCATGCCCTCGAATCCGGTCGAGACCTTGTCGAGGACGCCGTCCAGAACGGAGGTCATGACGACGAGCGCGAAGACTCCCAGCATGAGGAGCGTCAGCGTGAGGATCGAGCGCAGCTTGTGCGCCCAGAGCTCGACGAGCCCGCCGGCGATGACTTCGTAGAAGAGGTTGAGTCGTGCCGGCCAGGACAAACGCCGCTTCTCGAAAGAATTCGCCGCGGCGGCCGAGGCGGGAAGCGCGACGCTACTCATACCGCAGCGCTTCCATCGGGGAGAGGCGGCTGGCCTTCCACGCGGGGTACAGCGCGAACAGGAAGCCGAATGCCGCCGCGAGGGCGAAGGCCCACAGGAAGCTGGCGGGCTGCATGTAGAGCTTGATCTCGAGGAACGACGTGATGACCTTCGAGAAGGCGACGCCCGCCCCGAAACCCACGAGCGCCCCGAGGCCCGTGAGGAGCAGCGCCTCCGTCATGAATTCCTTGAATACTTCGCGGCCCGAGGCGCCGATCGCCATCTTCACGCCCACCTCGCGCACGCGTTCCTTGAGCGTCGCCATCTGGATATTCACGTTCACCATGCCGCCGCCGATGAGGGAGAGGACGCCCGACAGCATGAAGATCATGTTGTAGACGTCGCCCTGGCTCCGCCGCTTGCGGATCCGCGCGGCGACGTCGTCGATGCGGAAGTCCTCCTGCTGGCGGTGGTTTCCCCGCAGGATCGCGCCGAGGCCCTCGCTGAAGGCCTTCATGGCGCCGAGGTCCCGAATGCGGAACGCGACCCGGTCCACGCGCTGCCACCTGTCCCCTTGCATGCGGCGGGCGACGAGCGTCGACGGAACGGCCACGATCTTGTTTCGCCACGCGAACTGATTGCCTTTTTGTCCGTCGCGCCACCGGAAGATCTTCTCGGTGAACGTGCCGACCACCGCGACCGGGATATCCCCCAGCCGGATCGTCTGCCCGACGGCGTCGCCCGTCGGAAAGAACACCGCGGCGGCTTCGGCGCCGAGGATCGCGACCGGGCGCCCGTTCTCGAAGTCCTCGGAGGAAAACGCCCGGCCCTTCTCGATCGCGTAGCCGTTGAGCGCCATATAGTCGCCGCCGATGCCCGTCAGCTGGCGGTCCTGGTCGGCATAGGGCGAGCGCACGCGGGCGCGCGCGAACTTCTGCTGCATGACCCCGCTGACGGCCTTCGTGTCGAGGGCGCCGCCTTCGTTCGCGTCTTCGTTCCGGAGGCCGAGATTCGCTGCCTGGAGCGCGGTGGGCTGGCCGTCGCGGATCGCCTCCGACGGCTGGACGTTCAGCCGGTCCATGCCGCCCAGCTTCATCCAGACTTCGTCCGAGCGCCTCCGCTGGCTGTCGGAGATCGAGAACCCCCCGAGCACGGACGCGACGCCGAGAATGACCCCGAGGGTCTGGAGCGTCGAGCGGCCGAGATTCTCCTTGATCTCGATCCAGGATCCCGCGAGGCGCTCGCGGAAGGCGCCGCTCAGCATCAGGCCGCCTGTTTCTCCGAGACGTCCGAGACGATGAGGCCGTCGCGGAGCTCCACGCGCCGTTCGGCGAGGGAGGCGATGTGGGGGTCGTGCGTCACGAGCATCACGGAGTTTCCCTGCCGGTGAAGCTCCGAAAAGAGAGCCAGGACCTCCTCGCCCGTCTTCGAGTCCAGCGCGCCGGTCGGTTCGTCAGCGAGGAGAAGCGCGGGTCGGTTTGCAAGCGCCCGGGCGATCGCGACACGCTGCCGCTGGCCGCCCGAGAGAACGCCGGGGAGCACGTTGGCCTTCTCGGGAATGCCCACTTTCTCGAGGAGCTCGAGCGCGCGCCGCCGCCTTTCCTTGCGGCCGACGCCTGCGTAGAGGAGCGGCAGCTCGACGTTGCGGGCGATGGAGGCCTTCGGGAGCAGGTTGTAGCTCTGGAAGACGAAGCCGATCTTCTCGTTGCGGATGCGCGCGAGCGCGGCGCCCGAGAGGCCCTCGACGTTCGTCCCGTCGAGGGCATAGGAGCCGCCCGTCGGGGAGTCGAGGCAGCCGATGATCGCCATGAGCGTCGACTTTCCCGAGCCCGAAGGTCCCACGAGAGCCACGAACTCGCCGGCCGAAACCGTCAGGTCGATGCCGCAGAGCGCGTGCACGGCCGTGCCGTTCGATCCGAAGACCTTCGTGAGGCCATGCGTTTCGATGATGGAGCGCATGTCACCCATCTCAGTTGTCGTCGTCCTTCTCGACCTTCTTCTTCGTGGGGTCCTCGAGCGCGACCTGATCGCCGCCCTTCAGGCCCGAAAGGATCTCGACGCGCTCCAGCGTCGCGATGCCGGCGGCGACGGGGACGGCCTCGTAGTAGTCCTTCCAGTGGTCCGAGAGCCAGACGTACTTGCCGCGCCCATTGAGCCCCTGCTTGGCGGTGGCGAGAAGCTTCGGCTTGAGATCGCTCCTGAGGCGGTAGGCGACCGTCTTCCCGTCGGCGCGCTGGAGCGCCTCGAGCGGAATCGAGACGGCCTTCTCGCGTTTCTCGCCGAGAATCTCGACGTTCGCGCTCATGCCCGTGCGGTAGGAGTCGCCCAGCTCGTCGAGCGTGACCTCGACCGGGAAGACCTTGATCTTGTCCTGCAGCTTGGCGGCCGGTGCCACGAAGCGCACCTTTCCCGTGAAGACCTTTTGCGGATACGCGTCGAGCGTGATCCTCACGGGCTGCCCGACTTTCACCTTCGCGATGTCGACCTCGTTCAGGTTGACGCGGATGAGGAGCGTCTTGAGGTCGGCCACCGTGAAGAGGACCGTGCCCGCGTTGAACGAGGACACGCCGGACGTGACGGTCTCGCCCAGCTCGACGCCCTTCGTGATGACGACGCCGGACATCGGGCTCGTCACGCGGGCGCGCTGCGTCAACGCGTCGCCGGAGATGGGGATGCCGTGGCCCTCGACGATCTCGTAGCGCTGCCGGGCGGCCTTGACGTTCTCGGCCGCGAGATCGCGCTTCGTGACGAAGTCCTTCAGCGTCTCGCCGCCGATGAGTCCGTCCTTGAAGAGCCTCTCCTGGGAGGCGAGCTGGCGTTCCGCGTCCTTCAGGGCGACCTCGGCCTGCGTGACGCCGGCCCTCACGTCCGAGAGGGACTGGGCCTGTGTGACGTCGGGCTCGACCTCGGCGAGGACGTCCCCGGATTTCACGACGGCGCCGTCGCGAACCTTCAGGGAGACGACGCGGCCCGAGACGACGGACTTCACGTCC
>DASVJU010000122.1:0-19136 GCA_036385755.1 Thermoanaerobaculia bacterium
GCGCCTCGCTTTGCCCGGAAGTACCGGGCCACGCAGCAGCGTCCGGCCCACACGAATTTCAGCAGGCTCGGGTCGTCCCACTTCGCATCGGGTCTCATCGGGCTCGCATCATCCAGTTCAAGAGTGGGCCGGGGCCCGGAACCATCGGCTTCCCTTCCCGTGCACCTTTAAAAGCATCCCGTACTCAGCGTCGCGGCTCGTCGAGGGGCTCCGTCAGCGCTGTCTAACCCCTCGTTGCAGCGGACTCGCTTGCGCTCGCCGCTGAACTCGATATCGTTATGCCGCGTGATGAAAAGGCCGTTGTGGTGCTCTGTCTTGCTCGGCACTGCGGTCGCTGCCGGCATTTCTGGAATCCAGCTTCTTCGCGTTCGTCGCGCGTACATCACCATGCCCGACATATTCGGTGGCTCGAACGCCCTGGCCGACGCATGGGTTGCGTCAGCGCTCCTGGTGGCATCGGGCCTAGCTTTCAGCTTCGCGGCATGCATTTCCATGTCGGCAGTGCGTTCGTGGTTGTGGCGGCTCCCAGTAGCGCTTTTAATTCTCGCCGCGGTTCTCGTATTCGGGGCTCTGCCGCTGTATGCCTTCGTGTACCGGGATGTCCCGGCAGGTACTCATTTCAACATTCCATCCCTATGCCGCTTTGCGCCGGCAGCGGCCGTCGCCTCCGCGGAAATCCTTTACGCGCTTATGTTGTTCTTCTCGAAGCCTCCTCAACGGTAAACGCGGCCTAACCCCTCGTTGCAGCGGACTCGCTTGCGCTCGCCGCTGAACTCGATATCGTTAGGCGGCGGGAATACGGTCGTCTCCGGTCGGGCGCATGTTCATGCTCTTTCACGCTGCAAGGTCGCCCCCCATATTGTCCACGCGAAGGAGTCTCCATGACTTGCCTCTGCCGTCGCCAGCTCGCCTCCACGCTGCTCGCCCTATCACTTCTCATTGCAGGCTGCAGCTATTATCACGTTCATCCGGGCGCGCTCGAGCCGAGCAGGGCTCAAGTTGCCCCAGAGGAGCGGGCAGCCCTTTGGCGACGCGCCATCGGAGCCCTTCTCGACCAGGGTTATGTTCCAGAAGTGCTGAACGAAGCCGCCTCCTTCATCAGCGCGAGACGCCGAGAGGATTTCGAGAACGACCCTCTGGCTAAGACGCTTGCCCTCGTCTACATTTCGCCTGACGGTGCCGTCAGAGTCCAGGTGAGCGGCGTTGGTTATTTCGCCTCCGAGAAGCAGTTCCTCAACGCTATCGGTGAGAGGCAACGTGTGATTTTGGACCTCATCTTGAATCGCTCTGGAGGAGCGACCACGCCCCACTAACTGGGCGCCGCTGCCGAGAGCGCGGCGTACACCGCCGTCTAACAACGCGCTGCAGCGGACTCGGGCGCCGTCGTCTCGTTTCTTGAGGCTTCACGGCTCGCCGCTGAACGCGATATCGTTAGGCACCAGAGCAACATCATGAACCCGCGGTTTCTTTCGTCACGACAGACCTTCGTTTCGAAGTTCGTGTTCCCCGCTCTTTGGATTTCCCTGTTCGGCCTCGGCACGCTAGCCATGTGGACCGGCGTCATGACGGGCGAGGACGAAAAAGGGCCGCCTCCTGCTGAACGTTGGATCTTCCTCGCGCTCTGGACAGGCGGCAGCGCCTTCATTTTGTGGTCCTGTGCCGGTCTGAAGCGAGTTCGCGTTGATCAACGTTTCCTTTACGTCTCCAACTACCGGAAGGAGATCGCTGTCCCCCTGAACTCCATCGCCTCTGTTACGGAGAACCGCTGGGTCAATACTCACCCGGTCACCATCCACTTCCGGGAACCAACGGAGTTCGGGTTTCACATTACGTTCATTCCCACTATGCGTCTCTTCGGGTTCTGGAGTTCACATCCTGTCGTCGCCGAGTTGCGCGCCGCAGCGCTCATTTCACCACCACCTGGTGCCTAACCCCTCGTTGCAGCGGACTCGCTTGCGCTCGCCGCTGAACTCGCCCATGAAGATTCCTGTCAAGCCCCTCGCCTGAAGTTTCTTTCTCTCGCCGCACGAAACTGCCGGCCACTCGTCCATTCGGGGTCAGAGCCCCACGTATCACTTCAGCGGATGGCGCCCCAAACGATATCCCGGGCTCTTTGGCCCAGAGTTCAGCAGCAGGGTCATCCACCCGATTCTCGGCAAGATTTGCGGCGTGCTTTTCCTTTCTCGGTTCTTCAGCGGCCGTTGGCCGCTTGAGGTTTCAGTCGATAAAGCCGTGCGCCTTCGATTGGCGAGCGTGACTCGTGGGCCTTCAGCTTCGAAGCATCGAAGCTCGCCTTGTCGCGAAGCATCGCGTACAGAACCCGGCAGAGCCGATGCGCCACGGCGATGACCGCTCGGCGAGTGCCCAGGCGCAGCGTGAGATTTCTAAGAAACGGATTCAGTGGACTGCTTTGCCTTCGCGCCGTGTGGGCCGCCTGCACGAGCATGGCGCGCAGCTCGGGCGAGCCCGTCCTGGTGATGTGGCCCTGGCGATTCGTTTCGCCAGACTGATAGGTCTGCGGGACGAGTCCCGCGTAGCTTGCGGCATGTTTGGCGCTCGGAAAGCGTGTGGCGTCAGAAAAGACCGCGATTGCCGTCAGGGCCACGATCTCTCCGACCCCCGGCACGGCCTTGAGCCTCTCGAGGTCTTCGCCGAAGGCGGCATGCTGCTCTTCAAGGCTCCTCTCGCACGCCACCCTCTGCTCCACTGCGCTCTGCCAGGCACGGTCGTGAAGCTCGACGAAGCTCCGAACCTCAGGATGTGGAGCCAGGGCCTGCAGCAGGCGTTGCCAGGCGCGAAGGGTGCCCATGTGCTGGCGGCTCAACTCTGAAAGCCCCGCACTTCGAAGCATTTTCTTGGCCGCATTGATCTCGGCCGTCCCGAGCCGCACGAAGTGGCGGCGGCGCGAGAGGGTATTTCGCAGATGCTCGGTCTGCGCCGGCGGCACGTGGACGATGGCTCGGTAGATTCCGCGGCGAAGCCCTTCACACAGCTCAACGGCGTCGCGCGTGTCGCTTTTTTGCCGGGGCCGATGGGCTTTGATCCTGACCTCTCTCGCGTCCACCACCACGGGTGAAAGCCCCAGCTCGCTGAGCCGCCGCGCCGCAAAGAAGGCCATGGTCCCCGACTCGAGGGCCACCAGCGTCGAGGCACGAAGCCCGAAACGCAGCCGCAGCGACGAGAACCCTTCCCCAGAGGTCGGCACCTCGCCTCGCCCCAGCTCTTCTCCCCGTTCGTTCTGAATCACGAATACGCTCGACTTGCTGTGCACGTCCATTCCCACATAAGATTTCATCGGGCTGTCCTCCCTTACTTGGGGCACCTTCTCGGAGGTTGACCCCGTCAAACTGCTGTGGCCCGATTTCATCGGTACCACGTCAGCGAGGACAGCCCTTTTTTCGTCTTCATTGAACTCGATATCGTTAGGCCGCGCTTAGAGAGCCGCATCGCATGACTACCGCTTCTCCGCTTCAAGTCACCGCCGAGCAGCTCCAGAAGCTTCTGTCAAACGACACTGCCTTCACGAGAGCCTATGAATTCGTCGTCGCCGCAATAGCTCCTGGCTTCTGCACGCTCGAAGTGCCTCATCTTCCTCATTTCGAGAGACCGGGCGGAATCGTCAGTGGCCAGGTCTTCATGACCGCGGCAGATGTCGCCATGTGGTTGGCCATAAAGACCCTTCGCGGCATCGACGATCCGTCTGTCACGAGTCACATGCAAACACATTTCTTGCGCAGCGCTAGTCGCGAGGGCTTTACCTGCAAGGCGGTCGTGCTCAGCCTCGGTCGTCGCACCGCGTTCGGGACCGCAGAATGTCTGTCCAGCCAGGGTCAGCTTCTCGCACACCACACCCTGACGTATGTAACACCGGGCCGCTCATCAGGGGAACCGGGCTCGGCCTAGCCCCTCGTTGCAGCGGAACCCATCTTATTCGCTCAACCAGCCCTTCCGGATGGCCTCCTGAAGAGGGTCTCCGAGCTTCATGGGGGTGATGCGGAAGGTCCGCTCCGTCCTCGCTCCGAGAACGACGTCGACCTCGCGGGTCCTGCCGCGGCGGGCGAGGAGGATCCGGACGGTCTCGCCGGGCTTGCTCGCCTTGAGGAGAGCGGCCAGTTTCTGCCCGTCCGTGCGGGCGCCGTTGAGAGCGAGTATTTCGTCGTCCTTGCTGAGGCCGGCCCGGCTGGCGGGAGAGTCCGGCTCGATCCGCGCGACGACGAGCGCGTGGTCCCGTTCCTCCGTTTCCGCCCCCAGGGCGGCGCCGGGCTGTTCGCGGGGCTGGACGTCGATCTCGAGGCCGGCCCGGGCGAAGTACCGCGCATAGTCGATGTCGGCCGATGTCTTGACGTAGACGTCGAAGATCTCGGGGAGAGGCGCTCCGGCGATCCGCTCGCAGGCCGCCCGGAACTCTCCGTCCGTGAAGCCCCGCTTCTTCTCCTTGTAGAAGGTCCGATAGAGCGTCCTCATGACGTCGTCCAGCGACTTCTGGTTTTTCGTCTCCCGCCTGATCGCGAGGTCGAGAAGCGCCGCGAGTGCGCAGCCTTTGTCGTAAAACGAGACGCCGGTGTTCATCTGATGCTCGTTGTGGCCGAAGTAGCCGCTCCACACGTTGAAGCTCCCCTCGGCCACGGACGTGTACCGGTGCCCGGTGTCGTTCTCGAGGCGCGAGAGGACCACGCGAAGCCGCTCGAGATACTCCTCCACCGAGTAGAACCCGCTCCGCAAGAGGATCCGGTCCTCGTAGTAGACCGTAAACCCCTCGGAAACCCAGAGCATGTCGGTGTAGTTCTCCCGGTCGTAGTCAAAGGGGCCGAGGGCGACAGGTCTGATGCGCTTGACGTTGAAGTGGTGGAAGTACTCGTGGGAGATGAAGCTCATCACCTTCCTGTACTCGGCGGGGTCGCTCAGCCGGTCGCCGCTGAAGGTGATGACCTGTGAGTCGAGGTGCTCGAGGCCGCCGCCACCCGGGCCGATCGCCAGGAAGACGTAGTGCGTATACGGGAGTTCGCCGAAGAGGGTCGCCGCCGACTCGACCATAGCCTTGAGATCTGCTACGAAGCGGAGCCGGTCGAAGCTCCCCAGGTCCCGGCCGACGAACTCGTGAGGGACTCCCCGAACCTCGAACGGAAGGACCTCCTGGTTGCCGGCCAGAATGGGCGAGTCATAGAGAACGTCGAAGTCGGGCGCGGCGAAGATGCGCGGCCGCCCTTCCACCGGCGTGAGGCCTGTCGAAACGCGTTTCCATTCCGGGGGCGCGACGAGCGTGACGGTCACCGGACGCCCGATCCGGCCTGCGACATACATGAACAGGCCCGCGGGAGAGAGAAAGGCCTGGCCGTCGTCGACGGAGCTCTCGACGACGGATCTTGCGAATGCGTAGACGTCGTAGCCGACGACGACCGTATCGGTGGCTTCGGCGGTCACCCTCCATGTGTTCTTCGAGGTCTTCTCCCAGTCCAGCGGCCGTCCTGCGCCATCTCGAGCGCGGAAGCCGAACACGTTCTTGGCGTAGTCCGTGATCATGTAGTAGCCGGGCGTCCAGGCAGGAAGCTTGAAGTCGAGGCTTTCGCCCGCGACGGAGTCGCATCGGAACTCGACGTGAACGTAATGCGTCGAGGGACGCTCGATCGACACCGTGAAGGCCGTCGTGCCGACGGGCGGCCCGGCAAAGGCAAACGGGGCCGAAAGGAGAAGGGCGGCAAGCGAGGCGATCACCTGAGGTCTTTTCAACTTCGGCGGCGCAGTCATCGTGCCCAACGGCGGTTTCGCATGAAGTTTCCAGACTAGGCCGAGGGAACCCGCAGTGCTCTGATGCATTCAAATCAGCGCGGCACGTTCGCCTCGCTAGCCTGGCGGCGTGCGGGACAAGACCTCTTTTACGGTGACGACGAATTTTGACATTGAAGTGGACTTCGATATGTATTCACGCCCGCCGATCTTTCCTTTTCCAGCCTCCACTTCATCCTCCGAGACCAAAGAGGTGAGAAAGATCACCGGTATCGTTTTGGTGCTCGAATTCCCGGACAGATATCCGAAGGCGCCGGCTCCGTCGAGAGAGGGCATCATGACGTCGAGAAGTATGAGATTCGGCTGCGCCGAGACAGCCAGCTCGAGGGCCGTTTTCGCGTCGGCAGCCGTCAAGACCTCATAACCCTCCTTCCTCAGAATGGCTGAATACAGGGTCAGCAGCCTTTCATCGTCGTCAATGATCAAGATCTTGTTCATGCCTTCTCCTTTGGCAGGCTCATGTTAGCGCGGTGTCCGTGAGCCATTTTGTAGGGGTGCAATGGGGAATGCGATGCCCGTTGGCGCATACAGACCAGCGGTTTCGTCATCGTTCGCATGCCCTCGGGCACACATCGGCTCACTCGAGCGCCCTTCGCTGAGCTTTGTGATTGCCCTTCAGGCGGCTCTTCGAACGAGGACTGGCAGCAGCCGCTCCGGACCGAGACGGGTTTGGCCGCCGCAAGCTCCTCGCCCTACGACTGTTAGCACGAGGCAGCTCGTCCGTTTCCGTCCGCCCGAGATCCACTCCGAAGGATGTAGACGGTGCGCTTCGAGCGCCGTTTCTGGATGATCAGCGAGGACTGGTCCCGAAGGCTCGCGCGCTGAGCCATTACTCCGGGGAGCCTAGGACGAAAGCCGCGTTTCGATCGGCGTCCTCCCCCAAGACCCGGTAGGGCTGATCCAGTGCTTGATCGTCTGTGGGTTGTTGTCGCCGGTGACGCCAGCGATCTGCACGGTCCCGTAGTACTGCGAGTCGAGGTGCCCGCTGCCGTCGTCCGGGTCGACGTGGCGCCTCCACGTCTGTCAGTGGCTGCCGGTCTGGACGTAGCCGGAAGCCGACAGCCGCGCGACGTCGCCCGGGTTCAGCGGATCGCGGTGTAGTCGGTGAGCGGCCGATCGACCGAGGGAAACTCGATGTGCCAGGCCTCGCGGCCGGGCGCCGGTTCGTGCAGGTGATGACGTCCGCTCCGTGCGGGTAGTTGTCGTTCTGGCCGCGGTGCCGTTGGCCTGGAGCATCGAGAGAGCGACGACGCAGAACGGGAGTGCCCGGCGGAAGATCATGTATCGGTTTAAGGCTCCGACGCGGAAAAGACCGCCGAGTGCCGCTGTCAGGATCGTGCTTAGCCTTGGCTCTTCGGAGACGGCTAGAATCGTATCGAATGGTGTCATGAACCCTCCCGAGAACCCCGACGACGTGGTGAGGATTAGCGAGCTCCCTGCGACGGACCCGTTTCGACACCTCCTTGGGATTGTCGGATCTGCGCGCTCGCGTGGATTTCTCAGTCGAGTCGAGATCGCGTCGAATGCGTTCGATGAGGTGCTCCACGATCCAGGTTTCGCCGCGGCTCTCCAGCAGATTTCCGGTGAGCGCCCTCTCGCTGGGGACCCCGCTCTTGCCATGCTCGAGCTGGTGCTACGAACACCGGTGACAATCCGCAGCTGAACGCCGGCTCCGTGCGGCTGAGTCTTCGGTGGTTAGCAGGATCCACGGGCAAGCTCGCCGTCAGTCCTCGAGCGTCGGCAGCGCAAGCAGCACGTCGTGCGCCCGCGGAGGGTCGGGCACAGGCTCGTCCTTCCGGATCTTACCGTCGCGAAACGTCAGCACCCGCTTGGCGAACTGCGCGATGTCGTGCTCGTGGGTGACGAGCACGATCGTCAGGCCGCGCTCGTTCAGGTTCTGAAAGATCTCGATGATCTCGACCGAGGTGCGGCTGTCGAGGTTTCCGGTCGGCTCGTCCGCGAGCAGGATGGCCGGGCGGTTTACCAGTGCGCGTGCGATCGCCACGCGTTGCTGCTGGCCGCCGGAGAGCTGCGACGGGACGTGATGCGCACGATCGGCCAGGCCGACGAGAGCGAGCGCCTCCTGGGCGCGCTTTCCACGCTCCAGCTTTTCGACCGGGCTGTACATCGTCGGGAGCTGTACGTTCTCGATCGCCGTCGTGCGCGCCAACAGGTTGAACCCCTGAAAGACGAAGCCGAGCTTTCCGTTCCGGATCGCCGCCAGCTCCCTCTTCTGGAGACCGGAGACGTCGATGCCGTCGAGCAGGTAACGCCCGGACGTCGGCCGGTCGAGGCAGCCGAGGATGTTCATGAAGGTCGATTTGCCCGACCCGCTCGCGCCCATGATCGCGACAAATCCGCCGCGCTCGACCGAAAGGCTCACGCCCCGGAGGGCGTGGACTCGCGTCTCGCCCAGGTCGTAATACTTGTGGAGGTCCTCGACGCGGAGGACCGCGCCGACTTCCGAAAGCGTCAACGTCGGATCCCCTGGGCGCCGGGAGGAAGGGACTTGGACGCCACCGAGCTCGTCACGACATCGTCGTTCGGTTCGAGCTTTCCGTTGAGGACGCCCGCAACCTGTGTATACGTGTGATCCGTGATGCCGAGGGAGATCCGAACCGGCTCGAGCGAGTCATCGGCGAGGCGCTTCCAGACCACGGCATCCTCACCGCGGGGGCCTCGCCGAGTCTCCGCCGCTGCGGGTGCGGAGCGGCCCGCGCCGGCCGGCACGGACGCTGCGTCCGCCTTCACCCCGGCGGCGATCCCGTATTTTTCATAGAGAGCGCGCACGACCTCGGGGGACATCGGAGGTTTGTAGCGGAGAGCGGCGTTCGGGATCTTGACGACGTCTTCGACAGTCGCGACAGGAATCGTCACGTACGCGGTCATGCCCGGGAAGAGCTTTAGCTCCGGGTTCTGAAACTCGATGACCGCGTCGTATGTGACGACGTTCTGCACGGTCGTGGGGTTCATCCGAACCTGGCTCACGGCCCCGGTGAAGACCTCCTTCGGAAACGCGTCGACCTTGAACGTCACGGGCTGCCGCATCCGGATGCGGCCGACGTCGGATTCGTCCACCTTCGCGTAGACGAGCATCTTCGTGAGGTCCTGCGCGATCGTGAAGACGGTCGGGGCCTGCAGAGAGGCCGCGACGGTCTGTCCGACGTCGACGTTTCGCGCGACGACGATCCCGTCGATCGGGGAGCGGATCACGGTGTACTCGAGGTTCGTGCGGGCCACGGCGACGGCGGCATCCTTCTGGCTGACCTGCGCCTTCGCCTGTGTGACGTTCGCGAGCGCGGCGTCGACCGACGCTCTCGCGGACTCGAATCCGGCCCTGGCCTGGTCGAGCGCCTGCTGCGTCCCGACGCCGTCCTTCGCCATCGACTGGGCGCGCTCGTAGTCGGCCTTCGTCTGGTCGAGCGTCGCCCTGGCCTTTACGACGTTGGCGTCGGCGGCAAGCACGTTCGCTCGCGCGTTCTCGAGGTCGGCAACCGCCTGCTTGAGCGCACCGTCGAAGAGTTGCGGGTCGATCAGCGCCACGACGTCGCCCTTCCTGACGCGGGAGTTGAAATCGGCATTGAGCTTCGCGATCGTGCCGGAGACCTGCGAGCCGACCTGCACCGTGATGACCGCGTTGACGGTGCCGGTTGCATCCACGACGTCGTGGATCTCTCCCCGCTGAATCTTCGCAGTGAGATGCGTGAGTCGATCTCCGCGGTTGAGGAGGCGCGCCCCGAGCAGCGCGGCGAGCGCGCAAACGCCGGCGGCCACGGCCAGCCAGATCCTGCGGCGGCCCGGCGACGGGGCAGGAAGGGGAGTTTCCGACGACATGCGTACCTCACTCATACCGAAGGGCCTCGATCGGATCGAGCCGGGAGGCCTTGCGCGCAGGGTAGTACCCGAAGAAGACCCCTACGGCGATCGAGAAGACCGCCGCGAGGATCACCGCCTCGACCGAAACCTCCATCGGCCAGCCGAGCGCCCTCCCGGCGAAGAAGGAGCCGACGATGCCGACAAGAACCCCGGCCGCCCCGCCGACCGCGCTCAGCATCACGGACTCGCCGAGGAACTGGAGCTGGATCGCCTCTTCGGTCGCGCCCACGGCCACGCGGACGCCGATCTCGCGCGTGCGCTCCGTGACCGACACGAGCATCACGTTCATGATCCCGATTCCGCCTACGAGGAGCGAGATCGACGCGATGGCGATCAGGAGGAGCGTCAGCGTGTGGCTTGCCTCGAGCTGCGCCTGGATCACGTCTTCGGGATTGCGTATGTTGAAGTCGTCCTCTTCCTCCGGGCGAAGGTGATGACGCTCGCGCAGAAGCGCTGCGATCTGTTGGCCGGCGAGCTTGACGACGTCCTGCGAGACGGCCGAGCAGAGGATGTCGTCGAGCCAGGTGATCCCCATCAACTTCTTCTGAGCCGTCGAATAAGGCAGGAGGATCGTGTCGTCCTGGTCCTGGCCGGACAACGAAAGGCCCTTCGGCGCGAGCGTGGCGACGACTTTGCACGGCAGGCTCCTCAGCCGGATCACCTTGCCGATCGGGTCTTCGACGCCGAAAAGCTGCCGGCGTATCGTCCGGCCGATCACGCAGACGTCCGCCGCCCGGTCCACGTCGTCCTGCGCGAACGCAGCCCCGAGTTCGACCGTCCAGCGCTTGATGTCGAAGTATTCCGGCGAGACCCCGCGGAACGTCGTGAACCAGTTCTGGTTTCCGAAGACGACCTGGACGGAGGCGTCGACGTTTGCCGACACGTTCTTGATCAACGGGATCTGGTTCTTGATCGCGACGGCGTCGCCGAGTGTCAGCGTCTTCGTTCCGCGCGGCCCCGTCCGCACGCCGTTCACGGCTCGCCCTCCCGCCTCGATCCAGACGAAGTTGTCCCCGAGGTTCGCGAGGTGCTGCTCGACGCGGGCCTGCCCGGCCTTGCCGATCGCCACCACGCCGATCACGGCGGCAATCCCGATCGTGATTCCGAGGACCGTGAGTGAGCTGCGCAGTTTGTTCCTGAAAAGTGACCGGACGGACGCGCCAAAGAGAGCCGTTGAGTCCACGTGGCGATGTTACCGGGTGACGCGTCTATATACTGCCTGCACGTATTCCCGTCATACCGCTGACGTGTCGAGGAGGCTTCGTGACTGACGGCGTTCTCTCCAGCCCGGGCTCCAGTTCTCTTCCGTCCCTCCCCCAGAAAGACGACGAGAAACGTGCCCGGCACCGGAGCTACGAGCTGTCGCTCGCGCGGACGCGGTACAACTACACGACCAGCTACCTGTATCCCGCGCCTCTCGCGGCCCAGGTGCCCGACTCCGAGAGGTTCACGCTCGCGTACAAGGCGAAGGTCGCGCCCGTCCTCCTCGAGGTCGCCAACAACCTGAAGAAGGTCCTCATCGAGCGTTTCGAGGCGCAGCTGCGTTCCGACCTTCCGCCGATGCCGATGCCGTGGATGGTTGAGCTGAGGGTCGCGATCGACGACGCGGAGAAGCAGTTCGCGGGCCTCAACCCGCTGAACATCCCCGGTGACCTCGCGGCCATCCACCGGATCTTCGAGGCGCTCCACGACGGCCCGCCGGAACTCGTCGACACGTACAAGAAGCTCGCCGAGATCCCCACGCTCGTGGAAGGGCTCGAGAAGGCGGTCTCGAAGTCGCTCGAAGACATGAAGGACGTCGGCATCACGTCGTTCCTGAGGGACACGCTCTACGAAGTTCTCCGGACGCCGCAGACGGGCGACGCGTATCTTCACGCGAAGGACCTCGCGGAGTTCAAGACGCTGTACCCGGCCTTCCCGGGACCGCCCGCCGTGATGAACTTCCAGCCGCAGCCGTGGATGCGCCTCGCGCCCGGCCGGGAGGTGTGGGAGAGCGACTGGTATTTCGGCTGGCTCCAGATCGCCGGCTTCAACACGTCGAACCTCAAGGGCGTCTTCCCCGCGGGCAGAGCGCCGGAGCTCGCGCTCGATCTCGGCGCGCTCGTTTCGAAGATGCCCGTGACCGACGCGATGCTGAAGGCCGCCTCCGGCGACTCGTCCGTCACGCTGCAGCGGGCGGCGGAGGTTGGCCGCCTCTACGCGCTCGACCTCACGATGTTCGACGGCGTAGAGACGAGCAAGCTTCACGGGGACCAGCGCTACCTCGCCGCGCCGGTCGCCCTCTTCTACTGGAACCCGGAGCCTGGGCCGGGTTTCCCGGAGGGGCACGGCAGCCTGCAGCCCGTCGCGATCCAGGTCGGCCAGAAGCACGACGCGGCAAGCTGTCCGATCTTCGTTCCTGGGGACGACGCCACCGCGTGGAAGCTTGCGAAGTTCTGGGTGCTGAACGGTCTCGCCGTGCAGCACGAGACGGTCGCGCACCTCGGCGCCTGCCATCTCACCGTCGAGACGCTCGTCGTCGCCACGAACCGCCAGCTCTCGTACGAGCATCCGATCCTCGCGCTCCTCGGGCCGCACTTCCGGTTCACGCTCGACATCAACGAGGGCGCAAAGCACAGCCTCATCATTCCGCACGGCGTCGTGGCGTCGGTGCTGTCGCCGAGTATCGCCGGGAGCCTCGGGATGGTGCGGGACGCGCGGCTCGCGTGGCGCTTCGACCAGAACCTGCCGCACCGGCTGTTCGCGCTCCGGGGCGTCGACCGGGACCGGCTGCCCGAGTTCCCGTTCCGCGACGACACGCTCCTGCTGTGGGACGCGATCCGCGAGTACGTTCGCGCGTATCTCGCGTTCTACTACGGCGGCAACGACGACGTGCGCGCGGACACGGAAGTGCAGGCGTGGGCCCTAGAGATCACGAGCGCGGCCGGCGCCGCGTTCCGGGGGCTGGGCGGCCTGACGTGGACGGGCGGCGCCGAGGGGCAGGGGACGGCGCAGCTCAAAAGCTTCGACTACCTCGTCGACCTGGTGTCGCTCATCGTCTACACGGCGGGGCCGCAGCATGCGAACGTGAACTACGCGCAGTACCCCCTGATGTCGTACCTGCCGAGCGTCTCGGGAACGGCGTACGCGCCGCCGCTCTCGGGCGGAAAGCCGGCCGCCTCTCCCGACCCCCTGCTCGCCCTGCTGCCGCCCGTCGACGTCGCGCTCTACCAGGTGGCGTTCGGGTACCTCCTGAGCAGCGTGCAGTACGACACGTTCGGCACCTACTCCGACAATCCCCGCCGGCCCTACTTCGCCGACGCGCGGGCCGAGGCCGTCAACGTCGACTTCCGGATGGCGCTCGCCGCCATCGAAGCCGAGATCCGCAAGCGCAACCGGACGCGCCCGCTGCCGTACGAGAACCAGCTGCCGTCGATGATCCCGAACAGCATCTCGATCTGACCGGGGCGTCAGGCCTCGAGGACGCGCGCGTAGCGCGCCTCGACGTCCGCGACCTTCGCGTCGGCGCCCCACGCGCGGTATTTCTCCATCGTCGCGAGGACGTGCGACCGCGCGGCACGGGCATCGCCGCGGTCGACGAGCATTTCGGCCGCGAGCTCGTGCGCGAGCCCCGCGTCCGGGCCGAAACCGTGGTCGACCGCCGCCGCGATCGCTTCCTCGTACCTCCGGAGCGAGCGTGAGGAGCGCCCCGTCGTGCGCAGCCACTCGGCGTGGACGAGGAGAGCACGGTGCTCGAAGTTGTGAGGGCAGGCGCGCGCCCACTTGCGAATGCGGCCGAGTGCGAGGCGCACGCGGAAAAGGCACGCGATCCTCGTCCACGCGCCGCCGCGGCGCGCCTCGAGCATCCAGCCGAGGCACGCGAAGTAATGCGCGATGGAGAGGTAGAACGTCGCGGGCAGCCCGATCTCGCTCACCTTCAGGAGCTCGCGGCCCAGCGCGGGGCCGCCGCTCCTCCGGAAGAAGCACAGGAGGCGCGCGCGGTCGAGGAGGCGGAAGCCGTTCTGGGTGTTGCTGAGCTCGGCGGCGTGCGGGCCGTCGCCGGCGCCGGCGGCGGAGACGGGGGCGAGGCCCATGAGGGCGTCGACGGCCTCGATCGTCGTTTTGTGCATGACCTCGGTGCCGATCTGTCCCGATGCCCGGATCGTCTCGAGGGCGTCGAGGGCCGTCGTCCGCACCTCGGAGAGCGGCTCGCCCGTCTCGAGCCGCACCTTCGCCCATCCCATATGGCAGTAGCCCGCGAACTCCGCGTCCTCCACGCGCCGGCCGAGCGCGTAACCCTCGCGGCACCACTCGGCCGAGCGGGCCATCGGCTCCCTCCAGTGCGAGACGAACTGCCCCATCGCGTGGTGCAGCTTCGGGAGGAACGCGGCGCCGTCGGGCGCGCCCATGAGGCGCGTGCCGAGCCGCGAGAAGCGCGGGGACGCGCCGTAGAGGCCCACGGCGTTGAGGGCCGTCGCGAACCAGACGAAGAGGAGCGCGTGCGTGGGCCCGCGGCCGTGGCGCAGCATGAGCGTCAGGCAGTTGCCGATGAGGACGGGCCACAGGTACGGCCGCGAGACGTACGCGCACGCCGTCATCGACGACATGATGCGGATGAGGCGCAGGGCGCGCGGGTCCTCGACCTCGGGGAGCGTGGCGAGCGTCTCGTCCGTCATGTCCCGGACTTTCCAGAGAACGCGGCCGAGGATCCGGGCGATGTCGAGGCGCGTGGGGTCCACGGGCAGAGCGAGGCCGAGCCGCCCGCAGATCTCGATGCCGGCCGCGATCGCCTTCGGGTACTCGTTGAGCGCCGCGAACGCGAGGATGCGGGCTTCCCAGCCGGGCGACTCGTCGAGGGCGCTCCGGGCCTCGGCCACGATGCGGTCCGCCGTCGCGAGCGCTTCGTCGACGCGCCCGAGCGGGATCAGCGTCGAGGCGAGCGCGTGGTCGATCGCGAGGGCGAGGTCGTATTCGCGCGCGTACGCGCTCCCGGGGAGAAGGAACCGCGCGCGTTCGAGGTACCCAACGCCCGTCGAGAAAGCGCCCGTCGCGTTCGTGGCCACGGCGGCCCGAAGTTGAAGGCGCGCGACGCTCGTGCGCTCGGCTTCGTCGACGAGCGCCCCGGGCCCGTCGCGGTCGAGGGCCTGGCCGAAGTGGGCGACGGCCTCGAAGAGCGTCTCCCACCGGCCGTCCGCCGCGAGCACGCGGGCGAGGCTTCTCCCGAGGCGCAGGTGGAGGGCCGTTCGCGCGTCCGCGCGCAGGCACGAGTAGAGCGCCTCGCGCATGCGGTCGTGGGCGAGGTTGTAGCGCTCCTTTTCGCCGGGAATCGCGACCACCATCTGCTTCTCGCCGAGGATCTGAAGGGCTTCCCGCGCCGTCTGCGGCGAGAGAGAGCTGACGGCTTCGAGGACGTCGGAGTCCACGGGCCGTCCCGAGACGGCGAGGATGTCGAGGACGCTCCGTTCGTCGACGGACACGCGTGCCGCCCGCTTCAGGAACGACGCCGCCGCGTCGATCCGCAGCCCCTCGGCGATCCGGGCATCCGGGCGGTCCCGTCCCTCGGGCACCCAGAGCCGGCCCTCCTCGAGGAGGTCGCGCAGGATCTCCTCCACGAAGAACGGGAGGCCCTTGCTCGACTCGGCGACGCGCGCGGCCAGCCCCTCGGGCAGCTCGGAGAGGCCGAGCATGGACGTGAGGAGGCCGGCGACGTCCTCGTCACGGAGCGGGGAAAGCTCGATGACGCGCGGCGCGGGTCGCTCGGGCCCCGGCTGGATGAGGCGCGCGAGCGGCCGGCCCGTGACGTCGTCGACGCGGTAGCTGCCGAGAAGGCAGAACCTCGACCCCGCGCCGCTCCCTGAACGGATCGCGAGAAGCGAGGAGGCGACGTCGATCGTGCCGTCCCGGGCCCATTGCAGGTCGTTCACGTACGCCACGTAGGGAACGAACCGGCCCAATCCGACGAGGAAAGCGGAGAGGGCCTCGATGACGCGCCGCCGCTCGGCGTCCGCGTTCGGGAGCGGCGGCGTCGGCTCCACGCCCGCGTCGAGCGGGAGCGACGGGACGAGCTTGACCATCTCGGGCGCGTGCGCGTTGAGGAGCGACTGCGCGCCGACGGACGTCGCGAGGCGCGCGGCCTGCAGGACGAGGTTCGCCATCGGGCCGGATTCGGTCAAATCGCGCTCGAAGCAGTCGACTTCGAGGAACGGGACGCCTCGGAGCTGGACGGCCTGCCGGACCTCGCGCATGAGGCGCGACTTGCCCATGCCGCTCGTGCCGGTGACGAAGAGGCCTGCGTGCTTCTCTCCACGCAGGCCCGCGTCGATCGAGCGGTTCACGTCCTCCATCTCGCGCGAGCGGCCGACGAAGGTGCTCGAGAACAGGTAGTTCTCGCGCATGTCCCGCGTCTCGAGCTCGTACGCGAGCCCTCCGGCGCGGTTGATCAGGTCGAGAAGGTCGCCGGCGCCCCCCGGACGCCCGGAGGGGTCGACGGAGCAGAGCTGCTCCACGATTTCCCGAAGCCACGGCGGAACGCGCTCCGCGTGCGCGCCCGCAAAGCGCACGGGCTCGTTCATCTTCTGCTTCAGCAGGACGTCGAGGCCCTGCGTTGCGCTGTAGGGCGTCTCGCCCGTCAGCAGCTTGTACGCCATGATGCCGAGGCTGTAGAGATCGGACCGGTGATCGCCGTCCTTCGCGCCCGCGATTTCAGGCGAGACGTAGTGGGGAGTGCCCATTACGAGCCCGCGGACGCCGCGCAGGCCCGCGAGGCCGAAGTCGACGACCTTCACCTGGGGTATGGCGCCACGCAATCCGACGACGATATTCCCGGGCTTCAGGTCGAAGTGGACGACGCCGCGTCCGTGGAGGTACGCGAGCGCCCGGATCACCGGCACGAGGAGGTCGAGGGCCTCCTCCCAGGGAACGATCCTTCCGGCCGGCGGCCGGGCCGCAAGCGGCGCCGCGTCCGTCGACGGCGCTGGGGAAGAGCCGGTGTCGACCGTCTCTTCTTCGACGGGAGGCTCGGCGGCCAGGAACCGGTCGAGCGGCACACCGGGCAGGAGCTCCATCGTGAAGAAGAACGCGTCGACGCCCGCCACCTGCTCGAAGTCGTAGACGCGGGCGACGTTCGGGTGGCGCAGGGAGGCCATGGTCCTGAACTCGGCACGAAACAGCTCGACCGTGTTCCGGAGCGGGTGAAGGAAGATCTTGAGGGCCGTCGGACGCCCCGGAAAGAGCTGGTCGTCGACGCGGTAGACGCCGCCCATCCCCCCGCGTGCGAGGAGACGGTCGACCCGGTAGCGCCCGTTGACGACGAGGCCCGGCCGGATGAACGCGTCCGTCGCCCGGGATGACTTGCCCGCGGACGCGCCGCCCGGAGCGCTCGGCGTATCGAGCGTCGTTTCCGCGTCGCCGGCGGGAGTTCCGCTGATCGCGCTCGGGCGAGACGACATCGGAACCCTCCGCCCGATCCCTTCGCCTTGGCGTCGGACTCTCGGGGCTTGTGTCCCGAGTCTCGATTGCGACTCAGGTTCTGTCAAGGGATGGAGAACGCAACGGGGATGTTCAGGCTTCGCGGTCAGCATGTCGGCCCGCGAGTCACCTCACGAACCCAGAAGCCACCGGTATCCCATGTACCAGGCCGTTGCAATGTGAGCCGCGATCACCAGCAAGAGGAAGACGGCCAAGACCACGTGAAAGCCGCGCCAATAATTCATCACGAGTTTCGCCGTCCGGAATACGGATGCCTGTCGCTTCAACCGCAGGAGCCGCGAAATCATCGTGCTGAACTCGTGATACTCGTTCCGCTCGGCGAAAAGCGACCGGCACGAGACGAGCGACAGGCGAACCCTGATGACCTCCACGGGAAAGGAGGCCAGCGTCCGAAAGAAGCCGATGCCCTCGGGAGGAGGGGAGGTCGCCGTCCGCAGAAGCCAGTGGATTTCCTGCGGCTTCCGGACTTTCTCGAGCAGAGGGTTGAGGCTTCCTCTGAGCTGTTCCATCCTGCTCCTGAGCTCGGTCATCTCGAGATAGTGGTCGCCCGCGATGGGAACGAGCCCGAAAAGGAAACGCCCCACGAGCCCCGTCGAGACGACGCAGACAAGCGAGCTGTAAGAGAGCGTCGCAACCATGTTGTTGGATCCAAAAGCCGCGTGAAAGAGGATGACGAGAGGGCTCATGATGCCGACGAAAACATGGAACGTGAGCCAATGGCGGATCGGTTTCCGGCCTTTCAACCGGCGCCAGTGCTTCCGCAGCGGGAGAAGGAAATTCGAGAACATCACGAGCGTGGCAACGACCCCGATCCCGTGTCCCCAGACCCCTCCCGGCTTGAGGGCCTTATGCAGCGGTGAATACACACGTGCCGTTGGGGGGAGCCAGTAGTAGTTCCGTCCCACGTACCACAAGCTTGCCAGAATGACGATGCCGAGAACAAAGAGCGCCGTGCCCAGTCGAATGCGTTGGCGTTCTTCGGTTCCCTCTTCGGTCAGAACCCGGGAGGTCGAAGAGACAGACTTCTTCTTTGGCTTCTCGATCGCCTGCCCGACGTGCCGCTGAATGGACACGCCGAGGCTCTTGAGGAACTCCGTGGGCAGGACGCCTCCGACGTTGATGACGACATAGTCGTTGGCGATCTCGGTTCTGGTCCCGCTGACCTCGAGCACCACCTTGTCCGGATGGATGGACACGACGTTGGAGCTCATGATGGCGTTCACCCGTCCGTCCCTGATGAGCTTCTCGATGTTGTCCTTGTTGCGCTGCTTGGCCCTGCCAAAGGCAGGAGCCCTGTAGGAGATGCTCACCTCCGTTCCCTGTTCCTGAGAGACCATCTGGGCGATCTCGAGCGCCGAATCGCCCCCCCCGACGACGAGGACCTTCTTCCCGGCGTACTGCTCCGGATGGAGGAGGAGATAGGTCACCTTCGGAAGATCCTCGCCGGGCACCTCCAGTTTTCGGGGAGTCCCCATGCGACCGACGGCCAGGACCACCTTCTGGCATCTGATCTTCCCCTTCTCGGTCAGGACCTCGAAGTTTCCGTCGGTGCCGTTGATTCCGGTCACCTTGACGCCGTGGTGGATCTTGATCGCCGCCTTCTGGAGAGCCGCCGTGAACATCCCCATCAGGTTTTCTTTGGAGATGAGCGGCCTGCCGAATTTCCCGTAATAGGGCAGATCGACGGTTTCCGTCATCACGAGCTTCTGGCGAGGGTAGTTCGCGATCGTTCCGCCGAGACTGGCTCCTTGGTCCACGAGAAGAAACGAGAGGCCCGCCTCCTGCATCGTCAGGGCCGCGGCGATTCCGGACGGCCCGGCGCCGACGACGACAGCGTGAACCTGTCCCCCGGCTGCCGGTCCGACGATGCCCTTGAAGCGCCGTCCGAGCTGCATGCCCTGTCTCACGGCGTTCTTGATGAGGCCCATCCCGCCGAGCTCGCCGATGATGTGGACGCCGGGCCGGTTCGTCTCGAAGAACTCATCGACCTCCGGAAGGTCGAGGCCGCG
>DASVJU010000123.1:0-2063 GCA_036385755.1 Thermoanaerobaculia bacterium
CTGGTGGAACTTCCGGTACAGCTCGCCGAGCCACTGCACCGTGAGCGTCGCCGGAGCGACGACGAGCGCCCGGTCGGCCCGGTCGGTCCTGAGGAGGCGCGAGAGGATGAGGCAGGCTTCGATCGTCTTGCCGAGGCCCACTTCGTCGGCGAGCAGCCAGCGCACCGGGTCGGCGGCGGTTGCTCTTTCGGCAACGTCGAGCTGGTGCGGGAACAGCGTGATGCGTCCGCCGAGGAACGAGCCGAGGCCGGCGGCCTGCCGGATCTCCGAGAGCCGGAGCCCGTCGAGCCGGTTCCGGAACGCGGCCGCCCGATCGGTCTGAAGCGCGGCGAGCCGCTCGACGGGATCGTCGGGGGGCGCAAGCGGCCACACGAGGACAGAATCCACCGTGCGCCCGTCGACGAGCCGCACGCCGGAGGGGCCGATGGCGTCCACGACGACCTCGCCTTCCTCCCCTTCGAGCCGCGCCTTCTGGCCTGCGGCGAGCGGCAGGGGGCGGAGGGCCTTGTCGTCGGCCGCGAGCGTCAGCCGCGTTTCGGTAGCCGGGAAGAAGACGACGATGCGACGCCCGTCCACCCTCTCGACGCGCCCCGGACCGAGGTCGGGGTTGAACTTGTGGAAGAGCTTGTCGTTTTCACGGAAGGAGGGCACGGGCCCGCGATCGTAACCCGGCTCAGCGGAGCGCCCGATCGAGGTCGGCAATCAGGTCGTCCGGGTGCTCGAGCCCGATCGAGAGCCGGATGAGGTCCTGCGGCGTCGTCGAGCTCGCACCTTCGCTCGTGGCGCGATGCTCGATCAGGCTCTCGACGGCGCCGAGCGACGTGGCGCGCACGAAGAGCTTCGCCTTTCCGACTGCGGCGATCGCCGCCTCGCGGCCCGCCTTCACGTGGAAGGACATCATTCCGCCGAACCCCGACATCTGCCGGGCGGCGATGGCGTGCCCCGGGTGCGACGGCAAGCCGGGATAGTTCACGCGGGACACGGCCGGATGCTTCTCGAGGGCGCGCGCCACACAGAGCGCGTGCGCGCTGTGCGCGGCCACGCGAACCGCCAGAGAGCGCAGCCCCCGAAGCACGAGCCACGCGTTGAACGGCGCGAGAACGGCCCCGAGGATGTGACGGACGTGCATGGCTTTTTCGAAGCTCTCGTCCCGGCGCTTGAAGATCAGCGCGCCTCCGTGCACGTCGCTGTGGCCACCGAAGTACTTCGTGACGGAGTGAATCGCCACGTCGGCGCCGAGGTCGAGCGGGCGCTGCAGCGCGGGGGTCGCGAACGTGTTGTCCGCGGCCGTGCGCGCTCCCACGGCGCGCGCGATCTCCGCGATCGCCGCGATGTCCGAGACCCGGAGAAGCGGATTCGAGGGCGTCTCCACGAAGACGAGCTGCGTTGCGGGGGTCACCGCCCGCCGGACGGCGGCGAGGTCGTCCATCGCGCAGAAGCTCGCCGTGAGGCCCCACCGCGGCAGGAACTCCTGCGCGGCCACGCGCCAGCCATAGTAGGCGTCGTCCGGCAGGAGAACGTGCGCCCCCGCGGGCAGCGTCTGCAGCAGCGACACTCCGGCTGCCATCCCGGACCCGAAGACGAGCGCACCGGCGCCTCCCTCGAGCGGAAAGAGCGCATCTTCGAGGAGAGACTGCATGGGGTTCGACTCGCGGATGTAGGTATGACCGCCGAGCGGCACCATCTGGTCGTCGCGCTCGAAGGTCGTCGACAGGTAAATGGGAGGCGCCACCGAACCCGTGACCGTCTCCGGTCGCCGTCCGGCATGCACCGCCAGAGTCTCGAACTTCATTCCGTCGTGAAGAACGTCGGTCTGTGGCACGATTACCTCCGTGAAACTCCGGCTTCTCTTCTTCGCCGCCGCCACTCTGTCTGTTTTCCCTCTCGGGGCGCAAGCCCCCGCGCCGTCCAAACCGGACGTTGGTCAAGGGCTCAAGATCGAGCGCGAACGCCTCGCGGCATACCAGTGGCGACTCAAGACGGAGATGAAAGTGGATGGCGTCCTGCGCGTCTCGCGTACCGAAAACGTCCATCTCGGCCCGAACGGCGAACTCGTGAAGAAG
>DASVJU010000124.1:0-10358 GCA_036385755.1 Thermoanaerobaculia bacterium
TCGAAAGGCCCAAACATGGGCGGGCTTTCGAAAAAGCACGTCGTCCAGGCGTGCGAGGCGAGCCTCGGGAGGCTCGGCGTTTCGACGATCGACCTTTACCAGATCCACCGCTTCGACCCGGCCGTGCCGCTCGACGAGACGCTGGGCGCCCTCGACCTTCTCGTGAAACAGGGCAAGGTGCGCTTCATCGGCGCAAGCTCGGGTCCGGCTTTCCGCTTCGCGAAGGCGCTCGCGCTCTCGGACACGCGAGGCTTCGCGCGGTTCGCTTCCATGCAGAACCACTACAACCTCCTCTACCGCGAGGAGGAGCGCGAGATGCTTCCCCTGTGCGCGGAGGAGGGAATCGGCGTCCTCCCGTGGTCGCCCCTCGCGCGCGGGCTCCTCGCGGGAACGCGGGCGAGCGCAAAGGACGCGGCGACGACGACGCGGGGCGCGACGGACGACTACACGGGAAAGCTGTATGACTCCCCGTCCGACGAGGACGTGATCGCCGCCGTGCGGAAGGTCGCGCAGGAGCGCGCCTGTCCGCCCGCCGCCGTCGCGCTCGCGTGGCTCCTCTCCCGCCCCGGTGTGACCGCGCCGATCGTGGGCGCGACGAAGCTCGAGCATCTCGAGACGGCTCTCTCCGCCCTCGACGTTTCTCTCACCGAAGAAGAGATCGGCGCGCTCGAGGCGCCCTACCGGCCGCACGCGGTGCGCGGCTTCAGGTGATGATTTCCACCGGGTCGGCCTGGCTTTTCGGACTCGCGCTTCTCGCGGGCGCCGGAATCGGGTGGGCGGTCCGGGGATTCCTCGCCCGGCGGACCGCCGCCTCGATGCGGGCTCTCGAAGTCGAGCTGAGAAGGAGGGACGAGGAACTGAAGGCGGCGCAGGCGCTTCTGGCCGAGACGTCGCTCACGGACGCCCTGACCGGCGTGCACAATCAGCGCTTCGTCGACGCCGCGATCGGCACGCTGCTCGCCCCGGCCCGGAGGACCACGCGCGAAGGCGATCCGCAGCCCGAGCACGTCGCTCTGATGCTGGCGGAAGTCGACGATTTCGACCGGATCGACGCGGGCGGGCGCGAGGCGGGCGACGCGCTCCTGCGCGACACCGCGCGCGCCCTCCTGCCGTTCGTGCGGGGAGGAACGGTCGTCGCGCGTTGGACCGAGACGACGTTCCTGATCGTCGCGCGCATCCGTTTCGCGGGCGAGGCGCGCGCCCTGGCGGCGCGCCTCAGGACCTCCGTCGGCGCAAACGTGCGCACGGGAAAGGACGCCCGGCCCGTGACGCTTTCCCTCGGGTTTTCGATCGAACCGCTCTCGCGCACGCACCCGCATCTCGCGTCGTTTCGCGACCACCTCGCGCTCGTGGACGCCGCTCTCCGGCGGGCGCAGAAGCAGGGGGGCAACCGTGCCGTCGGCTGGCGCGCAAACGACGAAGCCTTCGAGCGCGCGATCGCCGCGCGCGGAGAAGCCGGCGTGGCGGCGCTCCTCAGGACCGATCCTGCGGCCGCGGAGGCCGAGGGCCTGATCAGCCAGGCGGTGGAACGCGGTGAACCCGCATGAGAAGGCGAAAGGCGGCGCGACCAGCCTGATCCGTCTTTGATCAGCCGGGCAGGATCAGGACCTTGCCCGAGGTCTCGCGCGCTTCGAGCGCGCGGTGCGCCGCTCCGGCCTCGGCGAGCGGGAAGGTGCGGTCGATCCGAACCGGCAGCAAGCCGTCCTTCACCCACGAGAGGACCTCGCCGGCGCGCGCGAGGAGCTCCTCGCGGGAGGCGACGTAGTGGAAGAGAGAGGGCCGTGTCAGGAACACGGACCCCTTCTGGTTCAGGATCTGCGGGTCGATCGGACCCGCCGGACCGCTCGACTGTCCGAAGAGCGCCATCGTGCCGCGCGGCGCGAGGACGTCGAGGCCCTTCTCGAACGTCGTCTTCCCGACCGAGTCGTAAACGGCCTGGACGCCCTTCCCATCCGTGAGGCGCTTCGTCTCGGCGGCGAAATCGACCTGTGTGTAGAGGATGACCTCGTCGGCGCCGGCCTTCCGCGCGAGCGCGGCCTTCGCCTCGTTCGAGACCGTGCCGATGACCCGCGCTCCACGGCGTTTCGCGATCGCGCAGAGGAGGAGGCCGACGCCGCCGGCCGCCGCATGCACGAGGCACGTGTCGCCGGGCGCGAGCGGCCTGGTGGACGTCGCGAGGTAGTGCGCCGTCATGCCCTGGAGCATCACGGCCGCCGCCTGACGCGTCGAGACGCCTTCCGGAATCGGGACGAGCCGGTTCGCGGCGACGAGAGTCTTCTCCGCATACGCGCCCTGCGCCTGGACGGTCGCCACGCGGTCGCCGGGCTTCACCGACGTGACGTTCTCTCCGACGGATTCCACGACGCCGGCGACCTCGCCCCCCGGCGTGAACGGGTATCCCGCGGGCTTGTAGAGGCCGACCCGAAAGTAGACGTCGATGAAGTTGAGGCCGATCGCCTCGACGCGGACGAGCGCCTCACCTTCCTTCGGAGACGGAACGACGATTTGTTCGAGGCGAAGGGCCTCGGGCCCGCCGGGAGCGGAAACGCGGATCGCATTCATGCCGGGAATTCTACGTCCGGGGCCGATGGCTCGGAGTTCAGATAGCGGCCTGTCGGACCTCGGCGAACCGCTTCTTGCTCCGGGCTATTCCGGCTTGTCGCTCCAGCTTTGCTTGCCGACCTTCCAGGCGCCGCCTTCCTGGATCATCCCGACACTGCCGTACGAGGGCTTTGGTTCGCCTTTCGTCGTCCCGGTGACCGAGAGCGTGGCCGTGCTCCCTTCGACCTTGAGACCCGTGATCTTGCTCTCGTCCGGAGTCATCGCCCCGAGGAACTCGAGCACGTCCTTGGGCTTCTTCTTCATCTCCTTGGCCTGGGCTTCGATCTGCTGCGACGCCTCGGCCGGAACGACCTTCTTCCACGCCTCGAGGTCGCCGGACTTCACGGCCTTGACCCAGGCAAGGTAGACCTTCGCCTGCGGGCTCTTGGCCGCTTCGGCTCCGCCCTTCTGCGGTTCGCCCGCGACGACGGAAAGGGTCGCGGTCATGAAGAGCGCGGCGAGAGTGAAATGAACGAAACGTCTCATGGAGCTTCCTTTCTTTGAGAAGGCGCGATGGTGTCGCGCCTTCGGGCCGGCCTCGAATGAATTTCTTGCGGCATTTATAGCATGTGTCGATACGCGTCGACCCCGTGGATAAGATGGTGTCCCCCCCGGGGGCGAGGAGAAGAGCGCCATGCCGACACGCATCGAAAAGGACACGATGGGCGAGGTCGCGGTCCCGGCGGATCGCTACTGGGGCGCGCAGACGCAGCGCTCGCTCCAGAACTTCGAGATCGGCGAGATCCGCTTCGGCCGGCCGATGATCCGCGCCTTCGGGATCCTCAAGAAAGCGGCGGCCGACGTGAACCGCGACCTCGGCCTCCTCCCGCCCGCGAAGGCGGCGCTCATCACCGCCGCCGCGGAGGAGGTCGCCGACGGGAAGCACGACGCGCACTTTCCTCTCGTCGTTTTCCAGACCGGGAGCGGCACACAGACGAACATGAACGTGAACGAAGTGATTTCGAATCGCGCGATCGAGCTGGCGGGCGGCGTCATCGGCTCGAAGGACCCGATTCACCCGAACGACGACGTGAACAAGTCGCAGTCCTCGAACGACACGTTCCCGACCGCGATGTCGATCGCGGCCGTCTCCGAAATCGAGGAACGGCTCCTTCCCGAGGTCAAGACACTGCGCGACGTCCTCGATGGCAAGGCGAAGGAATTCGCGCGCGTCGTCAAGATCGGCCGTACGCACCTGCAGGACGCGGTCCCGCTCACGCTCGGCCAGGAGATCTCCGGCTGGGTGTCGCAGCTCGACCACGGCATGGACCACGTCCGGCAGGCCCTGCCCCACCTTCTCGAGCTCGCGATCGGCGGCACGGCCGTCGGCACCGGCCTCAACACGCATCCCGAGTACGCGGTGAGGGTCGCCAAGCGGGTCGCCGAGCTGACGGGGCACCCCTTCGTCACGGCGCCAAACAAGTTCGAGGCCCTCGCCGCGCACGACGCGCTCGCGTTCGCCTCCGGGGCGCTCCGCACGCTCGCCGGATCCCTCATGAAAATCGCGAACGACGTGCGCTGGCTCGCGTCGGGCCCGCGTTGCGGGATCGGCGAGCTCCGCATCCCCGAGAACGAACCGGGCAGCTCGATCATGCCGGGCAAGGTCAACCCGACGCAGGCCGAGGCGATGACGATGGTCGTCGCGCAGGTCTACGGAAACGACGCGGCCGTGGCGTTCGCGGCGAGCCAGGGAAATTTCGAGCTCCACGTCTACAAGCCCGTCATGATCCACAACGTGCTCGAGTCGACGCGCCTCCTCGCGGACGCGTGCCGCAGCTTCCGCCGCAACTGCGCCGAAGGGCTGACGGCCGACCGCGCGCGCATCGACGAGCTCGTGAAGAAATCACTCATGCTCGTCACGGCGCTCAACCCCCACATCGGCTACGACAAGGCGGCCGCGATCGCGAAGAAGGCGCACGAGGAAGGCCTCTCGCTGAAGGAGGCCGCGCTGAAGTCCGGCCACGTCACGTCCGAGCAGTTCGACTCCTGGATCGATCCCTCCAGGATGGTGGGCCCTGAAGGAACCGAATAGTCCCGGGTCCCCTAGAATCCCGCCTCCATGCGCGACATCAGGAGCGAAGAGGCGAGGCCCGGCCGCTTCTACCCGTGGTACGTCCTCGCCGTCCTCGTTCTCGTCTACGTCCTCAACTTCATCGACCGCCAGATCGTCGTGATCCTGGCCGAGCGCATCAAGGCGGACCTCAAGGTCACCGACGCCCAGCTCGGATTCCTGTACGGGACGGTCTTCGCCGTCTTCTTCGCGGTCTTCGCGATCCCGCTCGGCCGCCTCGCGGACGCCTGGGACCGGCGGCGCCTCATCGCGTGGGGCACGGCGTTCTGGAGCGTCATGACCGCGCTCTCGGGCCTCGCGCGCGGCTTCTCTCCGCTCGCGTTCGCGCGCCTCGGCGTCGGCGCGGGCGAGGCGAGCGCGGCGCCCGCCGCGTACTCGCTCCTGTCCGACTGGTTTCCGAGGGAACGGCGAGGCGCCGTCCTCGGCATCTTCTCGAGCGGCATCTTCATCGGCGCGGGCCTGGGTCTCGGAATCGGCGGCTTCATCGTGGATCGCTGGGACGCGGCCTTTCCCGCGGGCGCCCAACCCCTCGGCCTCCACGGCTGGCAGGCCGCGTTCCTCGTCGTGGGTCTTCCGGGCCTCGCCCTCGCCCTGTGGGTGCGCACGCTCCGAGAGCCTCCTCGGGGCGGATTCGGCGCGCCGCACGTCGCCAAGGACCCGCATCCCTTCCGGCTCTTCGTGGGCGAGATGGCTGCCGTGGTCCCTCCCTTCACGCTCGTCACGCTCGCGCGCAGCGGAGCGGGCCCGTCGGGCCTCGCGATCAACGCCTGCGCCGCCGCAGCGCTCGCGGCGGCCGCGTGGGTCCTGACCCGGCTCCTCGGGACGGCGCCCCAGTGGATCGCGCTCGCCGTCGGGCTCTACTCGGTCTTCTCGTGGGCGCAGGGGCTGCGGCTGAGGAGCCGCGCCGATTTCGACCTCGTCTTTCGGAACCCGCCGCTCGTCCTCTCGAACATCGGCTTCGGCCTCGTCACGTTCGGCACCTACTCCACGAGCCTCTGGATCGCGCCCTTCTTTCTGCGCGTTCACCACCTCGACATCGCGCGGGTCGGCCTGCTGCTCGGTGGCCTTCTCGCCGCCGGAGGCTGGCTCGGGGCCACGTGCGGCGGTCTCCTCGCGGACGCGTGGCACAGGAAGACGCCCCGCGGCAGGCTCTACGTCGGCGTCCTGACGGCGGCCCTCGCGCTTCCTCTCGGGTTCATCCTGCTTTCGCTGCGGTCGCCGTCGGCGGCGCTCCTCCTGAGCTTCCCCGTCGCGATCCTGACGGGTCTGTGGATCGGCCCGGCGGCATCCACCGTGCAGGAGCTCGTGCCGCCGCGCCTCCGGGCCACGGCGTCCGCCGTCTACATCCTCCATACGACGTTCCTCGGGCTCGCGCTCGGTCCCTACGCCGTGGGGCGCCTGAGCGTCTTCACCGGAGACCTCAAGTCGGCCCTGCTCCTCGCGTTGCCGGTCCAGGGGGCCGCCGCGGTCCTCCTCTTCCTCGCCGCGCGGCGAATTCCCCGGGCGTGATACCTTTTCCTCCATGAAAAGAAACCTCGCCCTCGCACTCGCCGCGGCGTTCCTCGCCACCGCCACCCTGAAGGGAGAAACCCCCGTGAAGAACCCGTCCGTCGTCATGAAAACCTCGCTGGGCTCGATGACGATCGAGCTCGACGCCGCCAAGGCACCCGTATCCGTCGCGAACTTCCTCGCCTATGTGAACGACAAGTTCTACGACGGTACGGTTTTCCACCGCGTCATCGACGGCTTCATGATCCAGGGAGGCGGCTTCAAGGTCGACAAGATGCAGAAGCCGACGAAGCCTCCGATCAAGAACGAATCCTCCAATGGACTCAAGAACAAAGTCGGGACGATCGCGATGGCGCGCACGAACGACATGAACAGCGCGACGTCTCAGTTCTACATCAACGTGAATGACAATTCGAGCCTCGACGGCGGCTACTGCGTCTTCGGCAAGGTGACCGCGGGCATGGACGTCGTGAACAAGATCAAGGCGACGCCGAAGTCGAATCAGGGCGGCGCATTCGTGGACGCCCCCGTCACTCCGGTCGTCATCGAATCCATCCGCGTCGTGCCCTGAGCGCCTTCGTCCCCGCGTGTCGAGCGTCCCGCCCTACATCCACTCTCCCGAGCCCCCGCCGCCTCCCCGGCGGCGGGGATTCTTCGCGCCGATCCTCGTGGGCCTCCTCGTCGGCTGGGCCGTGTTCGTCCTCCTCCGCGGCGGGGACCGCAACGCTCCCGGCCCCGCGCCCGCGTCGCGGTCCGGCGCCCCCGCCGATGCACGGCCCGTCACGGCGCGGGGCGACCTCGCCGAAGACGAGAAATCCACGATCGAGCTCTTCAAGCGCGCGAGCCCGTCCGTGGTCTACATCACGACGCTCTCGCGGCGCGCGGTCAATTTCTTCGAGATGACGGACGTGCCGCAGGGCACGGGCTCGGGATTCCTGTGGGACCGGCAGGGTCACGTCGTCACGAACTTCCACGTGCTTCAGAACTCCGATTCGTCGGTCGTCACGCTTTCGGACCAGACGAACTGGAAGGCGACGGTCGTCGGTGTCGAGCCCGACAAGGACCTCGCCGTCCTCCGCATCGCGGCCCCGGCCGAGAAGCTGACGCCGATCCTCGTCGGGACGAGCAAGGGACTTCAGGTGGGCCAGAAGGTCTTCGCGATCGGGAATCCCTTCGGCCTCGACGAGACGCTGACCACGGGCATCGTCAGCGCGCTCGGGCGCACGATCGAGGCCGTCACGGGCCGGAAAATCCAGGACGTCATCCAGACCGACGCCGCGATCAACCCCGGCAATTCCGGCGGGCCGCTCCTCGACAGCGCCGGAAGGCTCATCGGCGTGAACACCCAGATCGCGAGCCCGTCCGGCGCGAGCGCGGGCATCGGATTCGCCGTTCCGGTCGACACCGTGAACGGCGTCGTGCCCGAGCTGATCGCCCACGGACGCATCGTGAGGCCCCGCCTCGGCATCACGCCGGCGAACGAGAACGTCGCGCGGCAGCTCGGCGTGACGGGCGTCCTCATCCTCGGCGTGGCAGACGGCTCCGGCGCCGCGCGGGCGGGCCTCCGCGGCACGCAGCGCGACCGGGACGGGTCCCTCATCCTGGGCGACATCATCGTCGGCGTCGCGGGCCAGGACGTCGCGAATTACGACGATCTCGTCTCGGCGCTCGAGAAACAGAAGATCGGCGACGCCGTTCCCGTGAAGATCGTGCGCGGCGACCGCACGACGACCGTCGACGTCTCGCTCATGGCGTCCCGCTGACGTCGGGAAGCGGTGCCGCCGCCGGAAGCCCGGCGATCGGAGGCTCCGTGGGTGGACGCTCCGGCGGCGCGCCCGGACGAGCGGGCGCCTCGAGGACGACGACCTCGCGCCTGCCGGCGACACGGGCGGCTCCTTCGACGACGTGGCCAACGGACACGATTCTCCGGCCGCCTGAAGGTAGTTCCTCGACGCGCACCTCGATCTCTCCGCCCTGAAGGCTCGGGGGGTCGCCCGGAAGATGTCCTTTCTCCATGAGCCAGGCGCGCGCCCAGTCCACGCCCGAACGCGCGAGCTCCGCCGCGTAGCGGTCGTTCGCGCGCCGCCGCGAGGCGCGGAGATCCGTCATGAGGATCGACGCGAGCACTCCGAGGATGAGTCCGAAGACCGCGAGCGTCGCGAGGACCAGGATGAGGGAGCTTCCCCGATCCCGACGGGCGCCCGGTGGAACGCTCACGGCGTCTTCTCCGTCGGACGGCCGCAGACAAGAGGCAGGAACTCCGCGCCCGACCCGTCGGCCCACCGCAGCAGGAGCCGGCCGTTCGCGAGCTCGTCGGCCTCGAGAGACAACGTTCCGGAGAGCGTCCACGTCGACGTCGCGCTCACGACCTCTCCATCGTGTTTCTTCCTCACGTTCGTCCGCGAGACGACGCCCATGGCCACCGTCCACGACACTTCGGGGTCTTCCTCGCGGAGCGGCGTGAGCTCCAGCCGGAACGCGGGGGCTGCGAACGGGGGTGACAGCGCGACCGAAGACGCGCGAGCAAAATCAGCGGAGAGCCGCTCGAAGAGGACCGGAAACATCTCGACCGACAGACGCTTCGCGTCGAGGCCCGCCTGCTGGCGGAGGAGGCCCGTCGAAACGGGCAGCAGCGAGAACAGCAGCACGACGCCGATGAAGAGGACGACGGAAAGCTCGACGAGAGAGAAGCCCTTCCTTCTCACGGCGGCGGACCCGCCCCGCGAAAGACATAGCCCTCCTGGACGATGCGCCGCGCCATCTTCTCGCCGTATCCGATCTCGAGATGGACGAGGTAGAGCCCGTCGACGTCCGTCGATTTCACCCTCAGGAAGGGATCCCGCGCGTCGAGGGAATCCACGAAAATGCCGGGCCCCGCGAACGGCCGGCGGTCTTTCGGGACGACGTCGTTCCGGAACGACGAACGCAGGTAGATCCACTCACTGGCGGCCGCGCGCACGGCCCGCTCGTGGTCGAGACGGTCGCGCTCGAGCACGCGCCGCCGGGCGAGAAAGCCCGCCCCGAGCGTCAGGACGATCCCCAGGATCGCGAGGGAGACGAGCGCCTCGACGAGGAAGACTCCGCCGGCACCGCGCCTGACGACTCTGGTCAAATCAGCGCACGGCCGAGATGAGCTTCTTGACCGCCCTCTCCGCGGCATCCTCGGCGGCCTGCGCCTCGGCCTCCGTGTCGGCCGCACTGACCTCGGACGAACCGTTGCGGCCGGTCACGTCGATCATCTTCACGGCCGCGCCGGGCGCCCCGACCACCGACACGGCGACCGAACAGTTCGCCTCGTAAGAGACGACGACCTGCTCGACCCTGACGGGGGCGCCCATGCCGTTGCTCTGGCGGTCGAAATTGCGCGTCTCCCGGCGCTGGATTCCGCACGGGGCAAGGAGGATCCCGAGGTACACGTCGGCGGGCCAGGCCTTCCGGAATTCCGTGCCCGCCTCGCCCGTGGCGCCCACGTCGGCGAGATGGGCTCCCGAGAGCCGGGCGTCGATGATCGCCCCGAGGCCGCGGTCGCTCGCGTTCGAGAGGAAGCGCGGGACGAAGCGCTCGAGCTCCGGAGCAGATCCTCTCGCCTCCACGAGAACGATCACCTTCTTGGGCTTGGCCGTGGGCGTCGGGGAGCTCGCAGCCAAGGCGCGTGGCGCGGCGGCACACGCGAGGAGCGGCGCGAGTGCGGCGAAGGCGGTCAGCGGGCGCGGGAATCTCATGGCGCGAAAGTGTACGCCCGCGACAAGACCTCGCCGCGCCGCTCCCGAAGGGAGACGTCGAGAAGCGGGAGGACTCCGTCGTCCGGCGCGACGCACACGAGGACGTACCGGCCGCCGAGGGTCTTCGCGAGACGCGTCACGGCGCTACCGGTGAAGATGTGCGTCTTCTGATACGTGCCGCCCGTGAGCGCCGAGGTGTCCTGGAGCGTCGTCTCGAGCGTGTGCCAGTCGGCGTCCGAGACGTCGAGCGTGAAGACGTTGATCCGCGCCGCGGCCATCGACGCGAAGGCTTGGCTGAGGTCGCGATACTCGCGCGGCGCGCGGTCGATTCCGAGCCCCCACCCCAGGAAGAGGAGCGCCTTTCCCCCGGGAATCGGAATGAGCGCGCGCGCGACGAGGTCGAGGGCGCGCTCGACGTTCGGCGCCCGACGGGCTGCATCGGCGTCGAGGCCAGC
>DASVJU010000125.1:0-12749 GCA_036385755.1 Thermoanaerobaculia bacterium
TTGTCTTGGCGACGGACCCGTTCCATTCGACGAAGACGGTGACGGTTGTAGCCGGCCCCATGCACGCTTGGCTCGTGACCTTGGCCGGCGGCGCGTCGGGCTTGCCGCAGGCCGGCACGGTCACGGCGGATGCGGCGAGAAGGAGAGCGGAGGCGAGGGCGGAGAGGGAGCGGGCGTTCGTTCTCATCGTTTCACTCCTGTAGCGGGGGTTGAGGACGTTGCGGTGGGTGCGGCGGGCGCGGCGAACGCGAGTTTCTTGAACTCGGGCTCGCCGCGGAGAGCGGCAAAGTCCGGGTCGCGCTGGATCTCGACGAGCCCGTAGCCGCGCGCGACGGCCTTCTGGAGCCACGCGAGGGCCTCGGCCTTCTTCCCGAGAACCATCGCGGCGGCGGCGGCGGTCTCGAGAACCTCCTGGTCCTCCGGGTCGAGCGCGACGCCCCGCCGGATCTCGGACCAGGCCCGCTCGGGTGCTCCCGTCCGGGCGAGACACCGGCCGAGAAGGACGACGTTCAGGGCGTCGGCCGGATTCACCGAGAGCTCCGACGTCACGAGCGGGAGGGCCGCCTCGTACGCGGCGCGCGCGCGCGCGGCCTGCTCCGGAATCTGCGAGAGCGCGTCGCCGAGGTCGATGTAGCAGCGGTAGTTCTTCGGCGCGAGGTCGACGGCGCGCTGAAAGGACGCGGCCGCCTCGGGGAAGCGGCCGAGGAGGTAGTGCGCCACGCCGAGGTTGGAGTAAGCCGTTGCCACGGGGCGGATCCGGATCGAGTCGTCGAGAGCGGCGCGGGCCTCCTCGAACCGGCCGAGGCGCAGCAGGACCGCGCCGAGATTGAGGTGGACGGGCGCGACATCCGGGTTCAAAGCGATCGCGCGCCGGTAGGCTTCGGCCGCCTTCTCGTACCGGCTGCTCAGGAAGTAGAGGCCGCCGAGCCGGTTGAAGCCGGCCCAGGACGTGGGGCGGAGCTCCACGAGGCGGAGGGCGGCCTGCTCAGCCCCGGCCAGATCCGTCGACCTCTGGAGGGCCGTCACGAGCGCGTGAAGGGCGAGGACGGACCTCGAGTCCTTCGCGAGCGTCCTCTGGATCACAGCCACCGCTTCGGCGTTCTGGCCGGCGGCGGTCAGGACCTGCCCGAGCGTGACCTGCGCCTCAGGGAGATCGGGATCGATCGCGGCCGCTCGCCGGGCCGCCTTCTGCGCGAGACGGGCGAAGGTCACGTCCTTCGTGAGGTCGTAGGACGCGAGATACGCGCGCCCGAGCGCAGCCTGCACGAGCGCCGAACTCTCGCCGCCGGGGATTCGCGATAAGAGCGTGATCGCCTTCTCGACCGAATCCTTGTCGTTGTAATACTCGAGGTGGCCCAGTGCGACGACGTAGTCCGTCTGCGGTGCGCCGGCCGGCACGGATGCGGGCGCCGGGGTCGGAACCGTGCCCCCCGACGCGAGGTGGAGTTGGAGAGATGCCACGAGCTTCTGCGTGAGCTCGTCTTCGAGACGGAAATGCTCGGCCGCGGGGCCGGACACCTCGCCCGCGGCGATCTGGACGGGCGAGCCCGCGAGCGAGATCGAGAACGAGAGCTGGCGCGTGTCGCCCATCTGACGGACGGCGGGCTGGACGAGGATGTTGGCGCCCGTGTCGCGCGCCCACTTCGCGGCGTCCGTCTCCTTGAGCATCGCCGAGCTCGACGGCCGCATGATCGCGAGGTTCGGGACGCCCTGGAGCTTCACCCCGAGGCTGAACGACACGCCGTCGCAGAGATGCCGGCCGTCCTCGCGGCCCGTGAGGTCGGTTGCCGGGAGAATCGCGAGCATCTTCGACGCGGGCAGAGCCCTCCCGTCGCGCCCGTGCACGGACAGCCAGAGAAGTGCGCCGACGGCGAGGAGCGCCGCGATCACGACGCCGCCGGCGGCCGCCCAGCGGAGCGGGCGGCGGATCGCGGGGACGCGCGCGAGCGTCTGTATCGTCGAGTGGCTCGCGAACGCGCCATCGAGCGCGGCCTTCACGTCGCGCACGTCGCGAAACCGGTGGTCGACGCTCTTTTCGAGAAGTTCATGCAGGAGGTCCCGAACGGGCGAAGGGGTCCCGGCGGGCAGGGCGTCCCAGTTCGGGTCGCGGTCGAGGATCGCGACGAGGATGTCGGACAGCGTCTCGCCGTCGAAGGCCTTCCTGCCTGTGAGCATCTCGTAGAAGAGGCAGCCGAACGACCAGAGGTCGCTGCGGGCGTCGAGCGGCAGCCCGCGCGCCTGCTCGGGGCTCATGTAGCTCGCCGTCCCGAGGATGAGGCCCTGCCGCGTGCCGTCGGCCGCGGCCGTGGGCGACTCGGAGATCTCCGGCGAGGTGCGCTCGGCCGCGAAAGCCTTCGCGAGGCCGAAGTCGAGGAGCTTCACCCGCCCGTCCGGCGTCACTTTCACGTTCGCCGGCTTGAGGTCGCGGTGCAGGATGCCCTTCCCATGCGCGGCCTCGAGCGCATCCGCGATCTGGCGTGCGATCCCGAGAGCCTCGCTGACCGGAATCGGGCCGCGGGCGATGCGCTGCTTGAGCGTCTCGCCCGGGACGAGCTCGAGGCTGAGGAAGTGCGTACCGCCAATCTCTTCGAAGCTGTAGATCGCCCCGATGCCGGGGTGATTGAGCGACGCGAGAACGTGGGCCTCGCGCGTGAATCGCGAGAGGCGCTCGGCGTCCTGGGCAAAAGCCTCGGGCAGGATCTTGAGGGCGACTTCGCGCTGAAGGCGCGTGTCGCGCGCCCGCCAGACCTCACCCATGCCTCCGGCACCGAGAGGGCTGAGAATCTCGTAAGACCCGAGGCGCGATCCGGGTTCGACGGGCATGGCGCTGTCCCCGATTATCTACAATTGCAGTCTCATGCCCATTTGCTGGACGCGCGCCGCTCGTTTCCGCGTCCTCGTTCTTGCTGCACTCATGTTCCTCCTGGCTCCCCGGGCGCTGCCGGCGCCCGGAGCAAGCGCAACGGTAGATTCCTCCGCTCTTTGGGATGCCTGGCCCCACGTCGTTCCGGTTCCCCCGTTCGCGCTGAAACACGAGGGAATGCGCGCGGAGCTCGCCGCGCTTCTCGCGCGCCACCCGGGACTCTTCACGATCGACGAAGAGGGCTCGTCGGCGGAAGGGAGAAAGATCCCACTCCTCGTCCTCGGCAACGGCCCCACGACGGTTCTCCTCTGGTCGCAGATGCACGGCGACGAACCGACCGCGACGAGCGCGCTTCTCGACGTCCTCGAACACCTCGGGCGGACGCGAAAGTCGCCCGAGACGGAGCGCCTCCTGTCGCGCCTCAAGCTCGCGATCATTCCGATGCTCAATCCGGACGGGGCGGAGAGGACGCGCCGCACGAACGCGCAGGGCATCGACATCAACCGCGACGCCCTGCGCCTCGAGACACCGGAGGGACGCTTCCTCAAGTCCGTGCGCGACCGGTTGAAGCCTTCGATCGGCTACAACCTCCACAACCACAGCCCGAGCCTGACGGCGGGAAAGAACGGGCCGCAGGTGGCGATCTCTCTCCTTTCCGTTCCCTACGACGAGGCGTTCACGGAGAACGAAGGGCGCCTTGCGACGAAGCGGCTCGCGGTCCTCGTCCAGCGCCTCCTCGAGCCATACGCGAAGGGGCGCGTCGCCCGCTACGACATGGACTACACGGGGCGCGCCTTCGGCGATTCGATGACGCGCTGGGGCACCGCCACGCTCCTCGTCGAGTCGGGCGGCTTCTTCGGGCCCGACGAAGCGAATACGCTCGTGCGTCTGAACTTCGTGGCGCTTCTGGGGACGCTGCACGCGCTCGCGGACGGCTCCCTCGCCGCGGTCGACGCAAAGGCCTACGACGCGATCCCGCTGGATACGCGCGACCGGATGTTCGACCTCCTTCTCCGGAACGCGCGCGTCGTCTCGGGAGCTGGCCTTCCGCCGTATCGCGCGGACGTCGGCATGAATTTTTCGGCCGCGCGCGCCAGTTTCGCGGGCTCGTCGGGACGCGGGGGCCGCGGCGGCGTTTTCGAGATCGGCGATCTGACGGACTTTGTCGGGAAGACGGAGATCGATCTGACGGGCCGCCTGCTCGCCGTGACTCCACCGGGCGGCGAGGAAGGCTGGAAAAAGACGCTCCTCGTTCTCATGTCGCGGGGACGCGCCACCGCCGCGGGCGTTCTCTCGCTCTCCGAAGCCGAGCTCTCCGCCGAGGCGAAGACCTGGCTCGGCGGCGCTCCCGCGCTCGCGCCCGGCTACGGCGGGGACTTCCTCGTGCTTCAGCCGGAGGGCGAAGGCCGTTTCCGCGTGGAGCGCCGGATCTCGCCAGGCGGGCCCTGAGCCGTCAGGCGAACGCGCCGAGGACGTCGCGCACGTATGCGGCGCGCCGCATCCCGACGAGGGCGACGTCGACGCCCGGGGTCTTTAGCAGCGCGCGAAGAGTGCGTTGGGCCAGCGTCGCCTCGGCATTCGCGGCGGTCCCGAACTTCGCTTCGAGATACGACACGAGCGGCTTCGTCCGCTCCGCGTCCCAGTCCGCGGTGTGTCCCAGCTCGCGGAGAACGTCGGGTTGAAACGCCGCGAACCGCACGAGGCCGCGCTCGGAGAATGCATTCAGCGGACGGTTCACGAGGACGCCGAGGCCCGCGCTCTTCGCCACGTCGAGAACGCTCCGGCCCTCCGCCGTGTGCACAGCCTCCTTCGCTCCGGCTTCGAGCGGGTTGAAGGGGAGCTGAACGACCGCGAAGCCGGGTCCGGCTGCGGCGAGGACGCGCTCGAGCGAAACGGCGTCCTCCCTGTCGTGAGGCACGACGAAAGTATTCGAGGAGACGCCGTAGGCGCCGATGCGGCCGGTGCCCGTCTCGGATTCGAGATGGCGGAAGGCCCGCGCGAGCCGGTCGTAGAACGCCTCTCGCGCCTCGCCCTTCGGCACGCCGCGGTGGGCCGCGTCCGTCAGAAAGTACTCGGGGTTGTGGAGCAGGAGGACGTCGACCTTCGGCATCGCGAGGCGCTCGAGGGAGGCCGTGAGCTGGTCGCGGAGAAAGTCGGGCGAGATGCAGTGCCAGCAGTCGGGCGCGTACTCGGTCATCTCGGTCCAGGGAGTGCCGGCGCGGGCTCGCTTGACGGCCTCTCGCTGGTTCGACCCCTGCACGTAGCCCGCTTTCGTCACGAGGACCAGGTCTTCGCGCCGCGCGGCCCCGCGCGCGACGACGTCGCGGACCACTTCACCGACGAGGATCTCGCTGTGGCCGTCCGCGTAGTTCGTGGACGTGTCGACGAGCGAGACCCCTGCGACGAGCGCCTCGCGCAGAGCCTCGCGGTGGACGTCGCTCCGGTCGTCCACGCGGTAGCCGCCGAAGCCGACTCTCGAGACGCGGGGGTGGACCCGGCCGAGCGGGACGTATGCGGACGCGGCGAGGCGGCGGACGGGCAAGGCCGCAATGTTAGGCTAGAGGGTGTCCCGGCGCGCGCCCGTCCTCGCGGCTCTTCTGGCGGTGATCGCGCTGCTTCTCGCCTGGGCGCCGTTCCTCTCGCGCATGGATCTCGTGGTGCGCCACTTCGACGGCCCGAACTACCTCGTCGTCGCGAAGACGCTTTACGTCTCCACGAAGGAGAACCCCCTCCCGGGCTATGCGCTTTCGCCTTCCTATTTCGCGATGCACACGCCCCTCTATCCACTCGTTCTGCGTGTCTGCTCCCTCGCCGTTGGCTGGAAGGCGGGTCTCTTCCTCGCGACGGGCCTCCTTGCCGCCGCATCGGCGGTGGCGTTCGCCCTGTATGTGAAGGAGGCGGCTCCCGAGGTTCCTGTCGTCGTTGCGGTGCTCGCGTTCCTCTTCCTGCCGGCGCGGATGTTTCTCTACCGCGCGCTCGGGGCGAGCGAAGCTCTCATGTCGCTCCTCGTCATCCTCGCGGTGCTCGCCTGGCGCAAGGGCCGGCCGGACTGGGCGCTTTTCGCGGCGGCTCTCGCGACCGTCACACGGACGAACGGGGTTCTCGTCGTGGCCGTGCTCTGCGTCGCGCTGCTCGTGTCCGGGCGTGTGAAGACCGCGCTCACGGGCGGAGCGCTCGCGGCCGTGCCGCTTCTCCTCCTCTTCTCCTGGTATCGCTTCCTCTTCGGCGACTTCTTTGCGCTTCTCCACGTCCATGCCGACAGCGCGGGAGGAGCGGGCCGTCTGACGTTCCCGTTTGCGTTCATCGGCGAGATGGCCGCCCGAAATGACTGGGAAACGGCGGAGATGCTCCTCGGCCTGCACCTGTTCTTCATCCTGTGCGCGGCCCGGCTCTGGGTGAAGGGAGCGCGCCTGGAGGCGGGCCTCATCGCGGCTCATGTGGCCTTGTTCTCCCTCCTCCGGGAACGCGACCTTGCGCGCTACTACCTCACGGTTGCGCCGTTCGCGGTCGTCGTCGCATGGCGCGACGTCTGGAGCCGGCCGCGCGTCGCCGCGGCGGTTCTCGCCGTTCTCGCGCCCCTGTCCGTCTTCTACGCCTGGAAGACGATCCCGATGAACCTCTGCAGCGAGCCCGCGTATCGCGCGCTCCTCTCGCTTCTCGCCTCCTGAAGGCGATGAGAGGCCCCTCGCTTTCGACCGACGAACGCGTCCGCTACGCGCGGCATCTCGCGCTGCCCGGTGTCGGAGAGGAAGGCCAGGAGCGGCTGAAGGCCGCGCGCGTCCTCGTCGTAGGCGCGGGTGGCCTTGGCTCTCCCGTCGCGCTCTATCTCGCGGCCGCGGGGGTGGGCACGCTCGGCCTCGTTGATTTCGACACGGTCGACGTCACGAATCTCCAGCGCCAGATCCTCTACGGCACCGGTGACGTGGGACGGCCGAAGCTCGAGGTGGCGGCCGCGCGCCTTTCGGACCTGAATCCCGGAGTACACGTCGTTTCCCATCCGGTGAGGCTCACGTCGGAGAACGCGCTCGAGATCCTCGCCGGGTACGACGTCGTCGCCGACGGAACGGACAATTTTCCGGCGCGCTACCTCGTGAACGACGCTTGCGTCCTCCTCGGCAAGCCGAACGTACACGCCTCGGTCTCCCGTTTCGACGGGCAGGCCTCCGTCTTCTGGGCGGCGAAAGGCCCGTGTTACCGGTGCCTCTTCGAGGAGCCTCCGCCCGCCGATCTCGTGCCGTCCTGCGCCGAAGGTGGCGTCCTCGGCGTTCTCCCCGGCCTCCTCGGAACGATCCAGGCGACGGAAGTCCTCAAGCTCCTCCTCGGCGCGGGCGAACCCCTCGTCGGCCGACTTCTCCTCGTGGACGCGCTCCGCATGGAGATGCGCACGATCAGGACAGCGAAGAATCCCGCGTGCGCGGTCTGCGGTGCCCGTCCGACGCTGACGCGCCTCGTCGACTACGAAGCCTTCTGCGCGGGGCGCCCGGGGACGGCCTTCAGGGAGACGTTGCCGGAGGAGCTCGCCGGGCGGCTCGCGTCTGGAGGGGACGGGGACGTCCCGTTCCTTCTCGACGTCAGGGAGCCCTACGAGATCCCCGCGCGGGCGCTCGCAGCCTCAGTGAACATTCCGCTCGCGGCCCTCCCCTCCCGCCTCGACGACGTTCCGCGCGCGCGCGACGTCGTCGTCTACTGCGAATCCGGAGCGCGGAGCGCCCGCGCGCTCGCGATTCTCGAAGCCTCGGGCCACGTGCGCGCCTCGCATCTCGCGGGAGGAATCGCGCGCTGGCTGCGCGAAGGACGCCCCGTGGTCAGCTCCCGCTGACGGGAACCGGGGCGGAGCGCGCGCTCGCCTTCGCCGGAGCGCGGTCGCAGTAGCGGGCCCAGATCGTCGCTGCGCCGAGCAGGACCACGCCGACCGTCGTCACGACGAAGACGGCGAGGGGGCGCGTTTTTCGCACGGGAGGAATGGACAGAGACGAAATGAGGCGTTCCGCGCTCGACGTCTCTTTCACCTCGACGTCGAAGACGGCCTCGACTTCGCCGAAGCGAAGGGCCGCGCCGGGAGGCAGCGAAACCTCGGTGACCCGCCCCCCTCCGAGAAACGTGCCGTTCGCGCTGCCGAGGTCGCGCAGGATCCAGCCGTCCGTCGTCTTCTCGAGGAGCGCGTGCCGGCGTGAGACCGAACGGCTCGAGAGGGAAACATCGCAGTCGGAGTCCCGCCCCACGACCGCCTGCTGTTCGAACACGTGACGCCGCGCTTCGCCCTCCTCGCGGATGGTCAGCACACCCGGCATGTTTCCTCTTCTCCCGGCATGAATCTTATGCCGGTCGGAGGAGGCCGGGTGAATCCTCTTCGGCCACCGGAGGCCCGAGCACGAATGCCACGTCGCCGACATTCGTGCCCGTCGGCCCCGGTGTGAACGCGTCGCCGAGTGCGTCGAAGAACGGCGCCGTGTCGTTCTCCAGGAGCGCGCGCGAAGAGTCGAGGCCCAACGCTTCGGCCCGCGCCAGAGTGGCGCCATCGACGAATGCACCGGCGGCGTCCGGCTCGTTGTCGATGCCGTCGGTTCCCGCGCAGAGCATGGCGACGCCGGGCGCTTCCGCGATCTCGCGGGCCGCGGAGAGCGCAACCTCGCGGTTGCGTCCACCGCGTCCTTGGCCCTTCACCGTCACGGTCGTCTCGCCCCCGAGGATCGTGACGTGGCGCCGCGGCGCGAATGTATTGCGGCGGCGGCGGAGATCCCCGGCGGTCGCCCCGGCAAACGCGAGGCGCCGGCCGGCGGTCCGGGCCTCGCCCGAGAGAAGCTCGGGAACGACACGCGGCTCGATGCCGAGTCGCAGCGCCTCGACGCGAGCACCCTCGAGGGCCGTGTGCACGTCCGCGAGAAGCACGCTCCAGCGCGGGCCGCCAGACCGGAGCGGCGCCGGCTCGTGCCCGTACGAGAGATGAGCGCGCACGGAAGCGGGCACGAGCGGTGTGATCCGGTAGCGCTCGAGGATGCCGCGCGCGTCGGCCGGCCGCGTCGGAGAACCCAGCGTCGGGCCGGAGGCGACGAGATGCCACCCGTCGTCCCCGAGATCCGAGAGAACGAGGGTCACGACGTCGGCCGCGCCCGCCGCGGCGGCGAGGCGCCCCCCTTTCACGCGCGACAGCGCCGCGCGCACGGCGTTCACGTCGGCGATCGGAGTCCCCGCGGCCAGCAGGAGCCGCGAGGTCTTCGATTTGTCGTCGAGCGAGATCCCCGGAGCGGGCGCGCACAGGAGGCTCGATCCGCCCCCCGACAGAAGCACGACGAAGAGATCGCCTTTGCCGAGCGAACCGGCAAGCGACAGCGCCGCATCGCCGGCGACGAGGCTGCTCTCGTCCGGATCGGGATGGCGCGCTCCGATCGTGCGCACGGAAGGGGCCAGGACGCGGAACGGAGCGTCCTCGGGAGCCACGACGAGCATGTCGTCGATGCGCGATCCGAGGTTCGCATGGGCGGCCGCAGCCATCGGCACAGCTGCTTTTCCGACCGCGAGGACGACGACGCGCGAGGGGGCGAAGACGAACTCGCGCTGCGCGCGCGCCGACACCGAGCGAACGAAGACGCCGGCTCCACGGCGTCCGAGGGCCTCGGCGACGAGAGCCGCCGGATCGACGGCCGCCACCGCCGCGCGATAGAGCCGCGTGAGAATGTCGCGCTCGTCCACGAGCCCCGCAGTCTAACGGAGGCCGTTCGCCGGAGTAAGATCGTGAGAAGCCGCATCCCGCGGCGCAGGGAGACTCAACATGGCACGCTCACGGGTTGACGACATCCTCGGGTCGATGCGCGAAGGCCTCTCGGAAGCCGGTGAAAGAGGGCAGGATCTCGCGAAGGAAGTGGCCGGACGCGTCGAAGACGTTCTCGACGATGCGGGCATCCAGGGGAAGCGCATCCGCAAGGAGCTTGCGCGCCGCTGGAAGACGGTCGACCGGGTCGGACGCGACAACGCGTTCGTCATGGCCGTAGCGGCCCTGGGGATCGGCGTCGTCGTGGGCTACCTGCTTTCGCGCGACGACGACTGATCGCTCACCCCTTCCCGGCGAGCGCGATCACGCGAAGTGGTCGGCGTTGATCTGCTGGTAGTGCCTCCACTTTTCGGGAATGGTCTCCTCCGTGAAAATGGCCTTCACCGGGCACGCCGGCTCGCAGTTTCCGCACTGAATGCACGTATTGGGGTCGATGTAGAGCATCGTCGCTTCGCCGAACCCGTCTTCGTCCTTCTTCGGGTGGATGCAGTCGACCGGGCAAACCTCGACGCACGCGGTGTCCTTCGTTCCGATGCACGGCTCGGCGATGATGTACATGCCCATGAGGCAGCTCCCTCCCCGTCCCTCAGACTAGCATCGCGCGGTTGACGCGGGGAGCGTCCGGCGCCGAAGATGCCCGCATCGCCTTCGAGGAGGACTCTTGGATCTCGCCGAACGACTGCGGGTTCTCCGCACCGGCTTCACACGCACGTTCTGGGTCGCGAACGTCCTCGAGCTGTTCGAGCGTTTCGCGTTCTACGGTTCGAAGGCCGTCCTCGCCGTCTACCTGAACCGCACGGTGGGACTCGGGACGACGGGCAACGAGCTCGTCGGGGTCTACGGAGGGCTCGTCTTCGGCCTCCCGATCCTCGCGGGTGTCGTCGTGGACCGCTTCGGGTTCAAGCGCAGCCTCCTTGCGTGCTTCACGATTTTCTGTGCGGGCTACACGCTCATCGGCCTTGCGGGAATGCCCGCAGGACAGCCGTTCATCGACGCGCTCGGCAAGAAAGGGTACGTCGTCCTCGCCCTCGTCGTGACGGCGATCGGCGGGTCCCTCATCAAGCCCTGCGTCGTGGGGACCGTCGCGCGCACGACGACCGAAGAGACGAAGTCCCTCGGCTATTCGATCTACTACACGCTCGTGAATTTCGGCGGCTTCTTCGGGCCGATCCTCGCGAGCGAAGTGAGGACGCGCTGGGGGATCGCCGAGGTCCTTCTCATGTCGGCGGCCGTCTCGGGAGCTCTCGTCCTCGGGACGCTGTTCTTCTACAGGGAGCCCGCGGGGTCGCGCGAGGGCCGCACGTTCGCGAAGGTATTCTCGGACGCGGTCACGGTCCTGAAAAACGCGCGGTTCATGACGTTCCTCGTGATCTTCTCGGGCTTCTGGATCATGTTCTGGCAGGTCTTCTACTCGCTGCCGTTCTACGTGACGGACATCCTGAAGATCGAGAGGTTCGAGCTCCTCGAGACCGTGGACGCGCTCGGAATCATCTTTCTCTCCGTCCCCGCGACGGCGCTCATGAAGAAGATCCGTCCCATTCGCGCGATGGCCGGCGGCTTCGCCGTGGCGAGCGCGTCGTGGCTCGTCATCACCGTCACGCAGAGCTGGCAGGGCGTCGTCGGCGCGATGCTCCTCTTTGCGCTCGGAGAGTCGATGCAGGCGCCGCGCTTCTACGAATACGTCGCCGACCTCGCGCCGAAGGCGCAGACGGGGACGTACATGGGCTTCGCGTTCCTGCCTGTCGCGATCGGCGCGTTCGTCGCCGGGCCCCTCTCGGGCTACCTGATCGACCACTACCTGAAGGGAAACAATCCCGGCGGGATGTGGATTCTTCTCTCCGCGATCGGCTTCGGGGCGACGGCCTGCATGCTCCTCTACGACCGCTTCCTCGCGCCGAAAAGGGCCGCCGCGTGACGTGATCTCCTTCCTCGCGTTTCTCGCCGCGTGCGCCGCCATCGGGTTCTTCGTGTGGCTGCGTGAACGCGTCGGGCGGCTCGAGGAGGAGGTCAGAAGACTTTCTGCTCCCTCTCAGGCCGTTGCGGCGCCCTCGTCGCCTGTCGCGGCGTTGCAGCCCGAAACGGTGGAGTCTTCTTCGAAGGTGAATGGAGCGGAGGAGCAGGCCGCCGTGGCGGCGCGCGCGAGCGAACCTGTGCGGCAGGACACTCCGCCGATCGCTTTCCCAGTACCTCCGGTGGCCTTTGCCCCACCGCCCAATACCCCTTCTAAGCAGAGCGCCGATACCGTCACTCCGCCGATGCCTTTGGGAACGGAGGTGTCGGTGCGCGAGGGAGTAGAAAGCATTTCTTCTCTTGCGCCGCCTCCGGCGGCGCGCGGCGTCGACTGGGAAGGCTTCGTCGGCGTGAAGCTGTTCTCCTGGACCGCCGGCATCTTCCTCACGCTCGGCGCGATCTTCTTCCTGCGCTACTCCATCGAGCGCGGCTGGCTGTCGCCTCCCATCCGGATGGCGATCGGCCTTTTCGCGAGCCTCTCGATCCTGATCGTCTGCGAGCTCAAGGCCGCGCGACGTTATGCGGTCACGGCGAGCGCGCTCGCGGCCGCCGGGCTCGCCATTCTTTTCGCCACGTTCTACGCCGCGTACGCGCGATGGGAGATCCTCGGCCTCTTCCCTGCGTTCGTCGCGCTCGCGCTCGTCGCCGCGCTCGCCGTCGCGCTCGCGGTGCGGCACGACTCCGCCTTCATCGCGGGGTTGGGCCTCCTCGGCGGCTTCGCGACGCCGGCGCTCCTCGCGGTGGGCGAGGACCGGCCGGGGACTCTCCTTTCGTACCTTCTTCTCCTCGACGGAGGTCTCGCGTGGGCCGCCGTGAAGCGGCGCTGGTTGTTCCTGCCCGTGGCGGGCGTGGCCCTGACGGCGCTCTTCGCTCTCTCGCTCGCGACGTCGCCGGACGACGGGAGCCTCTGGCCGATCCTCTTCGGGTTTCTCCTTCTCCTCGATCTCGGCCTCCTGGCTTTCGCGGCGGTCCGGGACGCCCCGGCTCTCCACGTCATGGCGGGCCTCGCGACGCTCGGCGTCGTCGGCGCGTGGGTCGTGCGCGCGGCGACGCCGGACCTGCTCGCGCCCGGTCTCGCCGCCTCCGCGGCATTCGGGATGCTCTACT
>DASVJU010000126.1:0-2263 GCA_036385755.1 Thermoanaerobaculia bacterium
GTTCGTCCCCGAGACGCAGCTCGGCCGCGTGCGCCCCGGCAGCCCCGCCGAGGTGACCGTCGACGCGTACCCCGGAAAGGTGTTTCCAGGGAAGGTCACGGAGATCTCGCCCGACGCCGAGTTCACGCCGAAGCCGGTCGATACGCCGCGCGAGCGCGTGAACCTCGTCTACGCCGCGAAGGTCGACCTCGACGCGGGATGGAACGCGCCGCTCGTTCCCGGCCAGCCGGCCGACGTGCGCGTCAAGATCGCGGAGAGCACCGCGAAAAGCCCCGTCAAGTGATCCGCACCGAACGGCTCGTCCGGAGCTTCGGCGGCCGGCCGGCTCTCAACGGGATCGATCTTTCGATCGAGCGCGGCGAGATGTTCGCTCTCATCGGGCCCGACGGCGCCGGCAAGACGACGTTTTTCCGGATCGTCGCGGGCCTCCTCGCGCCGACGTCCGGCAGCGCCGTGCGGGAAGACGTCCCGTTCGGCCTCGTCCCGCAGCGCTTCTCGCTCTACGAGGACCTCACCGTGGACGAGAACCTCGACCTCAGGGCCCGGCTCTACGCCGTGCCCGCGAGCGAGGCCGCGGCCCGCGCGAAAGACCTCCTCTCGCGCGTCGGTCTCGACCGCTTCGGCACACGCCTCGCGGGCGCGCTCTCGGGCGGGATGAAGCAGAAGCTCGCGCTCGTCGCGGCGCTACTGACGCGCCCAGCCCTCCTTCTCCTCGACGAGCCGACGACGGGCGTCGACCCTGTCTCGCGCCGGGAGTTCTGGCAGGTCCTGAACGCGCTCCACCACGAGGGGCTCACGATCGTCGTCTCGACCCCCTACATGGATGAGGCCGAGTACGCCTCTCGGATCGGGTTCCTGGACGAGGGCCGGCTCGCAACCACGGGGACGCGCGACGAGATCCTCGCGGCCTACCCGCGCCCCCTCGTCGAGATCGCGACGGATGCGCGCGGCGAGGCGCGCGCGCGCCTCGCCGCCATGCCCGAGTTGGACGACATCTCTCTCTTTGGGACAGTTCTGCACGTAAGAGGAAGAGAGAGGAAGAGTGGAGAAAAAGAAGATTTCCTGGAAGGTAAAGTGATCGATGCGCTGCGTGGCCTGGTTTCGGCGGACAAGGTGCGGCGCGTGGCGCCCACGCTGGAAGACGCGTTCGTCTTGTTCAGCGAGCACGAGGCTGCCGCGTGAGCGACCAGCCCGCTCGCCCCGCGCCGCCCGCTCCCCTCCCCTCTTCACCTTCTAAGAAATCTCCCTCTTCGACTTCGTCTTCCTCTTCGGAAATCCTCCTCCGCTGCGAGAACGTGACGCGCAAGTTCGGCACGTTCACCGCGGTCGACCGCGTGTCGTTCGAGATTCCCCGCGGGAAGGTGTTCGGCTTCCTCGGCCCGAACGGGTCGGGCAAGTCCACGACGATCCGGATGCTGACGGGCCTCCTCGAGCCGACGTCCGGCACCGCGACCGGCTTCGGCGGCCTCGACGTCGCGAAGGACACCGAGGAGTGGAAAAAGCGCCTCGGGTACATGAGCCAGAAGTTCTCTCTCTATATCGACCTCACGGTCGAGGAGAACCTGCGTTTTTTCGGGTCCATCTATGGCCTTTCGCGCACGCGCCTCGCCGAGCGCATCCGGGCGCTCGCGGCGCGCCTGCGCTTCGAGCCGATCCTCGGCGAGCTGACCGAGAACCTCTCGACGGGCCAGCGGCAGCGCGTCGCGCTCGCGGCGGCCCTCCTCCACGAGCCCGAGCTCCTCTTCCTCGACGAGCCGACCGGCGGCGTCGACCCGAAGGGGCGGCGCCTCTTCTGGGACCTCATCTACGAGCTCGCCGCCGCGCGCGGGATGACGGTCCTCGTCACGACGCACTACATGGACGAGGCCGAGCAGTGCGACCGCCTCGCCTTCATCCTCGACGGGAAGCTGATCGCCTCGGGCAGCCCAACCGACCTCAAGGCCTCTCTTTCGGGGCGGCTTTTCGAGGTGCCGCTCGCGTCCGAGCCGTTCGCGGCGCTCGCCTCGGTGCGAGGTGACGCGGGCCTCGAGGACGCGTATCTCTTCGGCCGGCGCCTGCGCGCCGTCGCCCGGCCGGGTGCCGGACCCGACGCCGCGCGGCTCCTCGCCCGGTTCGGCGTGCCCGCGAACGCCGAGCCCTCGCTCGAGGACGTCTTCGTCTCGCTCGCGCGGAGCGCGCAGAAGGCCGCGGCGTGAACCGCCTCCTCGCCCTCGTCCGCAAGGAGTTCCTCCAGCTCCGCCGCGACACGATCACGCTCCGGATG
>DASVJU010000127.1:0-9765 GCA_036385755.1 Thermoanaerobaculia bacterium
ATCGTCGTGATCGGCGGGAAGAACAGCAAGAACACGAAGGAGCTCGCGCACATCGCGGCGGAAAAGAAACCGACGCTCCTGATCGGGACGGCCGCCGAGCTGGATCCCGCGAAGCTCGCGGGCGCGAAAAAGGTCGGCGTCTCGGCCGGCGCGTCGACCCCCGACTACGACGTCGAAGCAGTCGTCGCGAAGCTCAAGTCGCTCTGAACGGGCGCCCGCGCCGCGAGCGCGTAAACGCGCGATTGGACTAAAGTCCCGCAATTCGCCCAAACGGCATGTCAACCGCGCGCCCCTGGCTCTCGTCTACCGGAGTACGAAAGGACCCTGCCATGCAGTTCCAGAGCCGCCCGGCCTGCTCGTGGCCGAAGACAATCGCCGCGTTGCTCTGTCTCTCCGGAGTCTCTCTTGCGGCGCCGCAGGGCGGGCCGAGGAAGCAGCGGCCCGCGGCCGCCGCGGAATGGCCTGCGACGATCCGCCTCGGCGAGTCGACCGCCGTCGTCGACGCCCCGCAGGCTGACAGCCTCGAGGGGACGCTCCTCAAGGCGCGCGGCACCCTGCGGCTCCGGCGCCCGGAAAATGCCGAGCCCGCGGTCGGGATCGTCTTCTACGAGGCGGACGTCGTCGTCGACCGCAACGCGCGCCTCGTGACGCTCACGGCGGTCCGTGTGCCTCGCGTCCAGCTCCCCGCGGCGGCACCGGCCCGGCAGCAGCGGATCGCGGCGCGGATCGCCCAGGAGCTGACGCGACTCTCGATGAAGCTCCCGCTCGACGACGTCCTCGCGAGCGCGAGGCTCGCGGGGCGGAGAGAGGAGGCTCCCGGGAAGCTTGGAACCGATCCGCCCCGCATCGTTTTCGAGTCGGAGCCTGCGATCCTCGTCGTCTTCGACGGTGAGCCGCGCTTCCGCGCCGTGGAAGGCTCCTCCCTCGAACGGGCGCTCAACACGCCGTTTCTCGTCCTGCACGACGGGGTTGCGAACGCCTACTACCTCGACGGCGGGACGACGTGGTTCCGAGCGCCGGGCCCGGCCGGGCCATGGGAGAAAGCTGCCGTGGCGCCCCCGGAGGCGCTCCGGATCGCCCGGAGCGACCGGAAGGAAGCGGGGATCCCGGAAGCCGAGGTCGAGCAGGCGGCGTCGTCGGCGGACACGCGCGTTCCCAAGATTCTCGTCGCGACCGATCCGGCCGAGCTGATCGTCTCGGACGGTCCGCCCGAGTGGAGCCCGGTCGTCGCGAACGCGCTCGAGACGATTTCGAACTCGGAGAGCGACGTCTTCCGGACGGTCCCGGACGGGCGCACGTGGCTCGTGATCTCGGGGCGCTGGTACCGGGGCGATTCGCTCTCCGGCCCCTGGACCTGGGTCGAGCCGGACCAGCTCCCGGCGAGCTTCCGGCGGATCCCCGCGGACTCGGCGAAGTCCTCCGTTCTCGCATTCGTACCCGGGACGGGCGCGGCCCGCGAGGCGCTGCACGACGCGGCCACTCCGCGCACGGCCGCGGTCAAGCGGAGGGACGCGCACGTGAGCGTGACGTGGGACGGCGAGCCGAAGTTCGAATCCGTGCCCGGCACACAGGTCGAGTACGCGCTGAACACGCCCGACCAGGTGCTTCGCGTCCGCGGCCGGTACTACGTCTGCGACCAGGGCGTCTGGTTCGCGGGCGAGTCGCCCGCCGGCCCGTGGCGCGTCACGGACGCGATCCCCGAGGACGACATCCGGTCGATCCCGCCGGAGAGTCCGGTCTACAACACGCGCTTTGCGACGATCTACGACTCGACGCCGGACGTCGTCTACGTCGCGTACACGCCGGCGTACCTCGGCTCGTACCCGTACTACGGCACGGTCGTCTTCGGGACGGGCTGGGCCTATCGCCCATGGTGGGGTGCCGCTTACTACCCGCGCCCCTGGACGTGGGGCTTTCACGCGCGCTGGGCGCTCGGGCCCGGTTGGGGCTACGGCTTCGGATGGGGACCCGCGTGGGCCGGTTTCCGCTACGGCTTCGGCTTCGGGTGGGGAGCGCGGTGGTGCGGGCCCGCCGGCTTCTACCGGCCGGCCTTCCGAAACGTGAACGTCACACGCAACGTGAACGTCACCCGGAACGTCACCGTGAACCGGAACCTCTACACGTCGGGCGCGAATGCGACGCGCGCGACGACGCCGCGATCCGCCGCCGCGCGAGCCGCGGCCGCGCCGAAAGCGGCCTCCGCGAAGGCGGGAGCCGCGAGCGCGAAGACAGGGAAAGGAAACGCGGCGAAAGGAAAGGCCGGGGCCAGAGGCGGACACGCGGGCGGCAAGAAACCGGTGAAGTGAGCGTGGGACGACGCATCTGCGTCATTGCAGCCCTGCTCGCGCCTTCGGTTCTCCAGGCGAGCCATCTCCCGATCAAGACCTACACGACGGCCGACGGTCTGGCCCGGGACCACATCCTCGCGATCTCCCAGGACTCCCGCGGCTTCCTCTGGTTCGGCACGGCCGAGGGGCTCTCGCGCTTCGACGGGTACGGGTTCACGAACTACCACGCGGAGCAGGGCCTGCCGTCGAATTTCATCGCCGATTTCCTCGAGACCCGCGCTGGCGTCTACTGGATCGCGACCGGCGGAGGACTCTGCCGCTTTGAACCTTCCGGCGCCGGCGCCGGAAGGTTCGTCCGCACACCGCTCGGCGCCTCGAGCGCCGCGACCGCGCCCTCCGTGCTGTATGAGGACGGCTCGGGCGGAGTCTGGTGCGGCGCCGCGTCGGGGGATGGCGGCCTCTTCCACCTGGACCCGAAGGACGGTTCGTTCCGCCGCGTGGAGCTGGGGATGAGCGACCCGGCCGTGACCGCGGTCCTCGTGGACCGGCGGGGCGCGCTGTGGGTCGGCGGTACGGACGGGCTCACGCGCCGCAAGCCTGACGGGACGACGAGACGCTTCACGACCGCGGACGGCCTGCCGAACCCTTACGTCATGGCGTTGCTCGAGGACCGGGACGGGCGGTTGTGGGTCGGGACGCGGGCGGGCCTTCTCAGGATGGACCCCGCCGGGGAGCCGGGCGAGCCGCGGATGCGGGTCTACGCCGCGAGGGACGGGCTCCCCGCGCTGCGCGTCGAGTCGCTGCTGGAGACGTCGGACGGAACGCTTTGGGTCGGGACAACGCAGGGCCTTGCGCGGCGGATCCCCGGCGAGGCGCCGGACGGACGCGAGTTCGAAAGCTACACGCTGGCGCAGGGCCTGAGCGCGCGGACCGTAGGCGCGCTCGCCGAGGATCGCGACGGGAACCTGTGGGTCGGCACGTTCGGTTCCGGCGCGATGAAGGTGGCCCGCAACGGCTTCACGACCTACACGGAAGCCGACGGCGCGCCGCAGGCGTCCGCGCTCGTCGAGACCCGGAGCGGCGCACTGTGCGTCGTGCACGGGAGCGAGTCGGGCCTGGACATCGCCCAGTTCGACGGCCGGCGGTTCACGCGGATCGAGCCGCGCTGGCCCCGCATGATCACCTACTTCGGATGGGGCCGCGGGCAGATCGCCCTCGAGGACCGGACTGGAGAGTGGTGGATCGCGACGGGGCAAGGCCTCTGCAGGTTCGCGCGCGTCTCCCGGGTCGGCCAGCTGGCGGGAGCACGGCCCGCGAGGGTCTACACGACCCGCGACGGGCTCCAGGGCAACAACGTCTTCCGCGTCTTCGAGGACTCCCGAGGTGACGTCTGGATCGGAACGATCGGACTCGGCTCGGAGGATGGGCTCGCGGTCTGGGACCGCCGCTCCGGACGCGTGCGCACGTTCTCCGAAGCCGACGGACTGCCGGCGCACCCGGTCCCGACGGCGCTCGCCGAGGTCCCCGCCGGCGACGTCTGGGTCGGCCTCTTCCACGGCGGGCTCGCGCGCTATCGCGGCGGACGGTTCGCATTTTTCGGTCCGCGCGACGGCGTGGCCGGGCAGGTCCGCCAGATCTTCGTGGACTCGAAGGCGCGCCTGTGGATCGGAACCTCCGACGGGCTGCTCCGTCTCGACGATCCGTCTCGCGACCGTCCCGTCTTCGTCCGGTACGACACGGCGAGCGGGCTTTCGAGCCGCGACGTCGCGGCCGTCACCGAGGATGCGTGGGGGCGCCTCTACGCCGCGACCGGGAGGGGGATCGATCGCTTCGAGCCGCTGGCCGCGGGCCCCGGCCGCATCCGGCACTACACCGCGGCCGACGGCATTCCCGCAGGCGAGCTGCAGCTCGTCCTGCGCGACCGCCGCGGAGCGCTCTGGTTTTCGACGCCGCTCGGCGTGTCCCGGTTCGTTCCGGCGCTCGACCGCCCGCGCGCGCCGCCACCGGTCCTCGTCACCGGCCTCGCCGTCGGAGGCGTCCCGCAGCCGATCTCCGACCTCGGCCAGCCGGCCGTCGCCGGCCTGGAGCTGCGCGAGACGCCCCTGCGCATCGATTTCGTGGGCCTCGGCTTCTCGCCGGGGGAGGTTCTGCGGTACCAGTACCGCCTCGAGGGCGCGGACCGGGACTGGAACCCGCCGACCGACCACCGCGCGGTCGTCTATGCGAGCCTCTCGGCCGGGAGCTATCGCTTCCTGGTCCGCGCCGTCGCGAGCGAGGGCGCCGTGAGCCCGGAGCCGGCGAGCGTCTCGTTCACCGTCCTCCCGCCCCTGTGGCGTCGCGGGTGGTTCCTCGGGATCTGCGGCGCGGCCGCTGCCCTCGCGATCTACGCCCTGCACCGGGCCCGCCTGGCGCGTCTCCTCGCGGTGGCGAACCTCAGGACCCGGATCGCGACGGACCTGCACGACGACATCGGGGCGAGCCTGTCCCAGATCGCGATCCTGAGCGAGGTCGCGCGGAGGGGCGGGGACGGCCCGTTGCCGCGGAACGCCACGACGCTTTCCGAGATCGCGGACATCTCGCGCGAGCTCGTCGACTCGATGAGCGACATCGTCTGGGCGATCAACCCCGAGCACGACCGCGTCAGCAACCTGACGCACCGGATGCGCCGGTTCGCCACCGACCTGCTCGGCGGCCAGGGAATCGCGCTGAACCTCCGCTCCGCGGCCGCGGACGACGATCCGGGAATCGGCGTGGACGCGCGCCGGCAGGTTTATCTGGTTTTCAAGGAAGCGATCCACAACGTCGCCCGGCACTCCGGCGCCCGCCGCGTGGACGTGGAGCTCTCCACCCGGGACGAGCGCCTCGTTCTGCGCGTGAGCGACGACGGCCGGGGGTTCGATCCCTCCGTGCCGTCGGAAGGCAACGGCCTCGCGAGCATGCGCCGCCGCGCGCGTGACGCGGGCGGCACGCTGGACGTGAGCTCCACACCGGGCGGGGGGACCCGCGTGACCCTGACCGTCAGGTGCGATGCGCCGGGGCTCCTCTCAGCGTTGAGGGGGAAGACGGGCCGTCCCGTGGGCTAGAGTCGAGCCTTGTCGACGATTGGTTCGATCAAGCCGTCAGCGCGCGCCGGTCCGATCAAGGTCGCGATCGTCGACGACGACCGCACCATCCGGGAGGGTCTCGCCGTCCTCATCGACGGAACCGCGGGCTACCGGTGCACCGCGGCGTTCCGCTCCATGGAGGACGCGCTCGCGCGCCCGTGGAGCGACGTCCCCGACATCGCCCTCGTCGACATCGGACTGCCCGGCATGTCCGGCATCAAGGGGCTGCCGCTCCTGCGCGCGAAGTATCCCCGCGTCGCGTTCCTCGTCCTCACGGTTTACGACGACGACGAGAGGATCTTCGAGGCCCTGTGCGCGGGCGCGTGCGGGTACCTGCTCAAGAAGACTCCGCCCGCGAAGCTCCTCGAGAGCCTCGGCGAGGCGCTCCACGGCGCGCCGATGTCGCCGGAGGTCGCCCTCCGCGTCCTGAAGCTCTTCCGGGGGATCCGGCCGCCGGAGACGGGCGACTACGACCTGACGGCGCACGAGCTGAAGCTCCTGAAGCTGCTCGTCGAGGGCCACAACTACCAGAGCGCGGCGGCGGAACTGGGCGTCGCGTTCAGCACGATCAACTTCCACATGCAGAACATCTACGGGAAGCTGGAGGTCCACTCCAAGTCCGAGGCCGTGGCGAAGGCGCTCCGGCAGGGCCTCGTCCGCTGACGCGGCACGCGACTGGCAACGTTGAGGGCGGCTTCCGGAGCGCTCCTCCCTACGATCCGGCCGGGGGTCCTATGGGAAACCGGCCGAGAACGCTCGCATCGCTGATCTGTGCCGCGTCGATCCTGGCGACGGCGGCTCCGGCCGTCGCACAGACGCCGGGCCCGGTGAGCGTGACGGTCCCGGTCGTCCTCGACGTCTTCGGGCGCGCGCCGGCGCACTACACGTCGGACCTCGTCCTCGTGAACCGGAGCGCCGCCGCGACGCGCGTCTCGCTGACCTACCGGCCGTCTCCCGGAACGCCGGGGGCGGGGAGCGCTCCGGTGAGCGACTCCGTCGGCGCCGGGAGGGAGCTCCGGATCTCCGACGTGATCCAGTACCTGAGGGACCGCGGCGCCGCGCTTCCCGCGAGCGGGACGACGATCCTCGGCTCCCTGCTCGTGACCTTCCTCGACGTCACGGACCCCGCGCTCGTCTTCGCCGGGTCGAGAACCTCCACTCCGAATCCAGACGCGGCCGTCGGCGGGAGCTTCGGCCTCTTCGCCTCGGCCGTCCCGGCGACGGCCCCGCCCCCGGAGCCGCTCACGATCTACGGGCTGCGCGAGGACGCGGCGTTCCGGTCCAACCTCGCCCTCGTGGACCTTCCCGGCGGGAACGGCCCGGCAGCCGTGTCGATCCAGCTCTACGACGGGGACACGGGAACCGCCGCCGGTGCGCCGATCGCGTACACGCTCCAGCCCGGAGACTTTCACCAGATCAACTCGATCCTTGCCGCGGATGGCGTGAAGAACGGCTGGGTAACCGTGACGCGGGTCGGCGGCGGCAGCGACCCGTTCTACGTGTACGGCGTCGTCAACGACGGCGCCGCGGCCGGCGGAGGCACCTCGGACGGGAGCTTCATCGCGCCCGGCGCTTCGGACGGACTCGTGCCGATCGTTCTCCACGTGCCCTCGGCCGGGACCGTCTACACGTCCGAACTGATCCTGGCCAACCCCTCGTCTTTGGCCGTGACCGCGACGCTGATCTACACGCCCTCGCCGCAGCTCGCGGCGGGAGCGCCCGTCTCCACGTCGATCTCCGTTCCGGCCGGGCGACAGCTCAGGTTCGACGACCTCGTCTCGTACCTCGGCGCGACGCTGCATCTGCCGATCCCCGCTTCCGCGAGCCAGGGGGGCACGCTCCTCGTCACGGGCGGCGTCGCGGTTCTCGTGAGGACGTCCAGCCCGAACCCGGACGCGAGCGTCGGAGGGACGTTCGGGCTGGCCTACCCGGCCATCGCCGCGTCGTCGAGAGCGAGGACGGCGGCGTGGGTCTTCGGTCTGAGGCAGGACGCGAACGCGCGGTCGAACGTCGCCATCGCCGACGCCCGGGTCGGGGACTCCACGCTCGTGAGCTACGAGATCGACCTCTACGACTCCTTGAACGGGAACGGGACTCCGGTCAAGACGCTCGGGCCGTTCCCGCTCGCGGGAGGGCAGTGGCTGCAGGTTTCCTCGGTGATGACCCAGGCGGGGCTCTCCCACGGCTACGCGCGCGTTGCTCCGCAGGGCCGCGCGTCGGACTTCGTCGCCTACGGCGTCGTGAACGACGGCGCGGCACCCGGCAGCGGGACCTCCGACGGAAGCTACGTTTCAGGCCTCACGGCGCCGGTCACCCTCACGTACGTGGCGAGCTCCTCGGTGAAGGTCGAACAGATTCTCGGCGACTGCGACTGGCCCGACCTCGAGCAGCGGAACGTCTGCACGCGCACGGCCAGCCAGACGATCACCCGGTACGACGTTCTGGGAATCGACCTCGGCTCCTCGTTCGAGACGCCGAACGGGCTCATGTTCCTGTTCGGCGACACGATCGGGACGAAGACGAACTACCACGCGGGCGACACGGTGGCGTTGAGTACGACCACCGACCCGGGCGACCGCCTTCTCCTCGACTTCCTGACGAACAACGATGGCAGCACCTACCTCGTCCAGCCGCCCGGCGTCGTGATGGGGGCGGACGACGTCCCTGCGGCGGGGATCACCCTGGGCGGGCAGATCTACATCGTGTGCAGCACCGGCTCCGACACGAGCCTCCCGGATCCTCACGTGCACGACCAGTCGGTTCTGACGCGGTTTGATCTGGCGACGAAGAAGCTCACCACCGGGCGGACGATCTCGTCGCTTCCCGGCGGGCACTTCATCAACCTGTCGCTCCACGCGTCCGGGACCGACGTCCTGATGTTCGGACCCGGGGACTATCGGGCGAGCGACGTCTACCTCGCCGAAGTCCCGGCGAGCTCCTTCGAAAGCGGGAGCGGGACCCGCTATTTCGCCGGCCTCGCCGGCGGGCAGCCCACCTGGACCGACCAGGAAGCGGGCGCCGTACCCGTCGTCATCGACAACCCGCTCCACCACACGCCCCCCGACGCCCCCACGATCGGCAACGTATCCGTCGTCTGGGCGCAGGACCTCGGCCTGTGGCTCATGACGTACGACGGGGGCCGCCAGACGGCAGCGACGGCCGGGATCTATTTTTCCTACGCGCAGGCGCCCTGGGGACCGTGGAGCGAACCCCAGCTCGTCTTCAATGCGAAACGGGATCACGGGCTCGGCGTCTTCATCCACGACCCGAGTTCCGTGCCGGACGACCACCTCGACGGCCCCACGATCAACGAGGTGAAAAACCCTCCCGCGACCACGCGCGGCGGGGACTACGCGCCGTTCCTGATCGAGCGCTTCACGCGGGTCGCGGGGAGCACGCTGACGATCGATTGGACGTTGTCGACCTGGAATCCCTACACGGTCGTGCGCATGCGCTCGGCGTTCACGATCTCGAGCAAACCCTGAAGAACACGAGGAACCCATGAACACAAGAACGAAGTGGCTCGCGTGCGCGTCGCTCCTCCTGCTCAACGAGGTCCTGTGTATCCACGGCTTTGCGCAGTCGGGAGGACCGATCCCGCCCGCGTTCTTCGGCATGGCCATGGTCAACGCCAAGGACGCCCCCGCGGTGCCGATGGGGACGGTCGCCCACGGGGACTTCGCCTGGCAGCGGATCGAGCAGCAGAAAGGGGTCTTCGACTTCTCGCTCTTCGACGTATACGTCGCGGCCGCGGTCAAGGGCGGCCTCGTGGATACGTCCACGAACACGGCGAACGTGGCGATCACGCTCGCGGCCGGGACGCCGGGCTGGGCGGTCGCGGACAAGAGCACGTGCGGGACCACGAACGGCGTTTCGGTCTGCACGGCCCCGCCCGACGACGTGCAGGACTGGAAGGACTTCGTCACGGCCCTCCTCGCGCACTACGACGGCGCGACGAAGCCGCACGTCCGCATCTACGAGCTCTGGAACGAGTTCAACGTGTCGCAGTGGTGGACCGGGACGGACGCCCAGATGGTCGCCCTCGCGCAGGCCGCGTATCCGATCGTCCACGCGGACCCGAACTCGCTCCTCCTGACGCCGTCTGTCGCCGGACCGGTCGGGACGGCGTCGCCGCGCTCCGGCGTGACGCACATGACGTCGTACCTCCAGGCCGGCGGCGCCGCGTACGCGGACGGGGGCGCTTTCCACGGGTACGTCGGCGCACAGAATGGCGTGAACCCGTTCCCGATGCCCGAGGACGACGGGACGCCTGGCTGCACGCCGTTCGTCTCGTGCTACGGGTCCATCGTCACGAAGGCGACGCAGCTTCGGGGGGTCTTCGATCAATTCGGTCTCGCCGGCAAGCCGATGTA